>CAJMPU010000005.1 GCA_905215505.1 uncultured bacterium
CACGAGCGGGGGCTCCTGTCGTTTCCGTGCCCCTGGATTGGGTCATAGTGTCTGTCGTGGCCGGGGAGTAAGTCTTCCGTTCTTTTCACTAATCGATCGATTCGTCCCAGGAGGCTCGAACCCGAGAGGGAGCGAGCGTTTTGGGGCGTGGCTGCGGCGTTGTTTGCCGTGAATGTCAGCTTTGGGCGTATCATCGTGGGCATTTCGCAAAACCTCGTTGCAAGGGAGATTCATCCCATGGCTACAGAAAAGTCCTCTTCGCGCTCATGGATGTCCGATGCCGCGATTTATCAGATCTACCCGCGCTCGTTTAAGGACTCGACTGGTTCGGGTTTGGGCGATATCGCGGGCATTACCCAGCAGATGGACTATCTTGAGCGGCTGGGTATCGAGGCCATCTGGCTGAGCCCGTTTTGCCCATCGCCTCTTGTCGATGGCGGCTATGATGTGGCGGACTACTGCGATGTCGACCAACGTCTCGGCTCGCTTGACGACTTCGATGACATGATCGCCGCGGCTCACACGCGCGGCATCAAGGTCATCGTCGACATCGTGCCCAACCATTCGTCCAACCAGCACCCCTGGTTCAAAGCCGCTCTTGCCGCCGGCCCCGGATCGCCCGAGCGCGCCCGCTATATCTTCCGCGATGGTCGCGGCGAGCATGGCGAGCTGCCTCCCACCAATTGGAATGCCAACTTTGGCGGCCCCGCCTGGACGCGTGTTGCGGACGGTCAGTGGTATCTGCACATGTTTACGCCCGAGCAGCCGGACTTTGACTGGTCATGCCCCGAGGTTCGCGCGTTCTTTTGCGATGTTCTGGCGTTTTGGAGCGATCGAGGCGTCGATGGCTTTCGCATTGATGTGGCACACGGTCTCGCCAAGGATCTCGACCGCGATGATCTCGACCAGTGGCATCTCGCCGAGGGCGATGACATGGTTGACGACGGCACCCATCCGCTGTGGGATCGCAACGAGGTTCACGAGATCTATCGCGAGTGGCGCCGCGTGTTCGACCGCTATAATCCGCCACGCAGCGCCGTTGCCGAGGCGTGGGTGCTGCCCGAGCGCCAGTATCTCTACGCGCGTCCCAGCGAGCTTGGCCAGACATTCAACTTTGAGTTTGCCAAGGCCACTTGGACCTATGATGACATGCACGCTGCAATCGAGGAGGGCTTGAAGGCGGCTATCGAATCCAATTCTGCCTCGACCTGGGTACTCTCCAACCATGACGTGCCGCGCGTGGCGACGCGCTATGCCCTGCCGCAAATCAAGGCGACGCGCTACCACCAGATTGCGCTCGACTGGCTCTTACGCGACGGGTCGTCTTATGACGAGGACCGTGAACTCGGCGAGCGCCGCGCGCGGGCGGCCCTTTTGCTCGAGCTGGCGCTTCCGGGCTCGGCATACGTGTATCAGGGTGAGGAGCTCGGCCTTTTTGAGGTGGCTGACATTCCGTGGGCTGCACTCGAAGATCCTACTGCGACCAATACGCGCGGACCGAAGCGCGAGAAGGGGCGCGACGGCTGTCGTGTGCCCCTGCCGTGGGTGGCGGCGGACGATCCCGCGCAGGGCGGATCGTTTGGGTTTTCACCGGCGGACGCCGATGCGGCACCCCATCTGCCGCAGCCTGCATGGTTTTCCGATTGCGCTGCCGATAGGGAAGAGACGGACCCGACATCGATGCTTGCGCTCTATCGTGACGCCCTCTGGCTGCGGCGCAAGCTGCGTGGGTGCGCCAACGATCTTGCGTGGCTCGATCTTGACGGGCACACCGGTCTTGCGGATGGTGCCGAGGGCGCTGAGGGCGGCGTCATTGCCTATCGCCGCGATAACGGCTGGGCGTGTGTGACGAACTTCGGTGCAGCACCCGTGGAGCTGCCGGCGGGCAGGGTCCTGCTCACTTCATCACCGCTTGCAGACGGCAGGCTCGCGCAGGACAGCTCTGCCTGGATCATGCTCGCTGAGTTGTAGGGGCCTCTTGCGGCGAGTTTGCGTTTGCCTGCACTTTCCGTGGTGGCTGATGCCTTCTCGAGGTTCGCGAGGGCGTCGCAAAACTTTTTAAAAAAAGTTCTTGCATAGGATGCGGGTATCACGTAAGATTAATCCTCGTAAGCGGACATGGCTCAGTTGGTAGAGCACAACCTTGCCAAGGTTGGGGTCGCGGGTTCGAGCCCCGTTGTCCGCTCCATTTGGGCGTTTAGCTCAGGGGGAGAGCGCTTCCCTGACACGGAAGAGGTCAGAAGTTCAAATCTTCTAACGCCCACCAAATGTTCGCAGCTCAGAGGCTATGTCTCTGGGCTGTTTTGTTTTGGTTGCCAAATGTGTCGCCAAATTTCGAGTTTTTTGATCTTCTGGGATGCTTCTCAGTAGTCATCCGAGAAAACTCTCATCTTCTCTGTTTGCATACACATATCTTCCAAGGATTCGTGCCGCGGTTGCATGAGGTTCGGCAAGGCACGACCGCAACATGTTGGTCAAGCATAATCTTTTGGATTCTTTTGGCGCGAGCGGCTTGGTTTTGGTAGGATTTGTCAGCGGCTTGACTAAGGGGGTTTTATAACTGCCATGCAGGTAGCCGTGTTGGTAACGTTTTACCGACTTGCCAAGAGCCCCTCATAATTAATGCGTCTGCAAAATGACCAATTGCTTTGACCTGCTGAAACACTATATGTTGTGTTTGACCTAAAAAAAGAATACAGGATATAGATGCCTCTTTGTCGTATGATAGATGGCGGACAGAGAACGAGGACCTTATTCGCCCCATTTGGATAGATCTTTGAGCCGCTTGATCGGCCGCGAGGATTGTCCGCATGAGGACCTATGGTTTATCGAGAACACAGATTGCGCGACGGCGCCGCAAGACAGGGGCAAGCCCTGCCGGGCATCGTTTGGCTCTGAAGCGCAATGAGACTACGACGCGAAAGAGGCAAGAGGATGAAGATCATCAAGCGCAGCGGCACCGAGGTTGTCTTTGACATCGATAAGATCGTCAATGCGATTCGCGCCGCAAACTTGGAGGTCGAGGAGAGCTCTCGTCTAACCGACCGCCAGGTGGTTTATGCGGCGCAAAACGTCGCCGAGGCATGCGAGAACGCGGGCCACACCGTTTCGGTCGAGGAGATCCAGGATTTGGTCGAGGACGAGATCATGCGTCTCGACTGCTACGAGGTCGCCCGCCACTACATCATCTATCGCTATGTTCAGAGCCTGAAGCGCCAGAAGAACACGACCGATGACAAGATCCTGTCGTTGATCGAGTGCAATAACGAAGAGGTCAAGCAGGAGAACTCTAACAAGAACCCGACCGTCAACTCCGTTCAGCGCGACTACATGGCCGGCGAGATTTCCAAGGACCTGACTCAGCGCGTGCTGCTGCCCCAGGAGATCGTGGATGCCCACAACGAGGGCCTGATCCACTTCCACGATTCCGACTACTTTGCCCAGCACATGCATAACTGCGACCTGGTGAACCTGGAGGATATGCTCCAGAACGGCACCGTTATCTCGGGCACGCTGATCGAGAAGCCGCATAGCTTCTCGACTGCCTGCAACATCGCGACGCAGATTATCGCCCAGGTTGCTTCCTCCCAGTACGGCGGCCAGTCTATTTCGCTGACCCATCTCGCCCCCTTTGTTGAGGTGAGCCGTCAAAAGATTCGCGGCGAGGTTGCCCGCGAGCTCGAGGAGCTCGGTGTTTCGGCATCTGCCGAAAAGGTCCGTGAGGTCGTTGAGGACCGTCTGCGTGACGAGATCCGTCGCGGCGTCCAGACGATTCAGTATCAGGTCGTGACCCTTATGACCACCAATGGCCAGGCGCCGTTCGTGACGGTCTTTATGTATCTCAATGAGGCCCGTACGCCCCAGGAGAAGCACGACCTTGCCATGATCGTGGAGGAGACGCTTCGTCAACGCTATGAAGGCGTTAAGAACGAAGCCGGTGTGTGGATTACCCCGGCATTCCCCAAGCTTATCTATGTACTCGAGGACGATAACGTTCACGAGAATTCCCCGTACTTCTACCTGACCCAGCTTGCTGCCAAGTGCACCGCCAAGCGCATGGTGCCCGACTACATCTCCGAGAAGAAGATGCGCGAGCTCAAGCTGTCGAAGGGCGAGACCGCCGGCAACGGCGATTGCTACACCTGCATGGGTTGCCGCAGCTTCTTGACGCCCGACCGCTCGGGCAACGGCTTTAACAATGTCGCCAACGCGCTGAACTATGACCCGACCAAACCCAAGTACTATGGCCGCTTTAACCAGGGTGTTGTGACCATCAACCTGCCCGATGTCGCGCTGAGCTCGCATCAGGACATGGACAAGTTCTGGAAGATCTTCGACGAGCGCCTTGAGCTGTGCCACCGTGCTCTGCTGTGCCGTCATGAGCGCCTGATGGGCACGCTTTCGGATGCCGCGCCGATTCTTTGGCAGTACGGTGCCCTAGCGCGTCTGAAGAAGGGCGAGACGATCGATAAGTTGCTCGTGGGCGGATACTCTACCATCAGCCTTGGCTATGCCGGCCTGTATGAGTGCGTCAAGTACATGACGGGCCACAGCCACACCGAGAAGGAAGGCACGCCGTTTGCCATGGCCGTCATGCAGCGCATGAACGACAAGTGCGCGGAGTGGAAGGCCGAAAGCGATATCGATTTCTCGCTGTACGGTACGCCGTTGGAGTCGACGACCTACAAGTTCGCCAAGTGCCTGCAGCGCCGTTTTGGTATTATCCCGGGCGTGACGGACAAGGGCTACATTACCAACAGCTATCACGTCCACGTGTCCGAGGAGATCGATGCCTTCGATAAGCTTAAGTTTGAGGGCATGTTCCAGCAGCTTTCGCCGGGCGGTGCTATCTCTTACGTTGAGGTTCCCAACATGCAGGACAACCTCAAGGCTGTCATTCGCGTGATGCAGTACATCTACGACAACATCATGTACGCCGAGCTCAACACCAAGAGCGACTACTGTCAGGTGTGCGGCTACGATGGCGAGATCAAGATTGTTGAGGACGATGGCAAGCTGGTGTGGGAGTGCCCCAACTGCGGCAACCGCGATCAGGAGAAGATGAACGTCGCCCGTCGTACGTGCGGCTACATCGGTACCCAGTTCTGGAACCAGGGTCGAACCGAGGAGATCCGCGACCGCGTGCTGCATCTCTAATAACCATCCCAGGCTGCCCCGTAGCGAGGCCCCGGACCTTTACTCGCTATTTCGGACAGTCCTGGCTCACGACGGAGGCGCCACTGGCGCCTCCTGTTCGTGCGGAACTCATATCGAGCAAAGGTCCGGGGCCTCGCTACGGGGCAGCCAAGTTGATGTAGCTGAGATGCAGCATGCAGTCTGCTTACTCCTCGAAGTTCTTAGCGGAAATAATTCGAGCTGCAGCTACGATTTACTTGCGATGGCGGTTGAGCCGCAACCCAGTTTTTATTGGATCTCGAACCCTATGCTCGATGTTCGCTTCGTTCATTGAGTTACCCTTTGCATGAGGTCGGGACATATCGTCCCGCCCGCAGTTTCGCAGGCCGCAGGCCGAGAATGTTTGAGGACGGGATGATATGTCCCGGTCTCCCGGGAGAGTTACCTATGAACTACGCGAACATTAAGTATTTCGACATTGCTGATGGAGAAGGCGTTCGTACTTCTCTGTTTGTGAGTGGATGCCGTCGTGGGTGCAAGAACTGCTTTAACTCTGTCGCGTGGGACTTTGCTGCGGGCGAGCCGTTTGATCGCACCGTCGAGGACAAGATTATCGAGAGCCTCGACCATCCCTTTATTGATGGCCTGACGATTCTGGGCGGGGAGCCCATGGAGCCCGAGAATCAGGCTGGGCTCGTTGAGTTTGTCGAGCGTGTTCGCGCGGCCTATCCAGTGGGGTCGGGGAAGACCATTTGGTGCTTTACCGGTGACGTGCTCGAGGAGCTTATGCCGGGTGGTCGTCATCATACCGAGGTGACGGACCGCATTCTTGCCTGCCTCGACATGTTGGTGGACGGCCCGTTTGTTCAGGACCTGTACGATATCACGCTGCGCTTTAGGGGCTCGAGCAACCAGCGCGTGATCGATATGAACGCTACGCGCGCCCGTGCTGAGCGCGAGGGCGTTGCGCTTTGTGATGCGGTTGAACTTTGGCGCGATGATCCGGTCTATTCGACCCATACTATGTAGCTTGTGGTCGATGCCGGAGGGCGTGGTACCATAGCGCGAACGTGAAATCGGAAAAGTGAGGCCCAGATGGTCGATCAGGAAAAAGTCGAGGCCGCCATTAAGCTGTTGCTTGAGGGCATAGGCGAGGATCCAACTCGTGAGGGCCTGCTGGAGACCCCGGCGCGCGTTGCCCGTATGTATGGCGAGATCGCCGGCGGTGTGGACCAGAGTGCCGAGGAGCACCTGTCCAAAACCTTTGCCGTCGCTTCGAACGATTTGGTTATCGAGCGCGACATCACGTTCTACTCGCTGTGCGAACATCATCTGCTGCCGTTTTATGGCAAGGCCGCCATTGGTTATATCCCTAACGGTCGGGTGGCCGGGCTTTCCAAGCTTGCTCGCACGGTTGAGGTTTATGCCCGCCGTCTGCAGCTGCAGGAGCAGCTGTGTGCGCAGGTTGCCGATGCCCTCATGGAGTATCTCGCTCCCCAGGGAGCGATTGTGTTGATGGAGGCCGAGCATATGTGCATGACGATGCGTGGCGTGCAAAAGCCCGGCACCAAGACCGTGACGCTCGCTCGCCGCGGCGTCTTTGAGACCGATCCCGCGCTCGAGGAGCGTTTCTTTAGGATGCTGGACCGTTAACCATGAGAGTCGTCAACGACTTTACATCGAAGACCGATGAGGGGACGTCGCGTCGCGGCTTTATGGCTTCGGGCCTGGCCCCCTTTGGCGCCATGCCTCGCATTGATTACATTTGTACCAACGGGCTGTTCCGGCGGCACCTGGGCAACATTGCACAGTTGGAATCGGGGCGCATCTTCTGCCGCCACGGTATTGACCATCTGCTCGATGTCGCTCGCATTATGTGGATCAAGAATCTCGAGGAGCAGCTCGAATTTGACCGCGAGGTCATCTACGCCACGGCACTTCTTCACGATATCGGCAAAGATGAACAGTATGAATCGGGTATATCCCATGATGTTGCAAGCGAACGCGTCGCTGATGCGATTCTCGGCGGCATGCCCGATGACGTGGCGTTTGAGCCGGCCGATGCCGCAGCCATTAAGACGGCCATTCTGGGCCATCGAAAGCTGCGCGTGAACAGCCAACCGCTTGAGCGTCTGCTCTATGCAGCCGACAAAGCGTCGCGTGCCTGCTTTGCATGCCCCGCGCGCAACGCTTGCAACTGGAGCGATGATAAAAAGAACCTGTCGATTCGCGTGTAGTTAGTTTGCGCGGTCGGGGTTCTAAACGAAGGAGACGATCGCGTTGAGTAACAAGAAACTGCCCGAGAATGCAACCAAGACCGAAGGCGCCGAGCTCGCCCGCCGTGGAAGGGGCGAAATATCCACCGCAACGGCGGTGCCTCACGTGAGCTATGACGATTTGCGCCATGCCGATCGTATTGTCATTGACGGCCTGGAGGTTTTTGCCAACCATGGCGTGTATCCCGAGGAGAACGCGCTGGGTCAGAAGTTCATCGTTTCTCTGGTGCTCTATGCCGACCTGCGCGCGGCAGGGGAGCACGATAACCTGGACGCCTCGATTGACTACGGCTCGGTGTGCCACGATGTCGATGGCTATCTGCGCGAGCATACGTTTAAGCTCATCGAGGCGGCAGCCGAGGGGACAGCCCAGATGCTGCTGCGCCGTTATCCCTCGCTGCTTGGTGTGCGCATAAAGCTCGATAAGCCGTGGGCTCCTGTTGGCCTGCCCCTGGCAAGCTGCGGCGTCGAGATCGAGCGCGTGCGCTAGTCGACGCTAGAGCTTGTTGAGGGGTGGCTGCTTGAGCCGCTGAGACAGTGCTCTATTGTTGGGACAGTACGTGTCGAGCAGGGCGTGAAAGCGCTGATTGTGGCTCGGCTCGAGCAGATGGACGAGCTCGTGGGCGACAACCATGTCGAGGCATTCGACAGGGTAGGCGGCGAGCTCGCGCGCGATGCGAATGGCGCCGGTTTTGGGTGTGCAGGAGCCCCAACGCGTTTTCATGCTGCGCACGGAGACGCGGGCCACGGTGACGCCCATTGCGATTTCGTACGCGTGCACGATGTCGCGTAGCGCCGCGGTGACCTCGGACGCGTAGAGCTGGTCGATGTGGGCTTGGAGCTCGTCGGACGTTAGGCCGTCGAGGATTGCGTGCCGCTTGGCCTGTGGGCCTTCGTCCGATTCATCGGTACCCATAAAACTTGCGAAGGTGGCCTGTTTGGGTCGCGGTGCGGGTGATGCAAAGTTGTGATCGAGTGCATCCTGTACCGTGATGGGCTTGCCCCAAAGTGCAATGATGGACGAGGGGCTGAGCGGCTCTCGTGCCGTCGCCTGACGTTGCTCGCGCTGGGCAAGTCGGCTGATAATCCAGGCGCTGTTGCGCTTCACAAACGCTTCGATACGCTCGCGGCTGGCGCCGATCGGTGCGCTGGCGTGGACCTCGCCGCTCGATGTGACGCGTAGGTTGAAGTTCTTGACGCGCTTTTTGGTAACGACGACGGGGATGGTCGTCCCATCCGGTCGGGATGCGGAAATCGTAAACTGCTGCGTCAAAAGCGGTCCTTCAGATCGGGGACGGGCCGGCATGTCGACCGTTCGGCATGCCGGCCCGCTCAAGGGATGTGAAATTAATAACGCTCGAAGAAGGCAAGCGCGTTGTCGCTGCAGAGCTTTTGCATCACGGTCTTGCCAAAATGCTTGGAAAGCATGTTCTGGAACTCGGGCATCTTGCTGGCATCGGAGAGGAAAGCGGGCACCGTGGCGCCGTCCCAGTCGCCGCCGAGCGCGATGACGTCCTCGCCGCCCAGGTCGAGCCAGTGCTCGATATGCGCCGCCAGCTGGTCGAAGGTGACGTCTGCGGCGGTCTTGTCGGTTGCGTCGTTGGAAAGGAACTCGCTGCAGTAGTTGAGGCCGACGATACCGCCCATGTCGCGAATGGTGCGGAACTGGTCGTCGGTGAGGTTGCGCTTGACGCCGCAAACCGCACGGGAGTTGGAGTGGCTGGCGACGAAGGGACGCGTGGCGTGGGCGACAACCTCGTCAAAGCACTCATCGTTGAGGTGGGAGACGTCGAGTACCATGCCGGCGTGCTCCATCTGCGTAAGTGCCTCGATGCCGGCGGCGGTGAGACCGGCGTGGGTATCGTGTCCACTCGCGAGCGGTCCCTGCGCGTTCCAGCTGAGTGATGACATGAGTACGCCCAAGCTCTTGAGCACCTCGATCAGTGCGGGGTCCTCGGCAAAGAACGTGGCGTTTTCGATGGTGTGGATGCAGGCGACCTTGCCGTCTTTGAGCGCAGGGCGAATGTCGGCGGCGCTGCGTACGTTGACCATGCGGTCGTGGTTGAGCATTGCCTGGCCGCTCATATGCGCCATGATCTGCGCCTGGAAGCGCGCGGCGTGGGCGGTGGGAATCTCGTCAGGGACAAACGTGGCGAAGCACTGTGCCCACGGCGTGTTGCCGATCTTTGCGAGCGAGATGGCGCAGGCGTTGCCCTCGATGAGGTCGAAATCTTGCGGATGCGTCTCGTCGCCGGGGAAATACCCGTCGGTGCCCGCGGTAAAGCGCAGGTCAAGATCGAGTGTGGCCCAGCCGATGCGGTCGGCGGTGTCGCAGTGTAGGTCAAATACGGGATATGCCATGGTTCCTCCGGTTGCAGCGTTTCTTTGCAAACTGCCTTTGAATTGTATGACTAGGGTATAGTTAGCGCCATATGTTCATGGCGGCCCGCGTTGTGCGCCGCCCTTATCACGGAGGTTACCATGTCCAACCAGGGCAAGAAGGTCAAGACCCATTATCGCGGCACGCTCGACGACGGCACGCAGTTCGATAGCTCCTACGATCGCGGCGAACCGCTGGAGTTCACCTGCGGCGCCGGCCAGATGATCAAGGGCTTCGACGCCGCCGTGGTCGACATGCAGGTGGGCGAGAAGAAGACTGTGCACATCCCGGCTGCCGATGCCTACGGCGAGCACAACCCCGAGATGGTCCTGACCTTCCCGGCCGAACAGGTTCCCAACATCGAGCAGATCGAGAAGGGCATGAAGCTCTTCCTGTCCACGCCGAGCGGTATGCCCGTCCCCGCCGTGGTCATCGACGTAACGCCCGAGGCCGTGACGCTCGACGCCAACCACGAGCTGGCCGGCAAGGACCTCAACTTTGATATCGAGCTCGTCGAGGTCGAGGGTTAGAGTATGCCTGAACGCTTGGTTTCGACGACATGCTTGGGAAATCTCAACGATCCGTCCTATGAACTCCTGCTTCGCCGGAAGTCGGGCGGCGTCTTTGAAGTTGACGAGCTATTGCTCGATTGGGACCAGGCTGATGTATGCGCGTTTGTGGGCGTGACGGAGCTGGGGCGAACGGTCGATGTTCGGCTGGATACCGCCGACGGCGGTCGTCTTGCCGACGGCGACGTGCTCGCCATCGACCGTTCGGGCATGGTGTCCGTGGCGGTTGTCGTGCGTCTGCGCAGCGCCGAGGTCTATTTGGTCGAAGTCGACCGCATGGATCCGATTGCGCTCGCGCATGCGTGCTGGGAGATCGGCAACATGCATGCACCGCTCTTCCGGGGCGACTCGGACGAGCATGCCGTGCGCATGTATACGCCGGTGCAGCCTGTTTTGGGCCGCATGCTGCGGGGTATCGAGGGCGTTCGGCTCTCGGTGGTCACGCGCGAGCTCGATGCCAGTCGGCGCTTTGCGTCGAGCGCGGCGGATGTTGTCGTGAGTATGGCTCCCGACTTTACAATCGTAAAGGCGGCGCGTGGTTAACGCGCATATATGCAAGACGGACTTTGAGAGGCAACGATTCAAAGTCCGTCTTGCTGTTGATGAGATGTTTTGGGGGAAACATATGGGTCTTGAGGGAATCAAGCTGATCGCCTGCGATTTGGATGGCACGTTGCTTCATCCGGGGGAGCGCGAGCCGCGTTCCGAGGCCTTTGAGCTTATTGATGAGCTGCATCGTCGCGGTATCGTGTTTATGCCGGCGAGTGGCCGTCAATATGCGAGCTTACGCTACCTGTTTGCCCCGGTGGCCGATGAGCTCGCCTATGTATGCGAAAACGGAGCCCTGGTGATGAGCGAGGGGCGTGCCGTTGTCAAGCGTTCCATGGAGCGTAGCCTTGCTATGGATATTGCGAATGCCGTGGCCGCCTACCCCCATGCCGACGTGACCCTTTCGTGTGAGGGGCACCTTTACACCATAAGCGGCAACGATGCGTTTGTTGACCACCTGCGTTATGAGGTCCATTGTGATGTGGCGGTGGTCGACCGCCCCGAGGACATTGACGAGGATGTCATTAAGATTGCGTTTCAAACGCCCGAGACAGAGCAGCCGGCGGCGCTGGAGTATTTCGTGCGTCGCTTTAGCGACCGGGTCGATGTGATGACGTCGGGAACCGAATGGACCGACTTTATCGGCTTTGATTCAGGCAAGGGGTCCGCGCTTGCCGATTATGGTCGTGCGCTGGGGATCTCACCTAACGAAATGATGGCGTTTGGCGATAACGAAAACGACCGCGACATGCTCAATGTAGTGGGCCATCCCTATCTGATGGAGAGCTGCAACCCCAGCATGCGCGGCATTAATGACCGCGTCCGCTATGTGCACACGGTCGAAGAAGAACTGCGTCGCCTGCTTGCCGAGTAGGCATGTCCCAAACATCTACCGGCAGTCGGGGCAGAGACCCTCGAAGATGGTGTAGTGTGACGTGACGTGCCAGCCGATTTGCTCGGACGCCTTGGCGTCGAGCTGGGCATCGAAGGGGAGCGGTACGTCGATGACGCGGCTGCACGAGGTGCAGATGATATGCGCATGCGGCTCGATCGTGCGATCGAAGCGGCTGCCGCCCGGCGTCTTGATGGAGAGGATCTCGCCGGCGTCGGCCAAGAGATTGAGGTTGCGGTAGACCGTGCCGCGGCTGATCTTGTCATCCTGTTCACGTACGGCGTTGTAGATTTCGTCGGCGGTGGGATGGTTATAGCTTTGGCGCACAGCGTCAAGAACCAGCTTTCGCTGCCTGGTATTCCTTCTTTGCACCGCCATGCGCCTCGCCTCTTTTCTATTAACGGTCGTAGGTAAATGATACCGTATTTAGCACACAATACTAATAACGAGGACTGAAACCGTCTTCATTGGCAAGTGGGGCTCGGGCCTGGGCGTCTACGAGGCGAAAACGCGTTCCCATGCGCTCGTAGGAGGCATGAAGCGCCTCGAGATGAGATAGGATGTTTGCCGGAGCCCCCTGTATCTCCATCTCGACCGAGCCGTCTTCCATGTTGCTCACCCAGCCGGTGAGGGAGCGCGTTTGTGCGAGGTTGGTGTTGGTGAAGCGGAAACCGACGCCCTGGACCTGCCCCTCCCACCGCAGGAAATAGCGCTGCGGGGCGTCTTGAGTGGCCTCGTCACTTGCGAGCACGGTGAGCCTACGGCGCAGCTCGAGCTCGACGCCAGAAGGCTTTTGGGGTTCGCGGCTGCCGCCGGCGACGCCCGAGAAAAGCTTGTCGAAAAAACCCATCGTTATGCCTGCTTGTTAGAGTCGGCGGGGAAGGTGATGCCCGCCTGCTGGCGCACGGCATCCATGATACGCAGCGACACGAGCGTGACATCGCGGTAGTGTCCGAGCTCGTGGCGTCCTGCCGGCGTTTCCCAAATCTCATCTTTAACGTGATGAACACCGTCGATGGCGGTGATAAAGTCGGTGAGCTCGTATTCCATGGTGTTACTTGACTTGGGAAGGTCGAGCGCGCGTCCGTTGCCGCCTTGCTCGCGCGGCGCTTCGGTCGCCGATCCGCGCACGACGTCGCCGCGATAGTCGATGCGTACGTTGCGGGGCGTGGACAGATGGTCAATCTGGATGGTGCCGCGCTCACCTTCGATTTGCGAAGGCATCAGATCGTCGGTGATCTTGGAATGCGCAAGCTCGACGGAAATGCGGCCTCCGCCATAGCTGGCGAGAATGGAGCCGCAGCCGTCGATGGGACCATGGGTGAGCTCTTGCGTTGAGGGGTCAAGCAGCGTGGTCATGCTGGTGAGACCGGAGGGCATGCCGAAGATCTCGACCATGGGCTCGATGGTGTAGACGCCGATGTCCATGAGGGAGCCCGAGGCCATGCGGCAGTCGAAGATATTGGTGGCGCGCCCCGCGAGAACCTCGTTGTAGCGCGAAGAATACTTGCCAAAGCGCAACGATGCACGACGAATGGGCGCAATCTCGCCCAGGGCGTCCTCGATGGCGTGGAAAGCGGGGTCATGGAGCGGGCGCATGGCCTCGAGGGCTACGACGCCCGACGCCTCGGCTGCGCGAAAGACCTCGAGCGCCTGCGCTTCGGTGGCGCAAAAGGGCTTCTCGACGATGACGTGCTTGCCGCCGGCGATGCAGGCAAGGGCCTGCTCGTAGTGAAGTGCGTTAGGGCTGCCGATATAGACGGCGTCGACGTCGGCGGCTGCCGCGAGCTCATCGAGTGAGGTAAAGTTTCGCTCGCCACCGCGCTCGGCGGTAAAGGCAGCACCGCGATTGGCATCGCGTGAAAGCGTGCCCACAAACGCGGCTCGGTCGTTGGCGTCGATGACTCGGATAAAGTCGTCGGTGATCATGGATGTGCCGATGGTCGCGATGCGCAGCATACGTCCCCCTTGCGTTGTTTGGTCTACAGGATGAGTGTAGCGCGTGGGGATATAAAGCTGCGCGAAAACGCTATTACAGGTCGCTCTCGTTAAAGCCGGTGTCGATATCGAGGTTGCTGCCGTCGGCCGCCGTGGTGGCGAGCTCATCGCAGCGCTCGTTGAGCTCGTGACCGGCGTGACCCTTAACCCAGATGAACTCAACCTTGTGCTTGCTTTTGGCGGTGAGTAGGCGCTCCCACAGGTCGCGGTTCTTGACAGGCTGCTTGTTGGCGGTTTTCCATCCGCGCTTTTTCCAGCCGTCGATCCAATGCTTGTTAAAGGCGTTGACGACGTACTGCGAATCGGAATGGACTTCGACCTCGCAGGGGCGGTTGAGTGCCTCGAGCGCCACGATAACGGCCATGAGCTCCATGCGGTTGTTGGTGGTCTTGGCGTAGCCGCGCGAAAGCTCGGAGGTGAAGGTCTTGCCGGCGGGGTTGGTGTATTTGAGTACGGCGCCGTAGCCACCGCGTCCCGGATTTGATCGGGCCGAGCCGTCGGTATAGATGATGACCTTCACGGGCTTCCTTTCGTTGAGTGCATTTCATATGAGTGACCATTGTAGCGCCATGCCCGCCGGGGGCTAGCAATCTACGATTTCTACCCCGTCTTCCGACAGTTAGTTGGCATGGATGATGCGGTTGAGCTCGTCGAGGTATTGCTGCAAGAGGGGAGAGGGCTTGCGCTCGTCGTGCATGATATAGCCTACGTGCATCGTTGGGGCGTCTGCTAACGGGATCGATGCCATACCCCATTGCATTTCATTGGAGAGGACACCGGTCGACAGGGTGTAGCCGTTCGACGTGATAAGTAAGTTAGTAAGTGTTCCGCGGTCCGAGATTCGTATGTTGCGGTCGCAAGGGATATAGCTAAAAGGTTCCTCGGCGTAATAGAAGGAGTTTGAGGTCCCCTGTTCAAAGCTGTAGCGCGTATATGGTGTGAGGTCGGCAAGGGACAGCTGCGGGCGGCGGGCAAGCGGGTGGCGCTCGCTAACGAAGACGTGGACCGTCGCGTCGAATAGGGGATGGAAGCTCGCGCGCGCATCGGCAAAAGCCTTCTGCAGAACGCGGGCGTTAAAGTCGTCCAGATAGAGGATGCCGATGTCGCTGCGAAATGCGCGGACGTCATCGATGATCTGCGATGTGGTGGTCTCGCGCATGATGAACTCGAACTTGCTGTCGCGGCAGCGCTCGACTACGTTGACAAAGGCCTCGACCGAAAAGGCGTAGTGCTGGGCGGAAATGGCGAGGCGGGCTTGCGGGGTACCGCCGTCCTCGTAGCGGGCCTCGAGCATGTCGGCCTGCTCTACGACCTGGCGTGCATAACCCAAAAGCTCGGTGCCGTCGTTGGTGAGTGCAACACCGCGGCTAGAGCGCGTAAAGATTTCGATATGAAGTTCCTGTTCCAGGCTTTTGACGGCGTTTGAGATGTTGGACTGAGCGGTATAGAGGCGCTGAGCTGCGGCGTTGATTGAGCCGGACTCTGCCACGGCAATCAGAAAACGAAGCTGCTGAAGGGTCATCGACGCCATCCTTTCGATTGCTATCTATAAAACCGATAACAGGTTAGCGCTTTTAAGTGATTGACCGAGCGAAACAATGCTCGTACTATTCAAAACACACAAAGGCGGTAGGTAATTAAGCCAATCACGGAACCGGGATGCGAAAGGAGGCCCGCATATGAATTGCTTACCAAGACGAATGCCGGGCTCCTGTTTGCGCCCGTCGGCGTGATCAGGAGACAGCGACTTACTTCTCTCTTTTTATTTACTTTTGTTCGATCAAGGAGATCATCATGAGCCAGTTCATCAACAACCCCGAGCACACCTTTGGTTTCGATACCCTGCAGCTGCACGTTGGCCAGGAGAGCGCCGATCCCGCATCCGACTCCCGCGCCGTGCCTATCTACCAGACCACGAGCTATGTGTTCCGCAACTCCCAGCACGCCGCCGACCGCTTTGGTCTTGCCGACGCCGGTAACATCTACGGCCGTCTGACCAACTCCACCCAGGGCGTCTTCGAGGACCGTATCGCCGCACTCGAGGGTGGCGTGGCGGGTCTTGCCGTCGCCTCCGGTGCCGCCGCCATCACCTATACCCTGCAGGCTCTTGCCCAGGCCGGTGACCACGTGGTTGCCCAGAAGACCATCTACGGTGGCTCCTACAACCTGCTGGAGCATACGCTCTCCCAGTTTGGCGTCGAGACCACGTTTGTCGATGCCCATAACCTGGAAGAGGTCGAGGGTGCCATCAAGGACAACACCACGGTCATCTATCTCGAGACGCTCGGCAACCCCAACTCCGATATTCCCAACATCGACGCTATCTCCGGGATCGCCAAGAAGCACGGTCTGCCGGTTGTCGTCGACAACACCTTCGGCACCCCGTATCTGTTCCGTCCGCTGGAGCATGGTGCCAACATCGTCGTCCACTCCGCAACCAAGTTCATCGGCGGCCACGGCACCTCGCTGGGCGGTGTGATCGTCGACGGCGGCAACTTCGATTGGAAGGCGAGCGGAAAGTACGCCCAGATCGCTGAGCCCAACCCCTCCTACCACGGCGTTTCGTTTGCCGAGGCTGCCGGTCCCGCCGCCTTCGCAACCTATGTCCGCGCTATCCTGCTGCGTGACGAGGGCGCCTGCATCAGCCCGTTCAACGCCTGGGTCCTGCTCCAGGGCACCGAGACTCTGTCGCTGCGCGTTGACCGTCATGTCGAGAACACCAAGAAGGTCGTTGAGTTCCTGGTTGGTGACAGCCACGTCGCCAAGGTGAACCACCCGAGCCTGCCCGAGCACCCCGACCATGAGCTCTACAAGCAGTATTTCCCCAACGGCGGTGCCTCGATCTTCACCTTCGAGATCAAGGGCGGCCAGGAGGCTGCATGGAAGTTCATCGATCATCTGCAGGTGTTCTCGCTGCTTGCCAACGTGGCCGACGTCAAGTCGCTCGTCGTGCACCCGGCCACCACCACGCACTCCCAGCTCTCTGCCGAGGAGCTCGCCGAGCAGAACATCACGCCCTCCACGATCCGTCTTTCCATCGGTACCGAGAACGCCGAGGATATCATTTGGGATCTGAAGCAGGCCTTCGCCGCGCTGGACGAGTAAGGCGACTTGTGCAAGGACCCCTTGCGACCCGATAGGTATAACTGCATAAAATGCCTGCTCAAGGCGCCTGTGCAAGCAATGGTTGCGCAGGCGCCTTTTTTGCATAGGGAGGGCGCTATTACAGGGTTTTTGACACGCTTTATGCATTCGAGTTGTGGAAAACTCCTGTTGAGAGGATGTGAGTTTTACGCAATTGACGTGCGCCTTTTGAGTAAAACCGCAGGTCGCGATTTGCTCGGGGTACTATGCAGCGCGATCGAATCACACGCAGCTCAAACGCAGCAAAAACGCACTACGGAGGTTTCCAGCTACATGAGGATCGATTCACGAAAACCGAAAGCCGTCGCCCTTTCCGCCGCTCTGACCGTGGCACTTTTGGCGGGCGCCGGCGCAACTGATGCCCACGCAGCAACACTATCCGATACGGTTGGACCTACGCCGTCCGAAGCGACGCTGGTGCAGCCCGTCGACTACCGCAGCGACGGTTATGGCTCTATGCAGGAGTGGAACGCCTCGATGGGGGCAAAGCGCGATTCCCTGGAGATGCGCGCTCAGATCATTATGAATATGTATGGCGACTATGCTACCGATGACGAGCGCGCTGTGTTGCAGGGTTGCATCGATGGTGCGGGTAACCTGTTGACGATGGGGGAGGTCGACGCCAAGTCGACCGAGCTCGACGAGCTGCGCACTGCGCTTGAGGATGCCAAGCGCGAAGCGCTCGAGGCTGCCGCGGCCGAAGCCGAGGCTGCTGAGGCCGTTCAGGCTTCGTATTACAACGCCGGCTCCGGCTTGTCTTACACGTCTGCTGCGTATTACGCGAACGGCTCGGGTCTGACGCGCTCGAGCGGCGTCAATAACTATAACGGCCGCCGCGAGACTTATTACAGCAGCAACGTGTTGTATCACCACCGCACGGGCGAATGGACGCAGGATTCCGAGGGCTTTTGGCGCGATTCCGACGGCTATTACGTTGTTGCCGCGGGCGATATGGCCCAGGGCTCGACCTTTACGGGCTCCAAGGGTGATTGCAAGGTCTATGACTCCGGCTGCGCTGCCGGAACCACCGACTACTACACCGGTTGGTAATTTTTCTGCATCACGGATATTTGGCGGACGGGCGTCTTTACCGAGCTTTAGGGCAACGTAAGGACGTCCGTTCTATGTATGCGTTTGAGTTAACAGAGCCCTTACCGTGGCGGTACGCTGGGCGTATGGATGCGGGGCACACTGGTTCTTGAGAAATAAGGTCTTTCTCTTGGAGGAAGTGGTCTTGTGAATGCTCGAGATATTGCCGTTGCCGCCGTCGCGTTGATGCTTGGCTGCCTTGGTCCCACGGCCGCGCTCGTCGCGGGCATGCAGGGGACATGCGGGGCTGCTCCTATCGTGGTCGGCGCGCTAATCGCGGCCACGCTGCTGGGAAGCGCCGGTGTTGTTCTTTGCCGCGACGATGAGGACGAGGTGTCGGGGTCGCAACGCTAACTGTTGTGAGATCGGCCGCCGGTCATAGACGAAGATGAAGGCCGCCGCAGGGGAAAGGTTCCCTTGCGGCGGTTTTGCTGTTAAGGCTGTTGAATGCGGCGCGTTGGCGCTACCAGCTTTTCTCGATATCGCGGATGCGCCGATAGAGCCACTCGTTTTGCGGTGCCTGGATATCGTGTTTGGCTGCGAGGCGGCAGATGGTGCCCGCGAACTCATCAACCTCGGTTTTGCGCCTTGCGATGCGGTCTTGAGCCATCGAGGGCATACCGGCGGGGTCGATTCCCTCGATGAGGTGCACCATTTGCGTCAGGTCTGCCTCGGTCAGTTCAACGCCCTCGGCGTTGGCGACCGCAAGCGTTTCGCGCATGGCGGAAACAAAGCAGCGACGCTGCTCGGAGCCCGGCTCCGTGGCGCTTCCGTAGGTCCCGCCGTAGGCCATGCAGGTCTGGTTGATGCCGTCGTTGAGCATGAGTTTGGCCCACATGCGGTGGGCGATGTCGTCCTCGACGGTATGGGCGATGCCGCAGCGCGTATAGAGCCCATCGATAGCGGCGACGGTCGCGGGGTCGGTGCCGGCGGCTGCACCAAAGCGGATCTCGCCCGCATTAGTAAAGGTGAGCGCGCCGTCGAGGAACACGGCATCCATACCCTGGCAAATACCAAGAACGGTATGCTTCCAGCCAAAGCGCTCGGCAATCTTTTGTTCGCTCGTGATGCCGTTGCACAGCGAGGCGATGAGCGTGTTGGGTCCTACGACGTGCTCCATAGTCTTGAGTGCTTGGTCGAGACCGGTGGTCTTGACCGTCAGGATGACCAGATCGGCGGGCGCTGCCTCGCTGGCGCGGACGGACGTGAGGTCGCAAGGCTTTCCGTTGACGGTGAGCGCATCGCCCGCGTGACGCTCAAAACGGGCGTCATCCATAACGTATTCGACGGCGTCATTGCCGAGGGCCTTGGCAATCATGCTGCCGTAGAGCAGGCCGACGCCGCCCTTGCCGACAAAGGTGACCTTGTTGATCTGCATGTGAATCATCTCCTCACAAAAAGGCGCCCGCGTGCGGGGCGCCTGATGGATTGTATGCCGCTGGGGCGTGTAGCGTGCACCGGAGGCTGAATTTAGAAGAACAAACGCATGGGAACTTATGCCGCGGGGCAGATGGCAAAAACGCGTGCGGGATATCCAACGCCATCGCGCACCTTGGGGAAGGTGCAGAAGATGACGGCACCCGTGGCGGGAAGCTCGTCCAGATGGTCCATGACTTCGATCTGATAGCGGTCGACCGAGAGGATGTATTGCTCGCCGGGGTAGGGGTAGGCGTCCTCGCGCGTGGTGATGGTCGCCGGATCGGTATCTGCGGGCTCGTGGCCGATGGCGCCGATATTGCGTTCCTCTACAAGCCACTTGATAGTATCGAGGTCCCAGCCGGGGTAGTGGGGCTGGCCGTCCTTGTCCTTGTTTTCGAGGTCGGCGAGCTTGGACCAGTCGGAGCGGAAGGCGACGAAGGCGTCCTCGGGAATGCGACCGTGCTCGTCCTCCCAGGCTTTGAGGTCCTTGATGGTCAGGATAAAGTCGGGATTTGCGGCGCACTCCTCGTGCTTGTCGATCACGCAGAGCGGATGCATAAACTCGATGGGTTCAATCTCTCCAAGGGAACGACCCTCAACATGGAAATGCCGCGGTGCGTCGACATGCGTGCCGTACTGCGAAGCGACCGAATACTGGAAGCAACGCATGGGCGCGAGCATATCTTCGGGCGTGTCGGGCAGGTAGTCGAAGAGCTTGGTGGACTCAAATGGCTTAAAGCCAAACCAGTGCGGGGTGTCGCACGAGAGCGTGTGGGTGAGGTCGACCCAGCGATAATCGGTGCTTTTGAGCTGGGATGCGAGGTTCCAAAGGTCGAGCGCGGGCATGGGCGGCTCCTTTCATCGGGCTTTTTGCTGATGTTAATGCGGTGCCGTGACAGCTCGATTTCTGCTGCGTTACGATACGTTCTCGATTGCGATTCCACGATGTTTCGGCTGCGTGACCATTGTGTTTCGCCTTGCCGGGGCGCTGATGGCGAAGGGAGGGGCCGTGCAATACCGCGTTGACCCCAAAAGCGGCAACCGTATCTCGGCGTTGGGGCTGGGCTGCATGAGGTTTCCCGGTGCGCCGGGACGCCCGGATGCGAAGACTGCCGACGCCATCATCTCCCGTGCGGTGGAGCAGGGGATTAACTACCTGGACACGGCCTATCTCTATCCCGGCAACGAGGCGTGCGTGGGGGCGTCGCTTGAGCGCCTGGGCTTGCGCGACCAGGTTTTGCTCGCAACCAAGCTGCCGCATGCTTCGTGCAAATGCGCGGAGGATTTCGATCGGTTCTTCGACGAGCAGCTGCGTCGCCTGCGGACCGACCGTATCGACTATTACCTCATACACAACATTACCTCGCCCGCCCAGTGGGAACGTGTGGTGGCGTTGGGCATCGAGGACTGGATTGCGCGTCAAAAGGCGGCGGGGCGCATTCGCCAGATTGGTTTTTCGTACCACGGCAGCGCGGCGGATTTCATGACGATGCTCGATGCATATGAGTGGGACTTTTGCCAGATCCAGTACAATTACGCTGGAGAGCGATATCAGGCGGGAACAGCAGGACTCATGGCGGCCGCGGAGCGCGGGCTCGCGGTGTTTGTGATGGAGCCGCTGCTGGGCGGGCGTCTGGCGGGCAAGCTACCGCCGCGGGCTCGCGCTGTGCTCGACGACGCCCGTGACCCGCACCTGCGTACTCCTGCCGCCTGGGGGCTTTCGTGGGTGTGGAACCATCCTCAGGTGACGATGCTGCTTTCGGGCATGACCGATACCGCGCAGGTGGACGAGAATTCGTCACTGGCAGACCTCGCGTTGCCGAATTCGATGACTGCCAACCAGCTCGACACGATTGCGCGCGTGTTGATGGAGTTTGAGAAATCGAACCGTGTGCCCTGCACGGGATGTGGCTACTGCATGCCATGTCCCAAGGGTATCAACATTCCCGGCTGCTTTGCCGCCTACAACGCGAGCTATGCGCACAGCTGGTTTACGGGGCTGTCACAATACTTTACGGCGAGTGCGGTGCGCACGAGCGAGTCCAAGTTGGTGAGCAATTGCGTCAAATGCGGCAAATGCGCGCGGCATTGTCCGCAGCACATCGATATCCCCGGGCGCTTGGACGACGTACGCCGCCGTTTTCAGCCTGGTCCCGTGACGGCGGTGCTTAAGGCCTTCAACAAAACGCGCTCCTCATGACCCTTTTATAAGTTGCGGTGGAATACGGTCTGTTTGCGCCAAAATAAGGCACCAATAGACCGTATTTCACCGCAACTGATGAGGGGGAGTTGGAGATGCTGACGATCGGGTGTCATCTTTCGACGACGAAGGGCTATCGGGCGATGGGGGAGACGGCGTTGTCCATTGGCGCCAATACCTTTGCGTTCTTTACGCGCAACCCGCGTGGTGGCAAGGCGAAAGACCTTGATATGGATGATGTGGCGGCCCTGCGCGAGCTTATGGAGCAAAACGATTTTGGCCCGCTTGTGGCTCATGCCCCGTATACCTATAACCCCTGTTCGGCTAAAGAGCGGGCGCGCGAGTTTGCCTTGGAGGCCATGGCCGAGGACTTGCAGCGTCTGGAAGCGCTGCCCGGCAACTACTACAACTTCCACCCCGGCGCGCATGTGGGGCAGGGGACTGATGCCGGCATTCAGATGATCGTCGACACCTTGTGTCAGGTGATGTTTGGGGGACAGCAGACGACGGTGCTGCTCGAGACCATGGCGGGCAAGGGTACCGAGGTGGGCCGTAGCTTTGAAGAGCTGGCGCGCATTATCGAGGGTGCTGCCGCCAGGCGTCCAGAGCTATCGGACAAGCTGGGCGTGTGTCTGGACACCTGCCATGTGAGCGATGCCGGCTACGACATCATCCATGATCTGGACGGCGTACTCGACGAGTTCGACCGCGTGGTGGGTATCGACCGCTTGCGTGCCGTACACATCAACGATTCGAAGAACCCCTGTGGTGCCCATAAAGATCGTCACGAGTGCATCGGCAAGGGATACCTTGGCAGCGAGGAGTTTGGCGGTGGTATGCAGGTTATGCAGATTATTGTATCGAATAGCCGTTTGCGTGCATTGCCGTTCATTTTGGAGACGCCGAACGAACTTGCAGGTTATGCAGCTGAAATCAAACTTTTAAGGTCGTTACAGCAGTAACGACTGTCACAAAGTGGAGTGTTCCATTCACGTTATGTGATTGTTTCAATCAGTTTTCTAATTGCAGATTCGCACTTACAGGTGCATAATAACCAACAGTTTTTGCAGACCTCTGAATCAAATGGGGTCACTGGAAGGAGACTGATTATGAAGCTCAAGAAGCTTGGTGCATTTGCCGCCACGGGCGCCATGGCGCTCGCTCTTGCACTGACGGGCTGCGGCTCGTCCAACGCCACCTCTGGTTCTGATGCCAGTTCCAGCAGCTCTGACGACGCTAAGGTCGAGAAGGTCGACGGCTCCAAGGAGTACGCGCTCGTCAAGGACGGTACGCTCACCGTCGGCACCTCTGCCGAGTACGCGCCGTTTGAGTACAAGGATGACAACGGCGACTACCAGGGCTTTGACCTTGAACTCATTAAGGCTATCGGCGATAAGCTGGGTCTGGATGTCGAGTACGTCAACAACGACTTCGACACGCTGGTTCCGGGCGTCGCTTCGGGCGCCAAGTACGACGTCGCCATCGCGGCTATCACTGACACGCCCGAGCGTGAGAAGGAAGTCACTTTCTCCGACTCTTACTACATGGACGATCAGGCTATCGTGACCAAGGTCGATAACACCGACATCACGGCCGACAACTTCAGCGAGAAGCTCAACAACGCCGACGCTACCATCATCGTCCAGTCTGGCTCGACCGCCGAGGCCTTTGCCCAGGAGAACTTCCCCAAGGCCAAGATTGTTCCCTACAAGGACGCCACCGAGTGCTTCAGCGCCCTGCAGTCCGATAAGGGCGACGCAGTAGTCACCAACCGCTCCGTTGCCAGCCAGCTGACCGCCGAGCAGTTCAACACCTGCCAGACCATCAAGCAGATTAGCACCGGCGAGGAGTACGCCATCGCCATCAACCAGGGCAACACCAAGCTCAAGGACGACATCAACCAGGCCATCAAGGACCTGACCGACGACGGTACCGTTGACGCCCTCATGGCTAAGTACAGCATCAAGTAAATTAATGCTTGATTGCGTGCGGGCCCTTTCCGTTTTGCGGAGAGGGCCTTTGCGCTTCTCTCGACGGACCGCGTTTCCGTCTTGTTTTGCCGGCAACTTCTACGATAGGAGCCACCTTGTCTCGATTGAACAAAGGGGCCACGGAGCAGCGTTTTTCACTGTCCGCCTTGCTCCAAAAGCTAGCCTGCGTCATGGCCGTGGCGCTCGCGCTGGTGTGCGCGGGGGCATATGCGCCCACGACCGCCCAGGCGCTTGAGACCGCAAAGATTACCGCCCGACCCAACACCGGTTCGGGCAGCGCTGTGGTCGGCGGCACCGAGACGCGCATTACCTGGGAAGTTCAGGCCGATGCCGACGAGGAGCTGAGCGGTCTTTCGCTGACGTTTGTCGACGGCGCGACGTTTGGTACCGATGACACGCGATTGACGATGCTCTCGGGCGAGGACCTCATGGACCGTACGCCCATGAAGCCCACGTGCAAGGCCGATGGCCAGACGCTCAAGATCGACTTTGGCGAGACGGCGCCTGCCGGCGGCTTTTTCCGTGTCGAGGTTTACGGCGTGACGTTCCCCGTCGAGGGCGGCGACGAGGCCTTTAGCGGAACCTACATCTTGGCTGACGGCTCGACCAAGAAGATCTCCAAGATTCCGTCGGTGGAGATCAAGGGCGTGACGGCATTCGATAACTTCCTGGCCGACCTTAAGGAGCAGCCGTGGATCGAGGCGTGGAACTCAAATATGTTCCTCCGCCTGTTCCTGAACCCGGTTATTTTGGTCCAGAGCCTGCCGATCGTCTTCAAGGGCTTCCTCATGTCGCTCTCGATCGTGCTTGTGGCGTTCCCGTTGGCAATTCCCTTCGGTTTTGCGTTGTCGCTCATGCGCATCTCCAAGTCGCGCATCCTGCGCTGCCTTGCCGGCATCTACGTGAATATCATCCGCGGCACGCCGGCGTTCCTGCAGATCTATATCGCGTTCTTTGGCCTGCCACTGGCCGGCGTCAAGGTGGATGATTATGTCCTGGGCGTCATCGTCATGGCCATGAACTCGTCTGCGTATCTGTGCGAGATCTTCCGTGCCGGTATTCAGTCGATTTCTAAGGGTCAAAACGAGGCTGCTCGCTCGCTGGGCATGAATGCCTTCCAGACACTACTCTACGTTATGATTCCGCAGACGTTCCGCAATGTTCTGCCTACGTTGACCAGCGAGTTTATCCTGCTCTACAAGGATACGTCGCTGCTCGCCGCCGTGGGCGTGGTCGAGATCGTCATGAACGCCCGTACCATCGTGGCCACGACGGGCTCCATTACGCCGTATGTGGTTGCCGCCCTGTTCTATCTGGTTATTACCCTGCCGCTTGCGCGCTTGGTGAGCGGTCTTGAGGCGAGGCTTTTGGGGACGACCGAGACCAAGAAAAAGCGTCCCAACAAGAGCGCTGGGCAGGTTGTCGCCACGCCCGCCGATCATATCGCCGGTCTGTAAGGAGGTCCTGGCATGAGTGAAACGAATTCCAACGAGGTTGTCGTCAGCATCAAGAACCTTCAGAAGGCCTTTGGCGACAACGTAGTTCTGCGCGATATCGATCTGGACGTGCATAAGGGCGAGGTTGTCGTTGTGTTGGGTCCTTCGGGCTCGGGCAAGTCGACGATGCTGCGCTGCATCAACCGCCTGGAGGACCCCACGAGCGGTTCGATCGTCGTTGAGGGCGTGAACGTGTGCGCCAAGGGCGTCGACCTTAACAAGGTGCGTACGCATTTGGGCATGGTGTTCCAGCAGTTCAATTTGTTCCCGCACCTGTCGGTCAAAAAGAACGTCATGCTCGCGCAGCAAAAGGTGCTCAAGCGCAGCAAGGAAGAGGCCGAGAAGATCGCCGTCGAGGAACTGACCAAGGTTGGTCTTGCCGAGCGCATCGACTTTATGCCGAGTCAGCTTTCGGGCGGCCAGCAGCAGCGCGTGGCCATCGCCCGTGCCCTATCGATGAACCCGCACGTGATGCTCTTTGACGAGGCCACGTCCGCGCTCGACCCAGAGCTCGTCCGCGACGTGCTGGGCGTTATGCGCGACTTGGCCCGCGACGGCATGACCATGATCGTCGTGACGCACGAGATGGGCTTTGCCCGTGACGTCGCCGATCGCGTCGTCTTTATGGACGGCGGCGTTATCGTGGAAGAGGGTACGCCGAGCGAGGTCTTTGACCATCCCAAGAGCGAGCGCACCAAGGCGTTTTTGGGCAATATCTCGTAGCGGCGCCTCGAGGTTGTCGATATAACAAACGGGGACCGGATATGTATCCGGCCCCGTTTTTGTTTGGGCATGAGCGACTGTTGTTGTGCGGTGCTCGGCTGTCAGCTGCTTTGAGACTTTATGCCGGCTTCGTTAGGCCAGCTCCGCTCCCAGAGCCTTGCAGGCCGCCTCGCCCTCATCGTCGGGGGCGTCGTAGCAAATGACGGAATCGACGACGTTGACACCTGCCTCGTCGGCATCCGCCTTCCAGTTGTCCATCCATTCGCCCTCGGCCCACGAATAAGAGCCAAAGAGGACGACCTTCTTGTCGCCGAGGGTTTCCTTGACTTCGTCCCACATCGGCTGGAACTCATCGTACTCGAGCTCCTCGGAGCCCATGGCGGGGCAGCCGAAGGCGAAGGCGTCATAGCCAGTGGCCTTGTCGGCGGAGAAGTCGGCGCAGGAGATGACATCTGTCTCGGCGCCGACTGACGTCGCGCCCTCGGCAACGAGGTTTGCCATGGCCTCGGTGTTGCCCGTGCCGCTCCAGTAGACGACCGCGATCTTGCTCATGTGTTGTCCTTTCGGTTGTGCGGCGTGCGGCCGCGGTTTGTATGTTCTATCGGGTTGCCTGGGCAAGTTTTGCCAGGCTATGGCCCTGCTGATAGACATGGGTGAGGTGTTGCGTGCAAGCGCGGTAGGATTCGAACGTCGCAAGCGCTTGCCCGACATTCGTGTAGACCTTCCAAGGTCCAAAGACCTTGTAGTTCTCGCCATGCTGGACGATAAATTGACGCACATCTTCGTAGGGATATCCCAAAAAATAGCCAATTTCGTGAGGAAACTCGCAGGTGCAGCCGTCGCCGCAAGGTTCGCTCTGCGCAAGAACGCATGGTCCGTCGGCGCAGGCGCTTTCCGTGGCATTGCTGCTTGCCAGCGTGATGCGCGCGGCGAGATGCACCAGGGATGCGGGCAGGTTGTGGACATCGTAACCTTCGGCGGCAAGCGCCGTCGTGGCGCGGGGGTCGGAGAGGTATCGCATGAGGTCCGCAGGGCGGTACACATAGATGAGCGCTCCGCAGGGGCGCCAGACCAAGACGCTCGTGTGGATGCCGAACGGTTGGAGTTCTCGGTTGCATTGAGCTATGACGGCAAGGAGATGTGTACGACGCACTTCGATATGGGGGTTGCCGGGCTTGCCGTTTTGACTTGCGTAGACGCCGGGATAGGTAAAGAGCGATGCCGGCTTGATGCCCGCGAGCGTGGGAGAGCAGTTGCGCACGATTGCTGCCTGAAACGTTGGGATGTCTATGGTTCGAGTCACGGCGCTCCTTACGGATCTAAACTGTTAGCCTAGGAAAACTTATACACGAAAGTAAGCCATGGTCAACAAAAAAGTTTGAAGAGGGAAACTAATTGACCGAACAGACATGATTTTGGGTTAAGATGGGGACACCCCATGGGGGTATCTAGATAGTGCTACTTGAAAGGGGAGCGCATGAGTGACTTGCTCAACCCTGCGAATCTCATCGTGCTGGCCGTCATTGCCGTCGGCATGTTTTTTGGACTGCGTCGCATTGCCGCTTCGACACACGGGAAGAGTTGTTGCAGCGATGGTGCGAGCGGCAAGAAGGCCAAAAAGGTTGTTGTGGTGGATACCGATGCGTCACACTATCCCTATAGCGATGAGCTGCTCATCGGCGGCATGAGCTGTGACGGCTGCGCTCAGAACGTAGCCAATGCCCTCAATGCGCTGGATGGTGTGTGGGCTACGGTAACGTACGCGGACCACACAGCGCGTGTGCGCTCCAAGCGGCCGATCAATCGCGGTGTCCTTGAGACTGCCGTGAGAGATGCGGGTTACTACGTCATGACGCTGTAAGCGTCGCTCTGGGTGCGCTTCCTTGGCTAGGCTCGTCCGCGCAGCTCGATGTCTTGGATGTCGTCGAAGTCGATGGCGATGTCTCGGAGCTTGAGGAGCTTGAAGGCGGGGAGCGCCTCGTCGAGGATGCCGGTGCGGCTGCGATAGCCGTATGTATCGTAATAGGTGACACGAACCAAGTCGCTACGTTTGAGACCCTCGAGTTTTTTAGAGAGCACGAGGGCTTTTTCTTCCGTGAGCTCACGTTTTGGCTCGACGGTGATTTCCTGCTTGCGCACGAGTTCGTAGTATCCCGTGAGGGCGGCAAAGGGCATAAACTGCGCGGCACGGCCGGCACGGACGGCGCCGTTGGCGGTGAGCTTGGGGTCGGCGGATCGACGTCTTCCCTCGGGGTCCGCTAGACGTTCAAAAGGCGTCGGTGGCCGCATCGGCTGTTGTTGGGACTTAGGCACGATGTCCTCCTACCTGATCGTTGCGTTCGCGCGCGGTGGCGCCGGCGGTAAAGCTTAATCCCTTGACGAGCGCGTTCTTGCCGTACTTGTCTTTCACGGCCAGGACGGCGCGCGCCAGATCGCGCTCGCGCTCATCGGCCTCGATATCGCTGAACAGATCGATGGTGGCAAATTCCTCGGGCATGAGGTTGCCAAATCCCAGGTTGATGCGCTTGACCGGTCGTTTGGGATCGACCGTTTGTGCCCAAAGGTCATCGAAATACCCCATGATTTTCTTAAACGAATTAGTGCGCTCGGGCAGCTTTCGCGAGGCGTTGGAGTGCGCAAAGAGTGCGGCATAGCCACCACGCGGTTTGCCGCCATGCTCTCCCACAAAGATGCCATCGATTGCCTGCGCTTCGCGCACCAGGCGACGCCTTTCGTCATCGCGCTGGACGGGCTTGGGAGCACGGGGCGCGAGCTCGGAGCCGTCGGTCGCTGCGGGTTCGATGCCCGAGGTACTCGAGCGCAGGTGTCCGCAGCCGTCTATATACTGCGCCGTGCCGCTGGCGTTGAGCCGGCGTATGTCGGCGCGCTCGCTTGCATAGCCCACAAAGAGCGAGATGCTGTCGCACACCACGTGCTTGTCGATCAAATCCAGCACGGCGGCATCGACCATTTCGCGCAAGACGGTGTAGGCCTGCTCGTAGGCATAGCCCTTCGAGAGCACCTGCCCCGTGGTGGTCGAGGTCGCTTGCGGGCGATAGGCTTGGATATCGGCGATGGTCGTTGGCTCGCGCCCAAAGGCGTGGTCGATAAGATATTCGGCATTGACGCCGAGCTCATCGTAAAGCAGGTTTTCGTCGAGTGCGGCGACGCCCATCAGATCGTAGACGCCGTACTTTTCGAGGCGGGCTGCCACGCCGGGGCCGATGCCCCAGATATCGGTAATGGGACGATGAGGCCAGATCTCTTTGCGAAAGGTCTCGTCGTCGAGTATGCCGATGCGGCTGGGTACGTGCTTGGCGGTAATGTCGAGCGCCACCTTGGCCTGAAATAGGTTGGGGCCGATCCCGACCGTTGCCGTGATGCCCGTGCGCGCGAGGACTTCGTCGCGTAACATGCAGGCGAACCCTTCCGCATCGGTGTGATAGAGGTCCAGATAGGGCGTCACGTCGATAAAGCATTCGTCGATGGAGTAGACGTGAATGTCTTGCGGACTCACGTATTCCAGATAGATGCCGTAGATTTTCGCCGACACCTCCATGTAGTGCTGCATGCGCGGTACGGCCTTGATGCAGTCGATGCCGTCGGGAATCTCGAACAGACGGCAGCGATTGTGTATCCCGAGGTCCTTCATAGCCTGTGTGATGGCGAGGCAGATGGTCGTGCGCCCGCGCGATTCGTCGGCAACGACCAGGCACGTAGTGAGTGGGTCGAGTCCGCGGTCGACGCACTCGACACTGGCGTAAAACGTCTTAAGGTCGATGCAGATATAGGTGTGACGCTCGTGCCCCACGCGTCCTCCCATCAAACACATGTTCTTATCGAATACATGTTCGATAATACCTGCTTGCGCGGACATCGTCAAAACCTGTCCCTCTTTGGCGGGTATGGTCGTGCGGTTGCATCGGGTTTTTTAACGCAGCTCTAAAGAGAGCGAAACAGCTCGGAAAACCTCGCTTCGTAGCATGAGCCTAACGATTGATACCGCCTATACGCACGGAAGGGTTGTGGGGATAATGGTCAACTATGGGTTTGGTATGCCGACGCGCTTGGTTGCGGATGGGGATGTGGCTCGCTGGTGCGGACGATTGGTCGCTCACTACGGTGGCACCAAGGCGCTGGTTGTGCTGGGCGGTGACAAGCATACGCGCGATGAGCTTGTCTCGGCGGCACTTGGCTCGCTTGATCGAGCCCTACTCGAGCGTGTGCTTTTCCGCTGCGGCTCGTTTGAGGGCGACGGGGGAGACGAGCTGATCGACGAAGCCGTGGCCCTGGCGACCGACGAAGGCGTAAACTTTGTCCTGGCGATTGGCGATGCCGATACTGCTGGCTTTGCGCGCGAGCTCGCGCGTCGCATGGCGGCGCTCGATGCCGACGAAGACGGCTTTGTGCCTTATGGATGCATTGTCTCGGAGGGCAAGGTGCCTGCTGTCGTGGGCACCGGCGAGGTCCCCGTTTTTGCCATTATCGCGCCCGAACTGCTGGAGGACATCGGGTCTCCTCTGCGTGAGTTGCTCGGTAGCGTCTGCGCTGCGGCCTAATATTTGCCATAAAGGGACGGGTTATTTTTGGTTGGTAAAGCGTTTGACCTGCCAAAATAAACCTGTCCCTTTTTGTTCGGTTGCCGTTTGGGGGCCGATTGGCAACGCTCGCTGATTGTAGTCTTGACCTGCGCTAGAATAGTGGCATCTGAATGTCCGGGCGCATGGAGGCGTGCGCCCGTATGCTGAGGAGGACTCTATGGCAACTGTTGCCGCACCTATCGATGCTACGTCGACTGCCGCTTGGAAGGCACTCGAGGCTCATCAGGAGAAGCTTGAGGCCGAGGGCATCGACCTCAAGGCCTGGTTCGCCGCCGATGCCGAGCGCGTGAACAAGCTGAGCTTTGACGCCGGTGACCTGCACTTCGACCTGTCCAAGAACCTGGTGACTGATGAGACCGTCAAGCTGCTGTGCGATCTTGCCCGCGAGGTGAAGCTCGAGGAGCGCCGCGACGCCATGTTCTCCGGCGAGCACATCAACACCACCGAGGACCGCGCCGTCCTGCACACCGCGCTGCGCCGCCCGGCAAGCGAGAAGGGCCAGCTCATCGTCGACGGCCAGGACGTCGTCGCCGACGTGCACGAGGTTCTCGACCGCATGTATGCCTTCGCCGAGCGCGTGCGCTCCGGTGAGTGGAAGGGTGTTACCGGCAAAAAGATCGAGCACCTGGTGTCCATCGGCATCGGCGGCTCCGATCTGGGCCCGGTCATGGCTTACGAGGCCCTGCGTCCCTATGCCGACGCCGGTATCGATTGCCGCTATATCTCCAACATCGATCCCAACGACCAGGCCGAGAAGCTCAAGGGTCTGGATCCCGAGACCACGCTCGTGATCATCGTCTCCAAGACCTTCACCACGCTCGAGACCCTCACCAACGCCCGCGAGGTCAAGACCTGGATGCTCGAGCAGCTCAAGGCTCAGGGCGCCATCGATGGCTCCGATGAGCAGAACGCCGAGGCCGTGGCAAAGCACTTCGTTGCCGTTTCCACCGCGCTCGAAAAGGTCGAGGCCTTCGGTATCGACCCCGCCAACGCCTTCGGTTTTTGGAACTGGGTCGGCGGCCGCTATTCCGTCGACTCCGCCGTGGGTCTGTCGCTGATCGTCGTGCTCGGCCCCGAGCGCTTCCAGCAGTTCCTTGAGGGCTTCCACGCCATCGACGAGTACTTCTGCAACACCCCGCTCGAGAACAACGCCGTCGCGCTGATGGGCCTGCTCAACGTCTGGTACGTCAACTTCTTCGGTTCCAAGAGCCACGCCGTGCTGCCGTACTGCCAGTATCTGCACCGCTTCCCGGCCTACCTGCAACAGCTCACCATGGAGTCCAACGGCAAGCACGTCCGCTGGGACGGCAGCGCTGTGACCTCCGATACCGGTGAGATCTTCTGGGGCGAGCCCGGTACCAACGGTCAGCACGCCTTCTACCAGCTGCTGCACCAGGGCACCGTGGTGGTCCCGGCCGACTTTATCGCTTTCGCCAACACTGCCAACCCCGCAACCGACAGCGGCCAGGACGTCCACGAGCTGTTCCTGGGCAACTTCCTGGCCCAGACCAAGGCGCTCGCCTTTGGTAAGACGGCCGACGAGGTTCGTGCCGAGGGCACGCCCGAGCAGATCGTCCCGGCCCGCTGCTTTGAGGGCAACCGTCCGACGACCTCGATCTTCGGCGACACGCTGACCCCGTTCGCACTCGGCGAGCTCATCGCCCTGTACGAGCACATCACGTTTGTCGAGGGCACGGTCTGGGGCATCGACTCCTACGACCAGTGGGGCGTCGAGCTGGGCAAGCAGCTTGCCAAGCAGATCACCCCGGCCTTCCACGACGACGCCGCCAAGGCCGAGCAGGACGCTTCGACCCAGGCGCTCATCGAGTTCTATCGCGCTCATCGCAAGTAGTTTTTACGGCCGAGTTGGCTTATGGCTGAAAGGGGCCCGTATCCGTTGGGATACGGGCCCCTTGCTATTTGGATAGGATGGAATGTATCGGGAGGCGCCTCGACGGGCATCGCAATCGTCGAAGGCGCGCCGTTCATGTTTGGGACAATATGACATTTTCCCGTTGTAAACAGCGCCGCCGTGGGTGTTCTGTATGATGACTCAGGCAAGGTTGTTCAATGACAGGGAGGCATATATGGCAATCAAAGCCATCGCAATGGATATCGACGGTACGCTCACCAACGACCAAAAGGTCATCAGCCCGCGTACGCGCGAGAAGCTGCTCGCGGCGCAGGAGTCGGGCATTAAGCTCATCTTGGCTTCGGGCCGTCCCGCATGGGGGCTGCACGCCTTGGCGCAGGAGCTCGACCTTCAAAACCATGACGGTCTGCTAGTTGCCTTTAATGGCGCGCATGTGGTCGACGCTCAGACCGATGAGGTGCTGTTCGATCAGGCTATGCCTGCCGACGAATTGCATCGCTTGATTGATCACCTGCGTAATTTTGACGTGATCCCTATGATTTCGCTCGGTCGTGATTTGCACGTCGAGGACTCGTACCATTGCATGATCACGCTGCCTGACGGCTCGCAGAAGAATATCGTCAAGTATGAGCGCGATGCGTGCGATCTTAAGATTCGCGAGGTCGAGAGCCTGCACGAGGTCGCTGATGCTTATCCCGTGGACAAGCTACTTACTGCGGGCGATCCTGCCTATCTGCAAGCGCATCACGAGGAGATGTATGCGCCCTTTAAGCAGACGCTTTCGGGCATGTTTACGGCCGACTGGTACTTTGAGTACACGGCGCCCGGTATCGACAAGGCCCGCGCGCTCGAGGGTGCCCTGCCCAAGCTCGGTATCGATGCCAGCGATGTCGTCTCGTTTGGCGACGGCCAGAACGACAAGTCCATGATTGAGTGGGCCGGCACCGGTGTTGCCATGGGTAACGCCGTCGATGAGGTTAAGGCTGTGGCCCAGATGGTGACCGCCAATAACAACGAAGACGGTATTGCGGTGGCGCTGGATAAGCTGCTGGGCTAGAATCGCCGATAATGCATGGTTCGGGCGCCTGCTTACAGGCGCCCTTTTGTTAGGGAGGGTGCCGTGTCCGCATTTCCGTTCGACGCCGTTATCTTTGACATGGACGGTGTCATTGTCGATACCGAGTATTACTACCTGGGCGAGACTGCCGCGTTTGCCAAGGAGCTTGGGCTTAACCTGACTCAAGAGGAGCTGAATGGGCAGGTCGGTACCTCGCATCAGTTCTTTCTGCATATGCTGGTCGATTGGTTTGAGCGCGCCGGTAAGGGGCATTTTACTGGCGAGGAGGCGTTGGCCCGTTGGGACGAATGGGCGCATAAGCGTCCGCGCGACTATCAGGCTTTGATTAACCCAGGCGCCGTGGATACGATTCGAGAGCTGCCGCGCCGCGGCGTTCGCGTGGCGCTTGCCAGCTCGTCTCCCATGGATAGCATCGAGGAAGTGCTCAACGCATGCGGGCTGTCGGATGCCTTTGAGTATGTGGTGAGCGGCGAGCAGTTTAAGGAGAGCAAGCCCGAGCCCGACATCTACCTGCATGCATTGGACCTGCTGGGGCTGCCCGCGAATCGCTGCTGCTGCGTTGAGGATTCGGTGCCCGGCATCACTGCCGGCAAGCGAGCCGGCCTGACGGTCATTGCCAAGCGCGAGGAACGCTTCGGCTTTAGCCAAGATGCCGCGGACAAGATTATCGACCAGCTGCCGGAGCTGCTCACGCTTTCTTAGGAGCGCGGTAGTTGCGCGTTTTTCGGGTCCGATGAGTAAATACCCGACATTTTGGTGCGGCAGCAAGCATACTTAATGCTAATGCGGGCTTAAGGGCTTGTTGAATGCCCTTGGGCCCGCTTTAGACTTAATTGTGCTGGGAGAGGGTATATGCCACCGACTGAAGGACTAACTGACGGTAAAGCAGCGATACCGCTGTACCAACAGGTTATCGATATCATTAAAAACGAAATTAACTCCGGTGCCTACAAGGCGGGCGCGCGGATACCCAATGAATTCGAATTGGCTGAGAGCTATAAAGTTGGCCGCGTTACCGTGCGACGCGCTATTGAGGAGCTCGTCCAGCAGGGCTATCTAACGAAGCGGCAGGGGAAAGGCACGTTTGTCAATGCCCCCAAGCTTAAGCGCAAGATTCGCCAGAAGGATGACGTCCAGAGTTTTTCGGACGCATGCCGCGCTAACGGAATGGAACCGGGGGCGTGTGTCATTTCGAGAAAGATACTGCCGGCGGATTCCACCGAAGCACAGTTCTTTGGTGTTCCCGTTGGAACTGACTTGATTTGCGTTGAGCGCGTGCGTACTGCCGATGGCGTCCCTGTCATGCTTGAGAACAACATATACGTTTACGAGGACAACGCCTACCTATCAACGGCGCCTCTATCTAACCAATCCATTTTTGAGTTCGTGCGCAACCGGACGGGGCGGACGCCTGCGTTTACCGACCCGTGCACGCTCGAGATCGCGTGCGCATCGCCCGAGGTCGCTCGGTTGCTGGCGGTTCCCGTTGGCGAACCCTTGTTTTATATGGAAGCCTTCTTCTTTGATGAGCAGCGGCGGCCGTTTATCATCGGTCGTCAGCGGATCGTTGGGTCTCGCTACGTTTTTGACATCTAGGACATTGCGAATGGAGACGCCCGGTGGATCATCTCACCGGGCGTTTCCATACCGTTCACGGCGCAAACGCAACCGTTCAACCGCGTTGCGGCAATCAGTTTGAAATTATCTTGATGACGAGAAAAGCTGCTGGTAATCTATAGAACGTCATAGAACGTTTGCCTTGTGCAAACGTTGAAGCGAGATGCGATGCAGTCTCGAGTTCTTTGGAGGTATCTATGTCAGATACGAAGGCGAAGAAGACAAACAGACGTTTTAAGTTCAAATTACCGCATGTCTATACGATCATGTTCTTGCTGATCGTTGTCTTTGCGGTCCTGACTTGGATCGTTCCCTCTGGTCAGTATCAGCGCAAGACGATTTCGACAGCGGCGGGCGAGCGTGAAGTCGCCGTTGCTGGAACCTATGAACAGGTCGATAAGAACTACACCGATTCCGAGACCGGCGAGACCATCAATCTGGGTCAGGATATCTTCGCGGTCCTGCAAGCGCCCACTAAGGGCATCCAAGAGGCTGCCGACGTCGTTGCGTTCGTCTTATTGATTGGCGGATCGTTCGCAATCATCACCAAGACCAACGCTTTGAATGCCGGCATGAGCCGTGTGATTAAAAAGCTCAAGAACAAGGACATCCTCATCATTCCCATCACGATGACGTTGCTGTCCATTTGCGGCACTACGTTTGGTATGTCTGAGGAAGCCCTGCCGTTCTATGCCATCTTCATTCCCATCATGATGGGTATCGGTTATGACTCGATGACGGCATTCATCATCTGCTTCCTTGGTCCTAACCTGGGATATTGTGCTTCGACCATCGACCCGTTTAACGTCTTGATCGCACAGGGCATTATCGGCATCGAGGGCAATCCGCAACTGTGGCTGCGCGCCGTTTCTTGGGTCATCTTCACTGCCGTCGGTATCGCATGGGCCATGCGCTACGCCATGCGCGTCAAGAAAAACCCCGAGTCGTCCATTACGCACGAGGACGATAAGCTCAAGCGTATCGAGTTTTCCGTGACCGATGCCTCCATCGAGGAAGAGTTCACTATCCGTCAGAAGCTCGTGCTTATCGATTTTGCTTGCGGTATGGGCATTATCGTCTGGGGTCTTGTTACCCAGGGTTGGTACATGAATGAGATTTCCGCCGTGTTCCTTGGCATGGGCTTGCTTGCCGGTATCCTGGGCGGTCTTGACCAGCAGACGATTGCTGAGGAGTTCGTTAAAGGTCTCGCCGACTTTGCGTACGCCGCCATCGTTATTGGTATCGCTCGCGGTATTCTGGTCATCGCCGAGGGCGGCATGATCATCGACACCATTCTCCAGGCGCTCGCTACTGCGCTCGCCGGTGCACCCGCCGCCGTCTACACCACGTTTATGTATATCGTCCTTGGCCTGCTCTCTTTGCTGGTTCCCTCGAGTTCTGGCCTGGCGGCGCTCACCATGCCTGTTATGGGCCCCCTGACCGAGCTTATGGGCCTCAATCCCGAGGCAGCCGTTACCGCGCTCCAGTTTGCTAATCAGACCATCAACACCATCAGTCCCGTGGCGGGCATGACGGTCGCCGGCCTTGCCGTGGCAAAGATCTCGTTTGGCCAATGGTGGAAGACCATTTGGAAGTTCTTCATTTTCATGGTCGTCTTTGGCCTGATCGTAACGGCAATCTCTGGCATGCTTCCGGTGTAGGTGGTTGTGATGTCTGATCGTTTGACGGTCCTGACGTCTAAGAGCGTCTTTACCGGTACGGGGGACCTGCCGTTTGAAGGTTTCGTAGCGGTCCGTGGCAATCGAATTGAGGCTGTTGGCACCAAGTGTGAGGTAGCTTCGTATTTGACCCAAGCGGACGAGGTAGTTGACCTGGGCGACCGCACCGTCATGCCTGGCCTGATCGATGTGCATACCTTCTATACGGGCTGGGCGCTGCGGACGTTGGGGTCTGATCTGTCCGGCGTCGCCGATGCCAAAGAGGCCGTGTCGCTCTTGCGTGCATGGAAAGAAGATCATCCGGATTGCGCGGCGGCTTTTGGCCACAACCTACCCGAAACGCTGGCATCGGATGCCGAGAACGCAAATACGGCGGCTGTGTTTGACGATTGTTTTGGCGATATCCCTGTCGTCTGCTTTACACCGGGTGCGGAGACCTGCGTTCTCAATGCTGCCGCCAGTGCGCGATACGGCTTTACACCGCAGGCGTGCTATGCCGAGAAGATCTGGCGCATGATGAGCGATTTCCTCGCGCTGCCCGAGGTACGTGCGGGGTATTCGGACTACATGAGCATGCTTAACGAGCGCGGCGTTACCGCCATCAAGGAGATGGCGTTTGATGACTACTACGGCTTTGCCGACGAAATGGCTCGCCGTGAGGAATCTGGTGAGCTGACGGTTCGCGTCTCTATGATGTCGCAGCCGGTGGGCGCTGGTGCAAATCTGGCATATGCCCGCGAGGCACGAGAGCGCTTCCGGGGACCGTTCGTTCGTTTTTCTGGCTTCAACCGTATGACCGATCGCGGCGTATGGGCGGGGCTTGCCGAGATGATTGACCCCTATGAGGACACGGCCGATGCGGGAGCCGCCGGCAAGACGGTCGTCGAGGAGCCCGAGTGGGATCTGATTGAGAACGAGCTACGTGCAATTGATGCTGACGGCTTCCGATATTCCTTGCATTGCCAGGGAGATGGCGCCGTTCGTCGCACCGTGGCGCTCTATGCCTCGCTGCCTCGAGACGAACATGGACGGATGCTTCGCCGCCATGCGATTACCGATCTCGAGAACTCTGACCCGACCGATCTTGTCGAGTTTGGCAAGTTAGGTGGAATTTGCGAGGTCTATCCGCAGATTCTGACGCTGGACCGGCGCGAGGATTGCCTATCGATGATGCGTCGACAAATTGGCGAGACGCGACTTTTACACAGCTGGAATCGCCGCGGCATGGAAGATTCCGGATGCACGGTGTGCTGTGGTACGGATTTGCCGCTGCTGATTCCGAGCCTGGGCGAGTCAATCTACAGCGCGTGCGGCGGATACTTCGACGATGGACTGCCCGTGAATGAGGCCAACGTGCTGACGCTTGTCGAGCTCTTGCGCGCTTGGACTGCCGGGGGCGCGTACGATCTGATGCGCGAAGACGAGCTGGGTACGCTTGAGGTTGGCAAGCTTGCCGATATCTGCGTGCTCGATCGGGATGTGTTCGACCTCGATTATCGCGACGCACGCGATCTTGCGGTTGATATGACGATGTCGGACGGACAAATCGTGTTCGATCGAAATAAGGAGGCATAAGGTGTCTGAATCCAAACCGACGCTGCGCCGCGAACAGATTGCGGGCATGAATATCCACTACATCATGTGGTCGCTCGATTACTTCCTTGACGCGCAGCAGCGTTTGGGCTTTGAGTCCATTGAGCTGTGGTGTGCGGAGCCGCATGTGACGCTCGACCACACGGGCTACTTTGAGGCTGAGGTCCTGGCGAAAAAGGCTGCAGACCGTGGGCTTAGGTATCGTACTCTGTGCCCCGAGAATGTTGTCTATCCTTGGCAATACTGCGCACGCAAGCCGCTGCATGAACAGCGCAGCCTGGCGTACTTTAAGCACGGCATTGAGCTTGCCGAGGTACTTGGGTGCGACCGTATGTCCGTCAACTCGGGCTGGGGCGACTGGGACGAGGATCGCGAGGAAGCCTGGAAGCGCAGCCGCGAGCACTTGTCCATTCTGGCGGAGTATGCCGGCGAGCACGGTCTGGTGCTTACGATGGAAAGCCTGCGTCCCGAGGAGAGCAACCTTGTGACGACGGTTTCCGATGCGAAGCGCATGATTGACGAGGTCGCGAGCCCGTACTTACAGCCCATGGTTGATACAACCGCGATGGGCGTTGCAGGCGAGACGCTCGAGGACTGGTTTGCCGCCTTTGGTGATGGGGCAATTCACGAGATGCACTTTATCGACGGTGACCCGTATGGCCATCTGGTGTGGGGCGATGGCAAGCACGATATGGACGCCTTCGTCGCCACGCTTAATGCCCATGGTTTCGATGGCATGCTGGGCCAGGAAATCACGGACGGGCGTTACTACGATGACCCGGCGGCGGCAGATGCCAAGAACATGGCCGCATTCGAGAAATATCTGATTGACTAAAACAACTATCGGCCACGCAGCCAACGTCATTGATTGCGGACCAAACAAGAAAGGAACTGGATATGAACGCACACGATCTGATCAAAGAGGCAATTGCCGAGAAGGGCAAGTTCGACAGCGTCTACTGGATTGCTTGCGGTGGCTCCATGATCGATTTGATCCCGGCTCATGAGCTTCTGCAGCGCGAGGCAACCACCTTCACTTCGTATATCTATACGGCTCGCGAGTTTGATATCATGCGCCCGCGCCGCTTGGGTGAGAAATCCCTGGTCATTGCTTGCAGCCACAGCGGCAACACCCCCGAGGTCGTCGAGGGCTGTGAGATTGCCCTTGCTGCCGGCGCTACGGTGATCGCCCAGACCGACAACGCTGGATCCAAGATTGACTCCGGCAAGTGGACCACGTGGGTCTACCCGTGGGGCGAGGGCGTGCCGCAGGCCGAGGTCCCCGCTGGCATTTCGCTGTCGCTTGCGGCCGAGCTGCTCGATCAGCAGGAGGGCTACGCCGATCTTGCCGATATGTATGCCGGTATCGCCGAGATGGATAAGATTCTTCCCCCGGCACGTGAGAAGGTAAATGCCGAGCTAGGCGATCGTTTTGCCAAGCTTTGCCAGGAGCACGAGTTCTTCTACATTCTGGGCAGCGGTCCCAACTTTAGCCAGACCTACGGTTTCGCTATCTGCTCTCTTATGGAGATGCAGTGGCAGCACTGCAGCTACATCCACTCTGCCGAGTACTTCCACGGCCCCTTCGAGGCTACTCAGGATGGCGTTTTTTACTTCCTGCAGATGGGCTCCAGCGAGTGCCGTGCTATGGACGAGCGCGCCCTTGCGTTCCTTAAGACGCATACCGATACGCTGATGGTGCTCGATGCCAAGGAGTACGGTATGGAAGCCGTGCCGGCGAGCGTCCGTGCCTATCTGGACCCGGTGCTGTTCTACGCCATGAACTGCGAGCTGCGTGCTGCACGCGGCAAGGTGTTTGATCACGATCCCGATTTCCGTCGCTATATGGGTGTTGTCGAGTACTAGAAGGGGCAAAGGCCATGGCATTTAACGTTAACGCGCTCGGATTTGGCGACAACGTCGTCGATCGCTACGAGCATATCCACACCATGTATCCCGGCGGCAATGCGGTGAACTTCGCCGTTTATGCCAAGAAATGCGGTGCCGCACGCTCTGCATACATGGGCATTTTTGGCAATGACGCCGCTGCCGAGCATGTCATTGCAAGCCTCGAGGATGAGGGTATCGAGCTTGACAAGTGCGAGCAGATGATTGGCGAGAACGGAGCGGCTCGCGTGACCGTCGTTGACGGTGACCGTGTCTTCCTCGGTTCCAACGAGGGCGGTATCCGTGGCGATGCGCGCTATGTTCTCGATCGCTTTGACCTTTCGTACATGAAGCAGTTCGATGTGGTTCATTCGGGCAACTATTGCTTCACCGAGCGCGAGCTGCCCAAGTTGAAGGCTGCGGGCGTCACGGTCTCTTTTGACTTTTCGGACGACTCCACCGACGAGTACTACGAGCAGATTGCGCCCTACGTCGATTTTGCTTTCTTTAGTGCGGCGGATGCCGCGAGTGAGGACGAGATTCGCGAGCGTCTGGCATGGGTGAAGGGTCTGGGTCCGCGTTTTGTGTCGGCTACGGCGGGCGCCGCGGGCTGCATCGCTTACGACGGCGAGCGTTATTACCGCCAGCTGGCTAAACCGGTAACGGACATGAAGGACACCATGGGGGCGGGCGACTCGTTCCTCACCTCGTTTTTGATGTGCTATCTCGATTCCGCCAAGCGTGGTGAGGGTGGCGCCGAGGCCATCGAGCGCGCGCTCGACTTTGCTGCCGGGTTTGCCTCGACCGTGTGCGGCATGGAAGGTTCTTGGGGCCACGGAGCACCAATCGTCGAATAGCTTAAGAAAGCGTACGGCGGTCTGGCTATGAGGCCTTGGACAGCCGATGCAAAACAATAAGCGAAACGCGAAAAGGGGGCTCGCCATGTGGTGGGTCCCCTTTTGAACATTGGAGAAGACCATGGGTATTAAAGCGTGTGCGGCTGGTTTTTGCTGTGCGGACGTCTATCAAAACATCGGCGTGTTCTATCCGACTGGTAATGGCATTGACTGGGGTATCCATCTTGCACGAATGGGCGTTTCGGTATCCGCCGTGTCGGTTGTCGGCAAGGACGAGTACGGAGACAAGATGGGAGAGGCGCTGGCCGCCGAGGGGTTTGATATCTCTCATCTGCGGGTGGAGGATGGCGACACCTCGGTGATGCTCATGGCATTGAAAGACGGCGTCGATCGCGTGCATCTCGAGGCAATCGATGGCGTAATGGAGACATATCGACCGAATGAAGATGACCGGGCGTTTATCCTAGAGCATGACATCATTCATACCGACCTGTTTGGCAATTGTTTGGACCTCCTGCCCGAATGGCATGATGCGGGCAAGACGGTGGTTATGGACTTCTCGGTGTTCAGCCAGGATCCCGAATATGCCTGCGAGGCTCATTTTCCTTACGTAGACTATGCGTTTATGTCGTTTGAAGAGGACACTCCGGAGCTGCGTGATTGGGTACGTCACGTACAGAAGTTGGGGCCGCGGGTGGCAGTTGCCACGCTTGGCGAGAAGGGAAGCATTGCCTTTGACGGCGAACGCTTCTATGAGTGCGGGATCGTACCGGCGGAGAAGGTCGTTAACACCGTGGGCGCCGGTGACTCGTATATCGCCGGGTTTACCAAGGGCGTGATTGATGGCCTTGATATTCCGGCGTGTATGAAGGCGGGCGCCGAGCTTTCGTCCCGCGTCATCGGCTCTTTTGAGCCGTACTAGGGTCAAATGCTTGGAAAGGAGTGCGAAATGGTTATCGACATGTTGGTCCAGCCCATGCTCTACGGCGAGATCTATACGCCGGGTGATGAGCCTGATGGATTCGGTTTTTGGTCACGAGAATTTGGTATGGGGCATATGGGCCCCATGGATTGGGATGAGCTTCAAGTCGAGATGGACGTCTGCGATGTGCAGAAGAGCGTGCTCATGCCGCTCGATGTAACCACGGCATGCGGAGGGCATTTTGGCACCAATGACCAGATTGCCATGCTGGTTGCCGCGCATCCCGATCGTCTGTGGGGATTTGCGAGCGTAGATCCGCAGGTGAGCGGTGCCGCAGACGAATTGGGGCGCGCCTTTACCGAGTTGGGGGCAAAGGGGCTTTGCCTGCATCCGGCAAAGCAGGGTTTTGCTCCCGATGATGCCGTGGCCGAGCCGCTTTACGAGCTGTGCGAGCGCTATAACAAGCCGGTAGTTTTCCATGCCGGTATGTCTTGGGAGCCGGGCGCAGAGCTCTCGCGCAGTAATCCGCTTGTATTTGAGCACACAATCGCAACGCATCCAAATGTGCGTTTTAGTTTGACCCACTTTGGCTGGCCCTGGGTGCGCGAGACCGTGGCGATGCTGCTCAAGTATCCCAACTGCTACACGGACACCTCTATCACTTACATCGATTCGCCCGAGGAGATGATGCAGCGTCTTTTCACGGTCGATATGGGGCCGCTGTGGTATGAGCGCGCGCTATCGCATCAAGTGATGTTCGCCAGCAATACGCCGCGCTTCCGTGCGTTCAAACTCAAACGGGCGCTCGATACCGTGTCCATGCGCGATGATGCGCGAGAAAGGCTCTACTGGGGTAATGCCCTGCGTTTTCTTGAAGGGGATGAGTGAACATGGTGACGCTCGAGACATTGAGCTATCTATCGACTGCTCCGGACCAGTTCATCGATATTACCGAAGACGTGCACGCTGCCATTGAACGCAGCTCGGTGACGAATGGCTTGGCAGCGATTATTTTGTCGCATACGACCTGTGGAATCGTGGTAAACGAGGGGCTGCCCTGCGTGGAGACGGATCTTATGGAGACGCTTGATCGCATCGCCCCGCTAGATGCCCCCTATGCGCATGCACACTTCCTGCCGAGCTATGGAGCCACCGGCAACAACTCCTGTGGGCATATCAAGAGCATGATTTGTGGAAACAGCTGCTTCTTTCCCGTCCAAGATGGCCACATCGTGTGTGGAGGTGCCCAGAACATCTATCTTGCGGAGTTTGACGGTCCGCAGAAGCGAAAAGTGTACGTCGAGGTGCTGGGGGAGTAACGTCCCTGCAATAACCCTATGAAGGAGCACGCTATGTCGTTTCTAACCTCGATGTTCAAGACCGAAAAGCCGGTTATCGGAATGCTGCACCTGCGTCCTCTGCCGGGCGATCCACTGTATTACCCGGGCGGAAGCGTGTCGCAGGTCGTGGAAGCCGCCAAGCGCGATCTCGAAGCGTTGCAACGGGGCGGTGTCGATGGCATTTTGATTACCAATGAGCTCTCGATGCCCTATGAGCAGCACGTTTCTCCCTCAACCCTTGCATCGATGGGCTATGTAATCGGGGTTCTGTCCCATGATTTGTCGACCCCTTGGGGAGCTGAAGCTATTTACGATGGTGATGCCACAATCGAGCTGTGCGTTGCCGTCGATGCGCAGTTCACGCGCTGCAATTTTTGCGGTGCCTGGGCCGGTGATCTCGGGCTGATTAACCGAGATTTCGCTCACACCATGCGTCGCAAGACGGCGCTGCGCCTGGACGACCTCAAGCTTTTTCACTTCATCACGAGCGAGGGGGAGGTTTATCTCAACGACCGCACGACTGCGGACATTGCCGATTCACTTCTCTTTAATTGCCTACCGGATGCGATGGTCATCGGCGGTTCGGCTGCCGGTCGTGGTGCTTCGGGCGAGCTTGCCGATGAGGTCCGCGAGCGTGTTGGCGAAGTGCCTGTGGTATGTGGCACCGGTTGTCGCGAAAATACCGTGGCTGACGTATTTGCTCACTACGATGGCGCGTTTGTCGGCACCTGCTTAAAGCGCGACGGAAAGCTGGATGCCCCGGTTGATGTTGAGCGGGTAGTTCGTTTTATGGCTGCCGCTCGTACGGCGCGAGGGGAGTAGGCACCTATGGCGTTCTATCTGGGTATTGATATTGGGACAAGCGCCTCTAAAGGCGTTTTAATCGATGATCGATGCAATATCGTTTGCCAGGCCTCTTGTGGACACGAGACGGACAACCCGCGTGATGGATGGTACCAGCATGATGCGGAGGCAGTTTGGTGGGGAGATTTTTGCCGCTTGTCGCGCGAGCTGGTGGTGCGATCGGGGGTTAATGCGGCGCAGATTGGATGCGTGGGCCTTTCCGCATTGGGTTGCGACTGCGTACCGGTCGATACCGAGTGCAACGCGCTGGCACCCGCGATTTTATATGGAGTCGATGCACGTTCGAAGCCGCAGATTGACGAGCTTCTTTCCGAATATGGGCCAGATCGCGCACGCGAGCTTTTCGGGCACGATCCCTGTTCGTCAGATATTGCTCCAAAGATCTTGTGGTTTAAGGAGAATATGCCCGAGGTGCACGAACGTGCCGCGAAGTTCCTGACGGCGTCATCGTTTCTGTGTGCGAAGTTGACGGGGCGTTTTACGGTGGACCGTTATTTGGCGGAGGATTTTCTTCCCCTATACGATCGCTACACTTGGAAGGTTGATGCTCGGGAATGTGCTCGTTTCTGCCGGCCTGACCAGATGGCGGAGGTAATGTCGGCTACCGATATTGCCGGGGTGATTACGCAGCGTGCGGCTGAGGCGACGGGGCTCGTGGCAGGGACACCTGTCTTGGTGGGAACGGGCGACTCTGGTGCCGAGGCCATTTCGACGGGTGTATTCCGTCCCGGCGATATGATGGTTCAGTTGGGGAGCACGGCGTATTTCATCTACTTAGCTGATCATATGGTCGATGATGCTCGCCTGTGGCCAGGGACGTTTATCATTCCCGGAACTTACGGGATCTGCGCGGGGACCAATACAGCGGGTGCACTCACATCGTGGCTGCGCCAAGAGCTGTATCGCGACGCGGTAGAGGCCGAGGGCCACGGTGGCCCCGATGCATATTCGGTTATGGCGCATGATGCCGCCGATGTGGCGCCGGGTGCCGATGGGCTCCTGTGTCTGCCGTACTTTGCGGGGGAGCGTACTCCGCTCAACGATCCCGAGGCGCGTGGCGTCTTCTTTGGCCTGACCGGAAGGCATACGCGAGCCCATATGGTTCGCGCCGCCTTGGAAGGCGTCGCGTATACCGTTGCATCCCATGTCGACATTATCGAGCGAGAGCATGGACTGCCAATTGGGCGCATTATGCTTGTCGGAGGTGGAACCAAGAATCCAATTTGGATGCAGGCTATCGCCGACGTATGCGGGCGCGAGGTCTCGGTTGCCAAGGTTACGGTGGGCGCATGCTTCGGTGATGCTATTATGGCAGCTCTCGCAGGTGGCGCCTATACATCATGGGATGAACTCGCCCGAGTCCTTGGCGTTGCGCAAACAATCGTGCCCGATATGACTGCCCACGAGCTATATGCGTCGCGTCGTCATATCTTTGACGAATTGTATACACGCAACCGTGATCTCATGCACGAATTGGTGTAATGCCGCCGAACTGTACCGCCTTCCAATAAGGACTGCGTTGTGCGATTCGCATGTCCCTTGGCATTTTTGCCCACAGGGGTTAGCGAAGGTCAAAAACAGAGCGCGCATTTGCTAAAACTGCCGATTCGATGTGCTTTATGTCACATTTTTTGAGCGAGGCGATGCGTTCTGAGGTCCTTGTGAGCGATCTGATGAGCGATTGCGCGCTTGTTTCTGTGTTTGGCTCGGCCGGCGCATCGGTCTCGAGCAGTAGACGGTCGAGTGGAATCTGTCGTGTGTATTCGCGTCCTCGTTTAGATGCGAGCATGCGTTCGTTGACGGAAAAATAGCAGCCCGCATTACGCGCGCGGACGAGTTCGTCCGAAGTGCCGCTAAACCAGTGGAAGATGATAACGGGGGAGTCGGAGTTTGGGATGAGTAGTCCATGCGATTCGAGGACGTCCAGTACGGTTCCCGCCGAACGAACGGCGTGAATTGATATTACGCGCCCGGTAAGAGGATGCTGCACGAGCGCATCGCAGAGCCGGTCAAATGTCTGTATTTGTAGCGGTTCGCTTCCGGCAAAGCGCGCGGAAAAGTCGAGTCCTACCTCGCCGATATAGCGCTCTTGGTCAGCGACTTCGCAAAGCAGATTGACTTCGGCAGGACCACATCGTCCGTCGGCGAGCCACCAGGGATGGAGGCCGATGCCGGCAAAAATATTTGAACGGCTGCAGGCGCGCTTCTTGGCGCGTGCAAAGTCGTGCGGATCGACGCCGCAGTCAAATAGAACCAGGCCCAGCGCCGTTGCCTCATCGGCAACGGCGTCCGGGTGAGCCATTAAATCGAGATGACAGTGCACATCAAACAGCTGCAGCTTCATCGTGGCGCACCCTGCTAGTCCAAGCGCTGGCCATCGGCGCGCACGCGCTCGCACCCGCGCCCGCTAATCTGGCGGATAACCTCGCCGGCAATCATCTGACCCATGATGGGCGGCATAAAGCTGGCGGTTCCCAGCTCGGTGCGCTCGTGGATGTTGGAAGGATCGCGGGGCTGTGTCTTAACCGATTCCTCGCAGCTAAACAGTACGTGTAGGCTCTTGATTCCGCGCTTCTTACATTCTTTGCGCATAATGCGGCTCATGGGGTCACGTACCGTATCGAAGATGTCGGCAAAGCGGAGGCACTCGGGATGGAGCTTGTTGGCCCCGCCCATGGAACTAACCAAACGAATGCCGTGGTCCTGAGCATATTTGGCAATGGTGAGCTTGGCCGAGATGGTGTCGATGGCGTCGACGACGTAGTCGAGCTTGCCGCCCGTCTGCTCCAAAACGCTCGCGAAGAAATCATCGATGTTGTCGCTCAGCAGGTATTCGGTACGCTTGATGACGGTGGCGGCGGGATTGATGTCGTGGATCATGGCTTCCATCACGTCGACTTTGCGCTTGCCGATGGTGCTCTGAAAAGCGATGGCCTGGCGATTGATGTTGCTAGGCGCGATGGTGTCCTTGTCCAGAATCACAAAATGACCGATGCCGCCTCGTGCGAGCGCTTCACAGCAGTTGGAGCCCACGCCTCCGCAGCCGAGCACCAGCACCGTGGCGTTGGCGAGTTTATCAAGCGCCTCGCGACCCATGATGATCTCGAGCTTGGTGTCGCGCGTCTCGATGGGAGCGGCGGCTGCGGTTTCGGTCATAGATATCCTCCGATGGGGAAGCGGGTCGTGGTTTGGCTATTGTCATTATAGGGACTATCACGATTCCATTTGAGTCCTAGGGGCTTGTTGAAATGAGATCGAGATTCGCATAAGATGAAGCAGATGGCACCCGTTGCCGCGGGTTAGCCAACTCCGAAACACGTTTGTAGCGTGAGAAGTGGCCGTCTTCGCATTACGCGGGGGCGGCTATTTCATTCGACCTCCAATGTGGATGCCGAGCTCCACAGCCGCGATTACAAGCAATAACAACGTCAGGACATCGTCAATACTCATAGTCCATCTCCTTCTTGGGTAGAGGGAGCTGGCCCATCTGCTTCAACTTCCATTGTAGCTAAATACGAACGAATGTTCTATATATAGTAGCCAATTAGATAATTAGACAAATATCTAAATAACGTGTATAGTGTGCGCGTCGTGAGAGATAGTGAGAGGAGGTTCTATGCCGGGAGAGGGTTTTAAGGCGCTTGCCGATCCTACACGGCGACGCATTTTGGAGCTACTGCGCGAGGGCAATTGCACGGCCGGGGAGCTTGCCGAGCATTTTGACATTAGCAAGCCGTCGCTCAGCCATCATTTGGCGACGCTCAAAAACGCCGGGTTGGTGACCGACGAGCGCCATGGCCAAAACATCGTTTACAGCTTAAACACCACCGTCATGCAGGACTTGATTGGCTGGTTTATGGGCTTTACAGACACTGAAGGTGATGAGGATGAATAACGAAAACAAGGGCATTCACGCCACGGGGGTATCGCCGCGTGTATGGGCCATGCTTGTTGTGGTCTGCGCTATTAATGTCGCGGCGCACCTTATGGTGATGCCGAGCTTGCCTGCACAGATTCCCACGCACTGGGGAGCGAACGGCGCCGTCGACGGTTGGGGCCCTAGCTGGATGGCCTCCGCGCTCGGCGTGCTGCCTCTGGCACTTCTTGCAATGTTCTACGTGGTGCCACGCATTGACCCCAAAGGTGAGGCATATCGAACCTCGGGCAAGTTCTATCAGGGCTTCGTAATCGCCTTCACCTTGTTCATGTGTGCCATAAGCTGGTTGGGTGAGCTTACGGTCTGGGGCGTGGTGCCGGCGGTCGGTTCGGTCAACGTGCTGATTTCCGGTGCCATCGGTTTGCTGTTCATCGGCGTAGGCAACTACTTGCCGCGTGTGAAGCAGAACTATACGCTTGGTATCAAAACGCCCTGGGCGCTTGCCGATCCCGAGAACTGGCGCCGCACACAGCGCTTTGGCGGTGCTTGCTTTATGGTGCTGGGTGTTGGTTTGATTGTGATGGGCGTGGCGGGTAGCGTGCTTTCGAGTGAAGTCGTCGCCGCGGTGATTGCGGTGCTGGCGTTTGGTTCGGTCGGAGCCGTCTACGTCTACTCGTATCTGCTGTGGCGTAAATCGCAGCGAGCCGTTCGCTAAGGTTGCGGAAAACTAGCGTACGCAGTTCATAGTATGTTCTGGGGGACTTTTCCCAGGTAGTATTAGGGGCGTGGGCAACCATGCCCCTTTTTCGTTAAGTTTCAGAGCTGATTTCCTCATTTCGTTTCCACTAAAGCGAAACAAGAATAGGGAAACAGCAGGTAGAAAGGATAAAACAGGCAAATGGCGGAGTTTATCTACCAGATGTATCAGGCTCGCAAGGCCCATGGCGACAAGGTAATCCTTGACGACGTGACCCTGAGCTTCTACCCCGGTGCCAAGATCGGTGTCGTGGGCCCCAACGGCATGGGCAAGTCGACCCTGCTCAAGATCATGGCCGGTATCGAGGAGGTCTCAAACGGCGATGCCAGGCTCACCCCCGGCTACACCGTGGGTATCCTGCAGCAGGAACCGCCGCTCGACGACGACAAGACCGTTATCGAGAACGTGCGCATGGCGTTTGGCGATATGATCGCCAAGGTCGATCGCTTCAATAAGATCGGCGAGGAGATGTGCGACCCGGATTGCGACATGGACGCCCTCATGGCCGAGATGGGCAAGCTCCAGGACGAGATTGATACCGCCGACGGCTGGGATATCGATTCCAAGCTCGGCCAGGCCATGGACGCCTTGCAGCTGCCCGATTCCGACATGCCGGTTAACGTGCTCTCCGGCGGCGAGCGTCGTCGCGTGGCGCTGTGCAAACTGCTGCTCGAGGCTCCCGACCTGCTGCTGCTCGACGAGCCCACCAACCACTTGGACGCCGAGTCGATCCTGTGGCTCGAGCACTTCCTGCACAACTACCAGGGCGCGGTGCTTGCCGTCACGCACGATCGCTACTTCCTGGATAACGTTGCCGAGTGGATCTGCGAGGTCGACCGCGGTCACCTTTATCCCTACAAGGGCAACTACTCCACGTATCTGGAGACCAAGGCCGCGCGTATCGAGGCGCAGGGCAACCGCGATGCCAAGCTCGCCAAGCGCATGGAGGCCGAGCTCGAGTGGGTACGCAGCTCGCCCAAGGCTCGCCAGGCCAAGAACAAGGCCCGTCTGGCTCGCTACGAGGAGATGGAGGCCGAGGCCCGCGCAAGCCAGAAGCTCGACTGGACCGACATCCGCATCCCTGTGGGCCCGCGTCTGGGCAACAAGGTGCTCGAGGCCCATCACCTGCACAAGGAGTTCGATGGCCGCGTGCTCATCGACGACCTTTCATTCACCCTGCCGCGTAACGGCATCGTGGGCGTCATCGGCCCCAACGGTGTCGGCAAGACCACGCTCTTCAAGACCATCGTGGGTTTGGAGCCGCTGACTTCGGGCGAGCTCGAGGTGGGCGAGACCGTCAAGATTTCTTACGTCGACCAGAACCGTTCCGGCATCGACCCCGATAAGAACCTATGGGAGGTCGTCTCGGACGGCCTGGACCACATGATGGTCGGCGAGACCGAGGTTCCGAGCCGCGCGTACGTGGCGAGCTTTGGCTTTAAGGGCCAGGACCAGCAGAAGCGCGCCGGCGTACTCTCCGGTGGCGAGCGCAACCGTCTGAACTTGGCGCTCACGCTCAAGCAGGGCGGCAACCTGCTGCTCCTCGACGAGCCCACGAACGACCTCGACGTCGAGACGCTGTCCTCGCTTGAGGCGGCGCTGCTCGAGTTCCCGGGCTGCTCGGTGGTCATTAGCCACGACCGTATGTTCCTGGACCGCGTCGCCACGCACATTCTGGCATGGGAGGGCACCGACGAGAATCCGGGCAACTGGTATTGGTTCGAGGGCAACTTCGAGGCCTATCAGGCTAACCGTATCGAGCGCTTGGGCGAGGACGCAGCCCAGCCGCATCGTATTCACCGCAAGCTGACGCGCGATTAGTAGCAAGTAGAAAGGCCGCCAGCAAGGGCGGCCTTTCTTGTAGCAATTGCACTGCAGCTATGCCCTGGCTGCTGGTTTGATTCATAATCAAAGTCATCTCTTTGGGATTAAAGCCCGTTTTTGCTATGAGTGATTTTCTAATTCCGTTTAAAACGTAAAGACGTATTGGGCTACAAGGACATAAGCAAATCGAATTGAAATATAACCAGTGCTGTAACGTTACAAAAAAGGTTATAGAATAGGAGTATCTTATAAGTCGCTCCTCTAGAAAGAAGAACATATGCTTTCGCGTCGTCGTTTTCTGCAACTTGTCGCGTCTTCAATTGTCGCCTTAGCCGCACGTCCGAAAGAGGTTTTTGCTTCGACGGGCAATATTGATGGTGAGCAGATACAATTTACTTCAGAAATTGCGCAAGAGCTTGCCGATAAATATATAAAGGGACTCCTCGGCTCTTCGTATACGCCCTCTGACCCTATTCCTTTTGTAGACGTTGATGGGTCCCCGCTTGGCTACATTGTTCCGGTTGTGACATTCAATAGAGCCGCGGGCTATTTGGTTTTAGATGCTTCAGATGATGAAATACTTACGGGATATCGTTTTGGAGACGGCTTAGTCAGCCCTATGGATCGGGGAGGAGATCTTGGTGTTGAGTCTTATTCTTTCAATAACCCAGTCGTAATGATCAATCCATTCGAATTCGGTGTGCAATCTTTGGACGGTTCAATAACAACAAATTGCGGAAGAACAATCCCGGCTGTTTCCATAGAAGGACGGCCTGTCGTTTTATCGAATAAACCTTCAAGCTGGAACGATGTCGTAATTTACGCAACTCAAATGCAGGATTACACAGTATCTGGATTTCGTTCCATTTCTCAGTTTATGTCATATGATGAAAGCGAGATTAAGAGGCTTACTGCCCACTATGCTTGTATGGTGACAGCTTTTTCGAACGTTGCGGAACTGTATGGCATTGCCAATTTATATAGCGACCCTTCGCAATATATGCAGATATGGAATTACACCAATACCCATGCTCTTTCCGATGAAGAACAGACTGTTCCCGGCGTTGTTTTGGGCGGAACGCCGATATCAACCTGTGCAACGGGGTTTACAAATTACTGCGCAAGCAGAGGAAGTACTCTTATCGCCCGCACTGTCTCCTCTCCGGCTATCGCGAGCATTCAAAATGAGATTAACTCTAATAGACCGAATGTTTTACATGCGAGTTTGTACAACGGATCAGCCCATTCTGTAACAGCGGAGGCTTACGCCACACTTACTGGTAAGAAAACTGGAGAGACAAGGCAGATGATTGGCATAGCGGACGGCTGGAATTCATCTTTATCCTTCCTGAAGTATGATCAGAGCTATTATGCGTGGACTTATGGAACGACTTTTTCGAAGTAGGGCGATTCGTCTAGCTCTGTCTTTGGTGCTGATGGCTTCATTGGTGGGCTGTTCAACAAAGGAAGAGATATCGCGCGGAGGTTCCGGAGAAGTGACTGCGACAGACTCAGGTTCATTAGAAATAGCTGGCGGGCATGCCGATGTGATGTTACAAGGAGAAGGCGTGCTTAGGTCGATTGATGCTGAAGACGCTGTCTGCTCAATAGAGGATTTGAAGACAGGTGAAACTGCATCGTACCGAGTTTCAGATAATGCTGCGAATATGATTGAGTCGATACCGACTGGAGCGCAGGTTTCTTTTAGATACTTTGCTCCGCAACTTGAGGATGAGCTTGCTTCTCTGGTGTCTATATGCGCCGATGACAACTAAAAGGCCTGAATTCAAACGGCCTCGGATGGTCAATTGGCTATCCGAGGCCGTTTTTTACTCGGCCGGGGCTTCGACCTTGTCGATGGCCCAGGTGGCTCCGAGGCCGCCGGTGGTGTTGCGGCGAATGCGTACGGTGACTTCGTGGCGTTTGCCGGCCTGTGTGTAGCGCAGGGGGAAGCTCGCGCGGTTACGGCCGGCCTCGATGGTACCGCGCTCGCGAGCGATCCAGTAGTACTCGCCGACGATGCCGAGGGTGTCGGCGCCGTAGGGGAGATAAGTCGACAGCTGGTGCAGCAGCGGACTAGGGCAGAAGACCTCGGTCGCGAAATCGATGGGGAAGTCCCCGGGGATGGTCGGTGCTGCGGGAGCGGGGGCCGGTGCTGAATTGGGGACCGGAGTCGGTGCAGGTGTGGGAGCCTGGTCACAGGCGGGTGCGGATGCGGACTCAATGACAGGTGCAGACTCAGATGCCGCTTCTGGCTTAGCTATGGAATCTGTCGGTTCCACGGAGATGGACGTGTCTTCGGTCCCGGTTTTGGCACCGGCCTGCGGAGTGTCCTCTGCCTCGACGTTCGGCTTGGCCTCGACCGGCGTGGATACCATGGTGGTGATGCCGGCGTTGGCGTTCTCGGGGTCATAGACAACCGTGAGCGAGATGGCGGGCTGCGGCGTCTCGGGTTCCGGCGTCGCCTCGGTAGCGTCTTGATTCGCAGGCTCGTCGGACTGGTCGTCCTCGGCGTTGTCGCCAAAGACATCGCTGTTTTGGAACGCAGACGTCTCGGGTTGGCCGGCGGTTTCTTCGGCTTTCGACTTGGGAACCTCGTTGAGCTCAACGGCGGCTTCCTGCTCAGCCATGACTTCGGGCTCGGTCGTGGCAGCGATTTCAGTTTCGACCTCTGCCGTTACTTCAGCAGTGACTTCAGCCTCTACCTCGGGCTCGGGCTCCGGAGCGACTTCGGCCACGGACTCGGGCTCGGGACGCTTAACGTGCTTGGGACGCACGGCCTTCAGGTCCTTCTCGCCGCGCTTTTTCTTTTTGTAGGACTGCTTGGCGCCCTTGGCGGCCTTGGGCTTGTCCTCGCCCTTGGCAAGGGCAGCACCCCAGGCCTCATTGGCGATGACGGTGGCATACAGACGTCCGCCCTTAAAGACGGTCAGCTTAATGCAGTCGTCGAGTTCCTCGAGCAGCTCGCGCGTGGACTCGAAGCCCAGGTCATAAGCGGTCATATCGCCAGCGGCGAGTGTCTCCTCGACCTGTGTCATAAACGTTTGCTTGCCGCATCCAATCGCATCGCGCAGCAGGCGATACAGATAGATGTGGTTGCCCAGCGATAGCGTGGGCTTAACTATTGTCTTGCTCATGGCAAATCTCCTCTTTACACACCAAAGCATCTTACCATCGCGCAGGGCTTGCCACCTCGGCGCCCAAAGCAAACGGGCGCGACCGTTGCCGGTTCGCGCCCGTTATACAGGTCGGTTATCTGTGAGAGGCGATCGTGCTTAGTTGCCCGATGTCGTGCCTTGGCTCGAGCTGTCGGATGCCGTGCCGGATGCGGTTCCGCTCGAGCTGTTTGTGTTGCTGTTGTCGGTTGAGCCCGTGCCCGATGCATTGCCGCTCGTCTGGTCACCCGTGCTCTGCTGAGAGCCGTCGGTCGTTTGGCTGGAGTCGGTCGTTCCGGATTGTGTGCCGCCGCTGTTCGAAGAGGAATCGGTGCCTTGCGACTGATCAGGGGTGGTCGAGGAAGAATCGGTGGGTGCGGAGTTGGCCTGTGAGTCGTTCTGCTGGCTTTGCGATTGGCCGGCGCTGTCCGCGTCTTGCTCGGTCGTGCGCGAGGAAAGAATTGGCTCGGGGCGCTCGCCCAGGCCCTCTCCGGCGGTGGTGATAAGGATGGCGCCGGCGCAGGCGATGACCGCGACGATGGCGATGGCGATCGAGAAGACGATGACCTTCTTTTGCGTCTGGCTGCGCTCTGCTGCTGCCTTGGCGCGCAGGCTGTTGGGGGCGACGCGCGCCGTGGTCGCGCGCCCCGCAATCTGGCGCATCTCCTGCGTAGTCGCGGCGCCGCCCAGGTGCTCCTCGGCATTCAACTCAACGGGCTCATAGGCGCCGGCAGGGTAGTCGTCGGCGACGTGCGTACCTTTGAGGGCTTCGGCGCTGGCAGAGATAAAGTGGCGGTAGACCTGCGAGGACACAACGGTGATGACCGAACTCACGGCGGCACCAATCACCGAGCCGGCAATGCCGATCTTTGAAGCAAGCGCCACGCTCGTGGCGGCAGCTGCGGCGCCGGCGATGATCTGGGGAATGGAAATGTCGTCGAACAGGCCCTTTTTGGGCGCGATGGCCATGGTTTGTCCGATGGAATGGTTCTCGTGCACGCCGTTGTTGAGCGCTGCCGGTGTCATGACGCGCGTGCGCGGCGCGTCGGTGTACTTGGTTGTCATACGGGGTCCTCCCGGTGTAAATCTGCTTCGTTTCGTTTAGCCATCAGGGTACCCACCAGATGTGAATCGTACATGACATTTAACAGATACCATCAACTCATCAAGGGGGCCTGCTGTCTTTGGTGCAATAGCTTGATGCTAAACTGGATTTACGATTGCGAGGTGGTTTACGTGATGTACCCGTATATGACGTTCGAAGACGGTACCGAGGTCATTCATTCTGACCTGATTACAGATGGCGATATCGAAAAGGTTATCGTGCATTTTGAACGACCGACGGCAGAGGGCTTCGACTCCGCTCGTTGTGAGTTGCCTTCCTGTTCCTGGACTGACTGGGAAGGGCATTTTACTCAGAGTGAAAAACGAGCTTTCGAAGAGTGTCTGAGCAAATAATTTAGATTAGTTCGAGTTTAGTTCGAATAAAGAAGCTGAATGCGATGACCTAAAGCGTATGCATTTTTAGTATTAGATGCGTATGAAATGGAGGATGTGAATGGATGAGCTAATAGACTTTAAGAAACGATTTCTCAAGAATGGCGAGCTGGTTTCAATTCCAAAAAAGGAAAGCTATAAAAGAATCATGCTGCTATGGGCCGTCTCTTTCTTTGAATTAAATACAAGTTATACGGAGCTTCAGGTTAATCATGTGCTGTCACAGCTCTATCCTGATTATGCCGTGTTGAGGCGGTACTTGGTTGATTATGGATTCCTATTAAGGGATGAACGAGGCCTGAAATACGAGGTTAATCGTGATGTTCACGGTATTGAGAGCTAGCCGTCCGGTTCGGGTCCTATATATTGCTAGAGGGATAAGCGAAATAGGCAATTGGTGTGCGAATATTGCTTTGCCAATGCTGATTTACGAGGTAACTCACGATGTTTCTGCAACTGCTTTGATGGTCTGCTGCAGATTTGCCCCCTCTCTGTTTTCAGTTGCGCTCGCGCAGCTGCCTCAGAAGATGGGTATCGGGACACTGCAGGCCATGAGATTGGCAGACTTAATTCGCGCGGGATTATTCGTTTGCTATATTTTTGTTGATAGTAAATGGAGTATGTTTGCTATTACGTGCGCGGTATCGCTTTGCCGAACGGTAGAAATGCCCTGCTTTTACTCGTTGTTAAGAGCCAATACGAATAGTATCAATCGCGACGTAATTAATAATTCGTTTGGGTTCCTGCAGAATTTGATGATGGTTCTGGGGCCAGTTGCCGGCGGTTTTGTTGTCGCTCAATTTGGGGCGGAGGCTGTTCTTGCATTAGACGCGCTTTCTTTTGCCGCGTCGTTCTGGTTGCTGCGAGATGTTCCGTCGGTTATCGAGGTTAATGATAAAGAGGGAATAAGCAAAAATGAAAAAAACAGGACTGCATTTAGTGATCTTAGCGCGAAGCACTTGGCAATTGGTTTCCTATTAATCGATATTTCTAGTGGTGTGGCATTCGGCTCTCTGAATTCTCTTTTGCCAGCTATAGCGCAATTGCAATTTGACTCGTCATCGATACAATACGGATTCCTTCAGAGTAGTCTTACAATCGGACTGTTGTTCGGAAATACAATATATGGTCGTTTAATCAGTGGTTCCGATTGCGTTAAATCATATTGTTTTGTGACGTATCTTGCGCTCGGTGCGTATCTGGCGTTTGGCTATCGCTATGCGTCTGGGATATCGTTTATTTTCCTTTTTATCGTCGGTGCCGGAAACGCCATTCAAGATGTGCTTCTCATAACATCGCTGCAGGATTTGGCGAGAGACGGATCTGAATCGATAAGCCTGTTTTCAATTAGGGAGTCTTTGCAATCGGTTGCTGTTGTTATTTCAACACTTCTTGTTTCGCTGTTCACGAGCATCGCGATGTTCTCAATTCTCGTTACAGGACTTGGTGTATTTTCAATTATGATGGTAGTTGTGTTTCAATTGAATTATTTGCGAAAGATGTGACGTTGATATGCCTAAAACGCTTTTAGTATTTCCCCCAGGATGGAGTCCAGTGGGGCCGTATCTTGCCTTGCCTGTTTTGAAGTCATATCTTCAAGAGGTTGAACAATACAAAGTTGACATTGTTGACTTAAACGTGGAATTTTACGATGACCTCCTATCTTTTAGACATGTCGAAGAGTGCTGTAAAAGGTATCGGGAATCAAAGGATTCGTTTAGTTCGAATGTTCAATTAACAATCGAGTTGATACAAAAGTCGGCACTTAATGTTGACGAGGCAAAAGATATTTTCAGATCGAAGAGATACTTTAATCTAAAAGAAAGACAATATGCTGAAAACATTTTTAGAAATGCACTCTATATCATAAATCACGTCTCATATGGAGTTAAATACACGTTCAACTCCATAGATCTGCCCTATGATTATTATTCGACACCAGAAATAATGAAATCGCTTGCGGATACCTTGCATAATCCGTTTATTTCCTTCTATGAAACTGCCTTTCTTAAGCGTATTCAGAGGGAAAAAATCGAGTTTATTGGGATTTCGGTGAGCGGCTGTTTCCAATTGATTTCTGCAGTTACGTTAGCGAAGCTGATTAAAGAAGAATGTCCATCTGTTAAACACGTCTCATTGGGCGGCAATTACATTACTCGTTTAGCAGATGACTGCATGAAAGAATGGCATCCCTTTTTTGAATACATTGATTCGATAATGATGTATGACGGCGAAGAGCCGCTTGCACGTCTTCTTGAGGCTCTTGACTCTGGTGATGACAATCTCGACTGTGTTCCAAACCTTTGCCATGCTAAAGGTGGAAAGATATATAAAAACCATCGGATTGAGCAAACATTTATCAACGATACAGTTCCCGATTTCGATGGCTTCGCCCTTTCTAAATACTTCATGCCTGAGTTAATATTGCCGGTTTATTCCTCTAGGCAGTGTTTTAATCATTGCGCCTTCTGCACCATTCCCGGTGCTACCGGTGGTTGTTACCGAAAGATGCCTATATCGAGAGTATTTGAAATAATGTGTCGGTTAAATGAAAAATACGGCACGAGAGTTTTCTCTTTTGTGGATGAAACATTCGAAGGCAAAAGAATGGAGCAACTCGCGGATGAAATAAACGCATCGGGAAAAACGTTTTTCTGGCATGGAGAAACGAGGTTCTCTCCAACCCTAAGTACAGACGTTTTTAACAAGATATACCAAAGTGGATGTAGGCAGATTCAGTTTGGCCTCGAGTCATACAACCAAAGAGTTCTTGATCTAATGAAGAAGAACACGAGAGTTGATTGGATTGATCGCAATATCCATGATTGTCTCAATGCGGGTATTCCTGTTCATCTATTTTTTATGATTGGCTTTCCGACCGAAACTAAAGAAGAGGCTCTGAACACCTTAGCTTATACAGAGAATGTTTTGAATTATTCAAAACAGGTATGTGGTGTTCCATATTCCACGAGAGGATTTACGAATTTTGGTCTCGTTATGGGGTCGGATGTTTGGAATCATCCCGATAAGTATGGTGTCTCTGTAATGCCGAAGTCCCAATATGAGGATTTGCGCCTCGAAGTGGATTATGTTTCAGGCACTGGTTTAACTTTAAATGAAGCAAAATCCTTATCTGATGAGCATCATATTGATTTTTATATGCAAGAGGTCATAAACGGTAGCGACACAATTGACTTGCCCCAGCGGCTTCATATTTCAGAGGTGACCTGGATCCTAGATTCTATTCACGCTGTCAGGTATAAGGGACATTTGACCAAAGTAAAGCGACGGCTAACTAGTCTAAATCCAGCTGATCGAATCTGGCTGGATTCCAAGACCTCTGTCGTGCTCGTTGAGCCATTTGCCTACTTCTATAATTCTGAATACCATCATGTCTATGCTGTTTCCCAGTTGGTATACCTTAAGTTGGCCCGTTTATTGGAGGCCGACTGTAGCATTTCTCTTATTCTTGATCAGGGCGACCTCGAGCTGACGAGGGCGATAGAAGAACTGTTGCATTATGGATTGCTGAATACAAATATCGATGCCGATTATGTAATGCACGATAATGGTTTTCAATTGGTTAAAAGTTCGTTTGTTAAAGAAGTCGGACGCTCAAAAGAGGGGTTAAGAGTACTGCTGAGTTGTGCCACCCATAGAATGTGTGCGGTTAATGATTTTTCGTTCGCTTTGCTTTCGTTGTTTGAAAAGCCGATTACTAAGAACGAGGTGCGCGACATTTTGAAAAAAGAGGGACTATCGGCAAACGAGGAGCAATTAAACAAGTTGGTTGATAATTGCATGAAAGCAGATATACTACAATTGATTAGATAGAGGAGGTTTCTACATGGACGTTATTAACAAAGATCTCTTGGAGCAACTGAAAGAGTCTCAGGAAGAGGGCGTCGTGGTAGAAGTGTTCGACTTTGAGGACTACATGGATAAATTCTGCCATTAGTTTCGGAATTTACTTGCCTCGCTTAAAGGAGAAGTCGATTATCGATTTCTCCTTTTTTAATTAAAGATATTTTTGGAATACATGCTCTTAGCACAGGTTGGCGTCTCAGTAAACTGGGAGGTTGCTTTGGCTAGTTAGAGATATGTGAACGTCCGTTAGACTGAATCTCAGGGTAGAAGGGGCCTCCAGTGTCCAGATCAACAAGGCAATGCTGCGTTTCGGCTAATAAGAACGACGGCTTTTTGCGTGTGGCGGCGGCGTCGCCGCGGATTCGCGTGGCCGATGTCGAGGGCAATGCCGAGGTTGCGCTGACGGCTGTTCGTGAGGCTGCCGAGCGCGGCGTTCGCGCGTTGGTACTGCCCGAGCTCAACCTGTGCGGCTATACCGCGGCCGACCTGTTCCATAACCGCACGCTGCTGCATGCCTGCGAGGCGGCGCTCGTGCGCATTCTCGATAAAACCCGTGAGCTGCCGATCGTCTTTACCATCGGTCTTCCCGTCGCAGTGGCCGAAAACATCTACAATTGCGCCGCCGTGTGCTGTGCGGGCGAGCTTTTGGGCCTTACGGCCAAAAAGTACTTGCCCAACTACGGAGAGTTTTATGAGCGCCGCTGGTTTGCTCCGGCGCCGGCCGATCCCGTGTGGATTGAATTTGCTGGTCAGGGTCCGGTGCCGCTTGGCTCGGGGCTTGTCTACCGCTGCTGCGATGAAGGTGCCGAGGATCTGGTGCTGGGTGTCGAGGTGTGCGAGGACCTGTGGGTACCGGCGCCCCCCTCGACCGAGATGGCGCTTGCTGGCGCGACGGTGATCCTCAACCCGTCGGCCTCGGACGAGATTATCGGCAAGGCGGATTACCGCCGCAGCCTCATCTCCAACCAGAGTGCGCGCCTGTACTGCGCCTATGCCTACGCGGATGCGAGTGAGGGCGAATCTACGACCGACATGGTCTTTGCGGGCGAGAACCTGATCTACGAAAACGGCTCCGAGCTCGCCGCGACCAAACTGCTTACTTGCGATATGGCCATCGCCGACGTTGACCTTGACCGCCTGGTTGCCGAGCGCCGTCGTTCGACGACGTGGACGCGCGCGGACGATGCGCCGGAGGCCACGGCCGTTGAGTTTTCGTTTGAGGGCGTGTTGGCCGAAGAGCCTGTCCTGCGCGATGCCTGCGATATCGACCGCGTTTTCCCGCGCGCGCCCTTTGTACCGGCCGACCATGGTGACCTGGCCGAGCGCTGCGAGACCATCCTCGACCTGCAGACCGCCGGCCTCAAGACCCGCCTGGCCCATACGGGCACCAAGGCTGCAGTCATCGGTCTTTCGGGCGGCCTTGATTCTACACTGGCACTGCTCGTGACGGTGCGTGCCTTCGATGCACTGGGGCTGCCGCGCACGGGTATCACGGCGGTCTCCATGCCCGGCTTTGGCACGACGCATCGCACTAAGTCCAACGCCGAGTCGCTCGCGCGCGACCTGGGCGTGAGCTTTCGCGAGGTTTCGATCCACGCGGCTGTGGAGCAGCACTTCAAGGACATTGAGCATGATCCGACCGTGCAGGACGTGACCTACGAGAACAGCCAGGCCCGCGAGCGTACGCAGATTCTGATGGATCTGGCCAACCAGGCCGGCGGTTTTGTCATCGGCACGGGCGATTTGTCGGAGCTGGCGCTCGGCTGGGCTACCTATAACGGCGACCACATGAGCATGTACGCCGTCAATGCGAGCGTGCCCAAGACGCTTGTGCGTCATCTGGTGCGCTATGCGGCTGATGTCTTTGGCGGGCGTATTGCCGAGGTCTTGCTCGACATCCTCGATACGCCGGTGTCCCCTGAGCTTCTGCCGCCCACGGGCGACGGCGAGATTGCGCAGAAGACTGAGGATTTGGTGGGCCCGTACGAGTTGCACGACTACTTCCTCTACAACCTGCTGCGTTTTGGCTTTGAGCCGGGCAAGATCTACCGCATGGCGCTCAAGAGCTTCGAGGACGTCTACGACGCCAAGACCGTCCACACGTGGCTGCGTACGTTCTATCGTCGCTTCTTTGCCCAGCAGTTTAAGCGCAGCTGCCTGCCCGATGGTCCCAAGGTGGGCTCGGTGACGCTCAGCCCGCGCGGCGATTGGCGTATGCCGAGTGACGCCAGCTCGCGTCTGTGGCTCGCGCAGATCGACGCGCTCAATCCAGTTGACTAAGATTGGCTAAATTGAACCAATACGGGGGTTGCAAGCGTTACACTTTTGCAATCTGATGGCCCGTATCGCGCGGCGCTCTTGTCGGAGCGCCGCGTTTTTATATCGGAAGGTGGCACCATGCAGGCATCGCAGCGTCTCGACCGCTTTGGCGCGGAGGTCTTCGCCTCGCTCAACAACAAGCTTCTCGCGCTGAAGGCCCAGGGCAAGACCATTTACAACATGAGCGTGGGCACGCCCGACTTTAAGCCGTACGACCACGTGGTCGAGGCGCTCACGCAAGCAGCCCAAGATCCCGAGATGTGGAAGTATGCCCTGCGCGACCTGCCTGAACTCAAACAAGCCGTGTGCGATTACTATGAGCGTCGCTTTGGCGTTTCGGGCATTACACCGTCCATGGTGCAGTCGTGCAACGGCACGCAGGAGGGCGTGGGCCATTTGGGCCTGGCCCTGCTCGATCCGGGTGACACCATCCTGGTTCCCGATCCGTGCTACCCGGTCTTTGAGGCGGGTGCGAAGATTGCCGATGCCAAGCTCGAGTACTATCCGCTGGTTGCCGAGCATAATTACCTGCCCTATGTGGCGGGTATCGATCCCGAGGTGGCCGATCGTGCCAAGTATATGATCGTATCGCTGCCCGCCAACCCGGTGGGCTCGGTGGGCACGCCCGAGGTCTACGAGGAGATCATCGCCTTCGCCCGCGAGCACGACCTGCTCATCGTTCACGACAATGCATACTCCGATATCGTGTTTGACGGTGAGCCGGGCGGCAGCTTCTTGCAGTATCCCGGTGCGCTCGAGGTGGGCGTGGAGTTTTTCTCGCTCTCCAAGTCGTTTAACGTCACTGGTGCCCGCATCGGCTTTTTGGTCGGCCGCGAGGATGTGGTCTCTGCCTTTGCCAAACTGCGCGGCCAGATCGACTTTGGCATGTTCTTCCCGATCCAGAAGGCTGCTATCGCCTGTCTGAACGGTCCGCGCGATGAGGTCGAGGCGCAGCGTCTGAAGTACCAGGAGCGCCGTGATGCCCTGTGCGACGGTCTTGAGAACCTGGGCTGGGAGCGTCCCAACGCGCATGGCTCCATGTTCGTGTGGGCTAAGCTTCCCGGTGGTCGCACCGATTCCATGGCGTTTTGCGAGGAGCTCATGGAGAAGGCCGGCGTTGTGGTGACGCCGGGCGCGAGCTTTGGTCCTTCGGGCGAGGGACACGTGCGCATGGCGCTGGTCCTGCCGCCCGATCAGATTGCTTTGGCTGTCGAGGCCATTCGCGAGGCGGGCCTGTATTAGAAAGCTATTTCGCCTCGTCAATAGCTCGAAACCGATTTCGTGCAGTTATTTTACGAATTCTGCAAACAATTTCGGTAAACGGTCGATTTTTGGCTGCGAATAGGAGCATAATCAAAGTCCCGATTGGATGTATTGGGATTACGGCAAGCCGCTCGGGTCGTTCCCGGGCGGCTTGCTTGTGGAGAGAGATGGGAGTTTCTAATGGTTAACGAGAAGAAGGTCGCTATTGTCGGCTGCGGTTTCGTCGGTTCGTCTTCGGCGTTCGCGCTGATGCAGAGCGGTCTGTTCTCCGAGATGGTCCTCATCGACGTGGACAAGAACCGCGCCGAGGGTGAGGCTCTGGATATCGCGCACGGCATGACGTTTGCCGAGCCGATGAAGATCTACGCCGGCGATTATTCCGATGTCGCCGACGCCGCCATGATCGTCGTCACCGCTGGCGCTGCCCAGAAGCCCGGTGAGACCCGCCTGGACCTGGTCAACAAGAACGTCAACATCTTTAAGTCCATTATTCCCGAGATTAAGAAGTCTGGCTTCGACGGCATTCTGCTCATCGTCTCCAACCCGGTCGATGTTCTAACCTATGCCGCCATCAAGATGTCCGGCCTGCCCGAGGGCCATGTCATCGGCTCCGGTACCGTGCTCGACACCGGCCGTCTGCAGCAGATGCTTGGTGCCCACGTTGAGGTCGACCCGCGCGATGTCCAGGCCTATGTCATGGGTGAGCACGGCGACTCCGAGTTCGTCGCTTGGTCCAGCGCCCAGGTTGCCGGCGTTCCGCTGAACACCTTCTGCGAGCTTCACGGTCATCTGGAGCATGAGGCTGCCGAGAAGCGCATCGCCGAGGACGTCAAGAACTCCGCCTACACCATCATCGAGAAGAAGCACGCTACCTACTACGGCGTCGCCATGGCCGTTAAGCGCATTTGCACCGCCGTCATGCGTGACGAGCAGACCGTTCTGCCCGTCTCCTCGCTCATGGTGGGCGAGTATGGCCTGTCCGATCTTGCCATCTCCATGCCGACCGTCGTTGGCCGCGACGGCGTTGTCTGCCGCGTCCCCGTGCCGCTGAACGATGACGAGCAGCATGAGCTTACCGCCTCCGCCAAGGCCCTCAAGGACATCATCGACAGCGTCGACTTCTCCTGCTAAATCCAGCTCTTTTGGGCAACAGGCTACAATGAAAGGCGTCCGGTCCACACGGTCCGGGCGCCTTTTTGGTGCAAAGTAACCTGACCCCAATGCGCCATAGTTGATGGGAGCGCCATGTCGGATTCGCCTAATTTTTTGACCTATGCCCAGACGGTGTTTGACCCGTTTGAGGAACGGCCGTTCTGCGCGGTGGATAGCCTGGTCTTTGCGTGGTTGTCCTATTTGCGTTTGCCGAGTGATATGGCGGAGCTGACGAACTGGCAGGGCCTAGACGTACGCGAGCTGCTGCGTGCCGAGTGCTACCGGGATATGATTGACGATTTGTGGGACCCAGAGGGGAGCAGGGCCTTGTTGGAGGCCGTGGCAGCAAGCCCTCGCTACCGTGGCGTGCACGTTTGCGGCTATCGTGCCGTGAGCGATGTGGTGGCGACAGAGCAGTTTGCAGCCATGGCGTTCCGGTTTCCGGCGGGGTTTAGCTATCTTTCCTTCCGGGGGACCGACAGTACGATTGTGGGCTGGAAAGAGGACTTTAACATGGCATTCCGTTGTCCTGTGCCGGCCCAGGAATCCGCGGCGCGTTATGTGGACGAGGCGGCGGATGCGATTGACGGGCCGCTTTCGTGCGGAGGTCATTCCAAGGGTGGAAACCTTGCGGTGTACGGTGCGGCGATGTGCTCCGATGTCGCCCGTGAGCGAATCGAACGGGTGTATTCCCATGATGGTCCGGGCTTCGTCGAGGAGTTTCTGAACGGCAACGCCTTTGCCGATCTTTCCGGTCGAATCGACAAGACGCTACCTCGGTCGTCGATCTTTGGCATGATGTTCGAGACACAGGAGGACTATGCCATCGTTGAGAGCACCGAGTTCAGCCTGCTGCAGCACAATCCCTTTAGCTGGGTGGTTGATGGTCGCGACTTCGTGTACTGTGAGCGCCTGTCCGCCGGTGCTCGATACGTTGATGGCTCCATTCGCGAGATGCTGCTTGCAGTGTCACCTAGCGAGCGCGAGCGTTTTGTAGATGCGTTGTTCTCCGTGTTTGAGGCTACAGGTGCTGAGCGGTTTGCGGATATCGCTGGGAATCTGCGCGAGAGCCTGCCCGTGATGCTCCAGACTGCGCAAGGCTTTGACAAGGATACGCGACGCTTTGTCTCGCAGACTATCGTTGCGATTCTTAAGTGTGCGCTTCTGCCCAAACGTCCCCAGGTCGACATGCCCGCTGCCGGCAAGAGTTTGGCAGAACAGCTCGAGGCTTGGCAGTCCGAGCTCCTGCGCTAGCCATTGGTGCAAAGCAACCTGTCCCCGATGCACCAATCTTCGATGCGCCTGGGGCGGGCTCGACCGCTATACTGGTTCGTGCCGAAATCGATCTAGAACGGAATGCCGTATATGAAAATCAATCATGCGATTCTGCATATCCTGGACTTTGACTCTGCCGTTAACGTCATGAGTCAACGCGAGCTCGATATCGAGAGCCGCACCGTGCGTAATTTCGTAACCACGCACCTGCGGCGTGCTCGTACCTCGGCTGATAACAAGCGTGCCACATTTGCCGAGAACTCCGCATTCGGCGGCGAGCTCAAGGGCTATTTCTTTGGCGAGCGCGAGTTCGTGGACCTGTCGCAGCAGATTGCGGAGTTTATCTCCTCCGAGCTCACCAAGGCCGAGAAAGCCGAGTCCACTGACGTGCTTGTGGCGGACTTTGATGACGATGAGGATGCCCGCTGGTTTGCCGTGATGCTGCTGGGCTCCAAGCAGGCTTTTATGCACGAAGTGGGCCGCGAGGAGGGGGAGGTGCGCAACGACATCGCGCGCCACTACGCCATTCTGCCGAACCCCTCGCAAAAGGTGCCGAGCTATGCCATCGTACGCGCGAGTACCATGGAGATCGGCTACGTGGACAAGAAGCGCAAGATTGCCGGCGAGGACCGTATGCTTATCCCCGATGGCCTGCTGCAGTGCGACACGGGCGTATCGGGCAAGGAAGTCATCGACACCGTGACGCGCGTGGTCGAGGAAGTCGCCGAGGAGCACGGCGCCAACACGGCCGTGGCGCTCGCCAAGGTTAAGGCCGCTGTGGCCGAGAAGGTCGAGGATGACGAGGAGCTGCCGCCTTGGGATATCGTCGATGAGGTCTTTGAGGACGAACCGGTTATCAAGGAGAGCGTGCGCGCGGCACTGACCGAGGAGAAGGTGCCTGAGCGTGTGCCCGTGGAGCGCAAGCAGGTCGAACGCGCGGCGGTGCGCAATCATAAGATCCGTACCGACACGGGTATCGAGATCAGCTTCCCGGCCGAGATGGGTTCGAACTCCGAGTACATCGAGTTCGTCAACGAGCCCAACGGCCTCATCTCCATCGAGCTCAAAAACATCGGCAGCATCGAGAATCGATAAGTTGCGTTACGCCTACAGCGAGAAAGCAAAGGCCGAAGCTCTTTGGGGCCTCGGCCTTCTTGTTTAGGGCTGAATTGCCCCACAGGCTGAGCATAAGTCAGCGAAAACGACCCAGAGCGAGCAAGGTGACGTGAAAGAGGAGGGCATTGACCTTTTGGTCATGCCCGACGACTGAACGTCAGATTGCCGCTCTGGGGCGTTTGCAGCGTCGGCTAGTTACGCGGTTTGGTAAAACCGCGTAACCCTACAGTTGACGTAAACCCTCTTCCAAGCCGGTCTTGCTGTCGGTTTTCTCGTCGCGCATCTTGATGACGCGAGCGGGAACACCGGCCACGACGGCACCGGCGGGGACGTCCTCGACGCACACGGCGCCGGCGGCAACGACGGCGCCCTTGCCTACGTGCACGCCCTCCAGGACCACGGCGTTGGCGCCGATCATGACATCGTCCTCGATGATGACGGGCGTGGCGCTGGCGGGCTCCACAACGCCTGCCAGCACGGTGCCGGCGCCGATGTGGCAGTTCTTGCCCACGGTGGCGCGGCCGCCCAGCACGGCGCCCATGTCGATCATGGAGCCTTCGCCAATGACGGAGCCGATGTTGATAATGGCACCCATCATGATGACGGCGCGGTCGCCGATCTCGACGCGGTCGCGGATGATCGCGCCCGGCTCGATGCGGGCATTGATGCCCTTAAGGTCGAGCATGGGGACGGCGGAGTTGCGGCAGTCATTCTCGACGTCGTAGTAGTCGATGGAGTCGGCATTGGCATCGAGGATGGCCTTTAGCTCATCCCAGTCGCCAAAGACAGTTTTGCCACGACGGCCGCCGTAGACGTGCGCATCGCCCCAGGCAACCTTCATGCCGGGCTTCTCGCGCACATACAGCTTGACGGGCGTCTTTTTGGGCGCGGTGGCGATGTAATTGATAATCTCCTGGGCATCCATCTCGGCTGCGTTACTCATATGCTGTCTCTCCTTTGCGTGGGTACGGTAGATAGCTGGTTAGGCGAACATGACCTGGTCGAAGGTGTAGAAGCCGGGGTCGCGGACGACGAGCTTTTGAGCGGCGGCCAGAGCGCCGTTGACAAAGATCTGGCGGCTCGTGGCGCGATGGCTAAGCGTGACTTCCTCGTCCTGGCCGAAAAAGCTTACCTCGTGCACGCCGGCGACGGTGCCGCCGCGCAGCGAGTGCATGCCGATTTCCTTGGGATCGCGAGCGCCGCACATGCCCTCGCGACCATAGACGGGGTGGTAACCTGCCTCGGGCTCGGCTTCGACGACGGCGTCGAGCAGCAGCTTCGCGGTGCCGCTGGGGGCGTCGGCCTTTTGGTTGTGGTGCGTCTCGACAATCTCGCAGTCAAAGCCGGGCAGCTCACGCGTGGCCTGTGCCACCAGATGACGCAGGGCCGCGATGCCGATGGAGTAATTGCCGGAGTGCATGACGCGGGCGTTCTGACCCAGCTCGCGCAGGCGATCCATCTGCTCGGGCGTGTAGCCCGTGGTGCCCGAGACCAACGCCGCGCCCGTGCGCTCGACATAGGCGACGACAGCATTGAAGGCCGCAACGTTCGAGAAGTCGATGATGACGTCGGCTGCTGGGGCGTTCTCGAGCTCGGACAAGTCGAAGCCGATCTGGGCGACGATGTCAAAAACGGCCTCTCCAGCGGCGTTGACAATGCCCTCGGCGGTAGTGCGGATGAGCGAGCCCATGCGGCCCGTTCCCATAATGACGGTCTTAATCAAGCAGACCAGCTCCCTTCAAAGCATCGGTAAGTGCAGCGCGCGTGTCGTTGGCCATGGGGCACAGCGGCATACGGTAGTTTGCCTCGATCATACCCATCTGAGCGAGCGCCTCTTTGACGGGGATGGGGTTGACCTCACTAAAGAGGGCGTTGATGAGCGGCTGACCGGCAATCTGGATATCGCGGGCGCGCTCCACGTCGCCGTCCAGATAGGCACGGCACATGTCGTGCACGAGCTGCGGCTGAACGTCTGCCCACACGCTGATGGTACCCGAAGCGCCTAGGCTCATGAGCGGCACGGTGAGGGCATCCTCGCCCGAGTACATGCGGAAGTCGTCTGACAGCAGGTGGGCGATCTTGGCCGCGTAGGCGACGTTGCCCGAGGCCTCCTTGATGCCCATGATGTTGGGGTGCGCGGCCAAGCGCTCTACGTTGCGCTCGCTGATGCCGCAGCCACAGCGGCCGGGGATGTTGTACAGAATGCAGGGGATGTCCACGGCGTCGGCCACGGTCTTAAAGTGCTGGTAGATGCCCTCTTCGTTAGACTTGTTGTAGTAGGGGGTAATGAGCAGCAGACCATCGGCGCCCAGGCCCTGGTAAGTGAGCGACTTAGTGAGCATGGTCTGCGTGGAGTTAGAGCCCGAGCCGGCAATAACGGGGACTCGGCCCGCAACCTGCTTGACCACTGCGGCGACAACGGAGTTGTCCTCGTCGTCGGTCATCGTGGCACTCTCTCCGGTGGTGCCCAGGGTGAGGATGGCGTCGGTGCCATTTTGCAGGTGGAAATCGATAAGGCGCTCGAGCGCGTCAAAGTCGACACTGCCGTCCTTTTTAAACGGCGTGACAAGGGCGACGATTGAACCCTCGAGATTGCGGATGTCCATGTTCTTCTCCTTCGCTTCCGCGATCTGGATGCGTTTGTTCCACTGAGCGGCGACGGCCAGGCGCTCGTCCTGAGCGCGGCGGCGGGCACTTTCGGCGCGCGACTTGGCCAGCAACTCTCGGCCGCACGGCAGCACGTCGAGCGTGGCAAAGTATTCGCCCGGGCGCTCGGCGCGACGGATGAGGTCGGCCGAGCCATCGGGGCGCAGCAGGACCTCGGCGGAGCGCAGACGGCCGTTGTAGTTGTAGCCCATGGAGTAGCCATGCGCGCCGGTATCGTGGATTACAAGCAGGTCACCCATGTCGATATGCGGCAGCTCGCGATCGATAGCGAACTTGTCGTTGTTCTCGCATAGGTTGCCCGTGATGTCATAGGTGTTCGTGACGGGCGCTGTGGCCTTGTCGGCGCCGCCCGGCTGACCCATCACCGTGATGTGGTGGTAAGCGCCATACATGGCGGGACGAATGAGGTCGACGGCACTGGCGTCCACGCCGATATAGTCCTTGTAGATTTGCTTCTCGTGGATAGCCTTGGTGACCAGGCAGCCGTAGGGGCCCATCATAAAGCGGCCCATCTCGGTGCAGATGGCCACATCGTCCATGCCGGCGGGAACCAGGATCTCGTCGTATGCCGCGTGTACTCCCTCGCCGATGGCGCGAATGTCGTTGGCCTGCTGCTCGGGCAGGTAGGGGATGCCGACGCCGCCGGACAGATTGATGAAGGCGACGTGTGCGCCGGTCTCGCGCTCCAGGCGTACGGCAAGCTCAAAGAGGATGCGCGCGAGCTTGGGGTAGTAGTCGTTGGTGACAGTGTTGCTGGCAAGGAATGCGTGGATGCCAAAGTCCTCGGCACCCTTGGCCTTGAGCATGCGGAAGGCCTCGAAGAGCTGCTCGGTGGTCATGCCATATTTGGAGTCGCCCGGGTTGTCCATGATGCCGTTGGAGAGCTGGAACAGGCCGCCTGGATTAAAGCGGCAGCTGACCGTCTTGGGGATGGGTCCCGCAACACGCTCAAAGAACTCGATGTGGCTGATGTCGTCAAAGTTGACGATGGCGCCCAGCTTGTCGGCGAGCTCAAAGTCCGCCGCCGGCGTGTCGTTGGACGAGAACATGATGTCATGCCCCGTGATGCCCAGCGAGCGGGCGATCATGAGCTCGGTATAGCTCGAGCAATCGCAACCGCAGCCGTATTCGTTGAGAATGGAGATGAGCGCCGGGTTGGGGTTGGCCTTGACGGCAAAGTATTCCTTAAAGCCCGGGTTCCATGCAAAGGCGTCGCGCACTTCTTGCATGTTGCGGCGGATGCCCGCCTCGTCGTATAGATGAAACGGCGTGGGGAACTGCTCGACGATATGCTCGAGCGTCTCCTTGTCCACAAACGGCTGCTTGGCCGTATATGCCTCGTTGGGAGTCAATGACATGTCCCGTAAACCTCGCTATCCAGACGGCGCTACCTGCGCATCGAATCCGCATAGCGTGGACCCAATGTCCGGATAGCGCTCCCGCATTGCTGCAGACAGTCCTGCGGGTGTTTCCCGCAGGCCCACCAGGCTGTTCGTGCCCGAAAAACCCAGTTCGGCGGGTTTCGCCTCCCCGCGGGGTCAAAGCCTGCCGGCTCGCCCGCGGCTCTTCGTGCCCGCGCCTCTATCAAGTGGTAACGACCCTACCACGTTGCACTTTACCAAACAAGAGTATTCGTATATAACGTTTAAAAAATGCAGGGATATGCTGGAAATAAGGGTGTAGCAATCTTGCGGCACAATAGATAGCAGCCGACGCGCACCTACGAAAGGAACCAATATGGCCGAGCTCCAAGAACTCCGTCGCTACCGCCGCGACTTGCACAGGATCCCGGAGCTCGACTTCGATCTTCCGCAGACGATCGCCTATATCGAGGGCGTGTTGGCACCGCTCACCTGCGAGGTGACCCATCCGTGCCCCGGCTGCGTCTGCGCTTTCTTCGACGCTGGCGTTGGCGCCGCGCATGCCACGGCGATTCGCGCCGATATGGATGCGCTGCCCATTGCCGAGGCAACGGGGGCAGCGTTCGCTTCGACCCATCCCGGCAAGATGCATGCTTGCGGGCACGATGGACACATGGCCATGGCGCTTTCGGCGGCAACCTTTGTCGACCGTACGATCCGTGAGCAGCCGGGCGCCATTAAGCGCAATGTGCTCTTTGTGTTTCAGCCGGCCGAGGAGACGACTGGTGGTGCCAAGACGGTGTGCGAGAGCGGCGTGTTCGAGCGCTACGGGGTGGATCGCATCTTCGGCTTCCACGTGTGGCCCGATCTGCCCGCCGGCACGTTGGCGAGCTGCTCCGGTCCGTTGCTGGCGCGTTCGAGTGAGACACACATTCATATCCATGGCACGAGCATTCATATCGCTAAGACCTATGGCGTTCCGGTCGAGGAGTCGCACGATGCGGCGCTGGCGGCTGCCAAGTTCTTGGTTTCCGAGCGCGAGCTCATGGACGAGTTGGGTGTCGACGAGCCCTGCATTGGTAAGTTCGGCCTGCTGCAGGCCGGCACCGTCTGCAATGCGGTGGCGGGGGAGGCCCATGTTGCCGGCAGCCTACGTGTGTTTACGGACGACATGTTCGACCGCGCGCGCGAGGGCGTGCGCCGCGTGCTGGACGATGCCTGCGTCGCAACGGGCTGCACATATGACCTCGATTTTGCCGAGGGCTATCCGCCGGTCGATAACGACCCCGAGCTGTTCGCCCACATTGCGCCCGCCTTGTCCGAGCTGCAACTTGTGGACGAGCCGCTGCTAATCGCCGAGGATTTCGCGTTCTATCAGCGCCATCTGCCGGGCGTGTTTTTCTTGCTGGGCACGGGCGTGCCAGAGGGACAAGAAAACCCGATCGACGCTGATGGCTGCCCAGCCTATGCCACAAGCGCTCTGCATACCGATAGCATGCTCTTCGACGAGGAAATCCTACTCAAGGGCCTCGATGTCTACAAACGATTGCTTGGCTTGGAGTGACGATGGAACGACGCCGACAGTCTTCCGTATATAGCCCGGGTGGATGCGGGTGTGGCTTGCTACTGCTTCCGGTTATTGCTGTGAGCATTGGCGTGATGTTTGCGCTTGCCGGGGTGGCAGCAGCGGCACTCGTGTTGCTGATTGTGGCCATTGGCGTGACGGTCTGGCTGTGCCGTTCTCGCGAGCAACGTCGTGCCGATGGTAAGACCAATGTTGGATGGACTATCTTTTTAGTCGTCGCCTACCTATTGAGCATCAGCTATTTAGTTTTCTTTATCCTGTTGCTTGTGAGCACCTTTACCGGGGAATCCGTCACGTTGGGTTGATACACAGCCAGCAGACGGTCGTGCAAAGTGCGTTTGCTCGGCGTTCGGATAACTGCATTGGCCGTTTATCGCAACTTTAGCTCACAGCTAATGAATTCAAGTCCAATCCTTCCTACGATGTGCTGTGCGCCGGCGCGGTAGCCGGATCATAGGAAGGATGCATAATGGCAAAAGAGGGAAAGAAGCCGATCGGCAAGATTGTCCTAGGCGTCATCGTGGTGCTGGTTATCGTCGGTGCCGTGGGCTCTATGGGTGGCAATTCAACCGATTCGTCTGCGAGCGATTCGGCAAAACCTGCCGAGGCGACACAGCAGGCTGAGGAGCAAAAAGAACCGCAAGAACCGTATACCATTGCTGACGAGGCTGAAGACACCTCCAATCAGTTTGCCTATAAGATCACGGGCACGCTGACCAATAACACGGACAAGGAAAAGAGCTACATTCAGATTGAGTATGTTCTGTATGATGCCGATGGCAACCAGGTTGGAACGGCTCTTGCAAACACCAATCATCTGAAGGCGGGCGGCTCCTGGAAGTTCGAGGCGCTGGGTACGGTGTCTCCTGACCAGGTTGCTAGCTGGGAGCGTTCGGATGTAAGCGGTTTTTAGCATGTTGCATGCACTGGGGGGAGGTGAAGTCGTATGCCCGATAAAAAGCTGACCGAGGAGCTGCTCAATGAGCTTCTCGATGCGCCGAACATCGATGGCTATATCAGGGAGCACGACTTTGCCGCCCCGTCGCTTTCGGACTACCTGAAGCAGCTGCTGCAGGAAAAGGGCTTGGAGCGCTCGCGCGTGGTTCGTATGGCCGATCTCAATGAGACCTTCGGCTATCAGATCTTTACCGGTGCGCGTCACCCGAGTCGCAATAAGGTGCTGCAGATTGCCTTTGCGATGGCGCTGACGCTCAAAGAGGCCAACCGTGCACTGACGGCTGCCGGGGTAAGCGTCCTCAACTGCAAGGATCGCCGTGATGCGATTATCATCTTTTGCATCGATCGCGGGTGCAGCCTCCAAAAGGTCAACGAGGAGCTGTATCGCTTTGGCGAGGAGACGGTGAGTTAGCGGCTGATATCTGAGCCGGCGGAGCTGCCGAACAACGATGCAAACGAACGGGGCGCGGATGCCATGGGGTGTCTGCGCCCTGCGCTATGATGGAGGCTATGGATACTCAGACCACAACATATTCCGATGACGAGCTGACCGCAGCGCTTGCCGAACATCTGGCGTCGCTCGATCGCGACGACAGCTATCGCGTGGAGCGTGTACTTAAGCGCTCGTCCGTTGAAACAACCGAGCTCGTGTACTTTGAAGGAACCGGCGGTGGTTCGCTCGGCCCCTTTGTCCGTAAACGCATCGATGCTTCGGCTCAAATCGGCGGGGCATACGAGCGTCTGTTTGCCGCCCAGCGGGCAGGCAGGCGTTTTGAGCACCTGCCCAGAATCGTCGATTGTCGTCGTGTGGGCGACGAGCTCAACGTGGTTATGGAATACATCGAAGGGGAGACGCTCGGGGTGCTGGTGGACCGTCTGGGAGCCACCCCCGATTATGCGCGTGAATTGTATCCTGCCCTATGCGATGCCGTGGGCGAGCTCCACGCCGGTTTTGCAATGGCGGGGGAGACGTCGGCGCCGGTGATCCATCGCGACCTCAAACCGTCGAATATCATCGTGACGGGTGCGAACTGTACGCTCGATGAGGGCCTGACGTTTTCGTCGCTGGTGATTATCGACTTGGGGATCGCGCGCGTATGGCGCGATGGTGCCGATGCCGACACCGTCAAGTTTGGCACGCGACCCTATGCGCCGCCCGAGCAGTATGGGTTTGGGCAGACGAGTGTGCGCAGCGACGTCTACGCACTGGGCGCCCTGTTGTTCTTCTGCTTGACGGGAGTCGACCCTAAACCAGGGCTCGACATGCGCGAGCAATGCGAGGCGCGTGGCATTCCCACTCCACTTGCCGATGCCGTCTGCATGTCGATGGCGCTCGACCCGGCCAAGCGTTTTGCGAGTGCGGAAGCGTTGGGACGGGCGACGCGCTCGGCATACGATCTGAGCCGCCCCGTGCGGCCTCCTACACCTGCGCCTGTCCGTACTCCGGCCTCGGAGACGGTGTTGACGCTCCAAGGGCTCCAGAACCCCGCAGGGCTTCCTGGGTCTGCCGCCTCCGCTGCATGCGGTCTGCTCTCTCGCGTTCCGGAGTCTCTGGGGCGCATTTGGAATACGCTTGTCTGCTTCTCGCTACTTGTGTTCTTTGCCGGAAGTCACTTTGCCGTCTTTCACCCCACGGGAGCAAACCAAAGCTACCCGACGTGGTTTCTCATAATCGAGTATTTTTTCTTTGTCGATGGCCTTATGGTGCTTATGCATTTTGCGCTGCTCGATAAGCGCCGTCTTCGTCGGCGATTCGCACTGCTCGACAGCCATCGCGGCAAGAAACTCGCGAAACTCTGGCTCAAGGCATTGGGTGTGCTGCTCCTATGCATGATCGTCATAGTCGCGATCGCCAATGCGACCGGCGTCGTCGATACCTCCGCTACCTAAAAGAAAAGGGCCCCATTAGGGCCCTTTGCAGTTGCGCTTAGATGCGGTTCATCTGAGCGGCGACTTTGTTGTACCAGTCCTGCCACGTGGGCGGGCAGTACTTTTTGGCCGCTGCCGGGGTAAGGGTGGAGCCGTAGTTGGCGCCCAGATAGGCAACGTGAGCGGAGATGCCCTCGCTCCAGCTGCCAAAGCTGCGCCAACCGCCGCCACGTGCACTCCAGCCCCAGGCGTTGTAAGAATTGGCGCAATAAGCACCCTTGGTGCTCTCGATACAGGCGATGGCGGGGGACCAACGGGGGTCGACACCGGTATTCCAGGCGGCGACGGCAAAGTTATAGCCCTGGCCTGCCATGGGGGAGCCGGCGAGATAATTGTCGATGCGGCTCGTCCACTCATTAATGAACGAATCGTAATCGGAGCTACCGGTATTGGCGTTGTTCACCGTGGTGTCGATGGTGGTGTTGGTGTTGGTGGCCTGGCTGCTGGAATTGCTGCCGCTTACGCCCTCGCCCGAGAGCTTCTCGGCGGCAGCGGCCTTATCGGCCTCAAGCTTGGCAAGCTCGGCGGCATTTTCCTGCTCGGCTTTTGCCTGTGCCTCGCTGCGGAGCTGCTGGGCCTGCGCCAGCGCATCCTCGGCGTTTTTCTGCTCTGCCTCAAGCTGTGACTTGGCCTGCTGGAGCTCGGCCTTGTTCTGCTCGAGTTCGGTTTGCATATTATTGAGCTCTTCGATCTCGTCGACGCTCGAGCTCGTGATCTGGTTGGTGTATTTGCAGGTCGTGATGAACTCACCCAGGCTCTGCGCATTGACCAGGAAGCTCACGATGGGATTGGTGCCCTTCTGATACTTGTACAGATCGCGCATGGCGGAGCTTGCCTTGGCCTGCTGCTCGGGAAGCTTAGCCTCGATTTCCTCGATGCTTGCCTCGTTGGAGTCAATCTGCTTTTGCAGGTCATCGAGTTTGGTGCGGGCGTCGTTGTAGGCGCTCGTGGCGGCTTCGATCTTCTGCTGGGCTGCGGAAAGCTGGTCCTGCGTTGCCTGCGAGGCGGCATACGCCGCAACGGGGGAGAGCATCGGCGTGGCCGTCAGCGCAACGGCGAGCGCGGCGCTCGTGATGATACGAGCCGGCTTCGACGCAATGAGCGCTGCGGTGCGATGATTCGAATGCTGCATCCAGTCCCTCTGCAATCAATCGTAGGTTATGGTTCGAACGGTATTCTACTACTGCTTTCGACCTCAACTTGAACCTTAAAGGTTCCAAAGGGTCAAGTTGAACTTGACCCTTTGGCTTTGACCTGCAGTTATGATGAATTGTTGAGAAACCATAGAGTTCAACTTTAACGTTACAGAGCCCTGTTTGAGAGGTGTTTTGGGCTGTAAAAGCTATCTCAACGTGGGGTTTTACAACTACAGCGTGCCTTTCTGACGAGCCTGCTCAATCTCTCCGAGGGCCTCGGCAGGGGTGAACGAGCAGGTGCCGTCGCCGAGCTTGACCACCTGGATGTCGTCGCCGATATGGACCTCTCCGCCCTTTAGCACCACGCCAAAAACGCCCTCGTGGGGAAAGATGCAGTCGCCGGTGAGATAGTAGATGGCACAGCGTGTGTGGCAGACCTTGCCGATTTGGCTGATTTTGACAAGCACCTCGCTGCCAAGCTTGAGCTGCGTGCCCAAGGGGAGCGAGAGTAGATTGATGCCTTGCGTGGTGAAATTCTCCCCAAAGTCACCCTGGCGCACATCGAGTCCGCGGGCCTGCGCCGTCTGGATGGACTCTGCGGCCAAAAAGGAAACCTGACGGTGCCAATGCCCGGCGTGTGCGTCGGAGGCGAGGCCAAATTGTTCTATAACGGTGTCGTGTCCATCCGCGACGGGCGACTTGCGTGTGCCCTTGTGCGCCGACGTGTTGATTGAGACGATGCGGGCGGGCCTGTCGTAGGCATCGTTTGCCGTGCGTAGGGGAACGGCCGTTTGTGCGCGTTCCGCCAGCCCGCGCTTCGTGGCATTGAGGATAGGATTATCGGTCGGATGGTCTTGGGGCACGTGCGCGCCTTTCGTTCGAGGATGTCAATACGCTGAATCCTACAACAATGGTAGGTTCATTGCCCATTGTCATACAACGGTGAGCGCCGTCTTCGTGCTGGACGATTGCGTCGATTGCCATAGATACGGTGGAGCTTTGGGCGCCGGCGGCTTGGCACGCTAGAATAAACCAGTTGCGCAAAGACCGCCCGTTGTGTGGGCAGTTCATGATAGGAAGTTTCCATGGCATTGCAGTTTACAGAGCGCGAGTTCATTCCCGTGCTGCTCGGTGGCGACATCAACGCCTATTCGGTGGCGCGCGCCTTCTATGAGGAGTACCAGGTCAAGAGTCTGGTCTTTGGCAAGTATCAGACGGGTCCCGCGTACCGCAGCCAGATTATCGACTACACGCCCAACGTGGATATCGATACCATGCCCGTGATGCTCAGGACCGTCAACGGCATTGCCCAAGCGCATGCCGATAAGACGATTGTCCTTGTGGGCTGTGGCGATAACTATGTTGCCCTCGTGGCTCAGGCCAAGGATGCCCATGAGTTGGCGGATAACATCGTCGCGCCTTACGCTCCCTATAGCATGCTTGAACAGTGTCAGAAGAAGGAGATCTTCTACGAGCTGTGCGAGAAGCATGGCGTGCCCTATCCGCATACCTTTACCTTCACCATGGCGATGCTGAACGCCCAAGGCGAGGCGCCTGCCGAAGTGCTCGACCAGATCGATTTTCCCTACCCGATGATTCTGAAGCCTTCTGACGGCATCATGTGGTGGCAGCATGAGTTCGAGGGCCAGAAAAAGGCCTATGAGATTGCCGACCGTGCCGAGCTGGAACAGGTCATTCGCGACTCGTATGCCAGCGGCTACACCGACGACCTGATCTTGCAGGATCGCGTGCCCGGCAATGACGAGTACATGCGCGTACTCACCAGTTATTCCGACCGCAACGGCAAGGTGCGCATGATGTGCCTGGGTCACGTGCTGCTCGAGGAGCATCAGCCTCACGGTGTCGGCAACCACGCCTGTATCATCACCGAGCCCAATGACGAGCTCATGGGCGGCGTGCGCAAGTTGCTCGAGGACCTTCACTTTGTGGGCTATTCCAACTTTGACGTTAAGTACGACGAGCGCGACGGCTCGTTTAAGTTCTTCGATTTCAACACGCGCCAAGGTCGCAGCAACTACTACGTCACTAACAGCGGCTTTAACGTTGCCAAGTATGTGGTGGACGAGTATGTGTTCAACCGCCCGTTTGAGCCGGAGTTTGTGACGGCGCAGGACGAGGCGCTGTGGATGGTCGTTCCCATGGGCGTCGTCGACAAGTACGTCAAGGATCCCGAGCTGCGCGCTAAGGTGCATCGCCTGGACAAGGAAGGCAAGGGCGCCGACCCTTCGTTTATGAAGGGCGACTTTGTCTTTAACCGCTGGCTGCGCATGTGGCACACCAAGCTGCGCCACTTTAAGCTGTTCAAGACGTATTACAAGTAGATGAGTGCGGCGCCCGTCCGGTTTACATCGGGCGGGCGCGGGTATGATACGCGCAATTGCGCAAGCGTCACCAAGGAGGCGGCGATGGAAAAGCTGGGAGTTATCGGCGGCATGGGCGCCGAGGCCACGTCGTATTACTACGACCAGGTGGTGCGCCATACGGCTGCTGCCTGCGATCAGGAACATATCGACATGGTGGTGCTCTCCAAGTCGACCATGCCCGACCGCACGCTTGCCATTAAGACCGGCGAGCATGCCAAGCTGCTGGCGACCATGAAAGAGTGTGCCCAGGCACTCGAGTCGCTGGGCTGTGCGCACATTGCCATTCCCTGCAACACGTCGCACTACTTCTACGACCAGATCCAGTCGTTTACGAAGGTGCCGATTATCCACATGCCGCGTGAGTCGGTGCGCTATGCCCTTGCGGGTGCGGTGATGGGGGAGTGCGAGTTCGACCCCAACCTGAGTATGCCGGCCGAGCCGGTGCACAAGATTGGCATTATGGGCACCGACGGAACCGTGGGCGCGGGCGTCTACGGCCGCGAATGCGAGGCTGCGGGTGTTGAGGTCGTCTATCCCAGCGAGAAACGTCAGAACGATGTGATGTCGCTTATCTACGATGATGTGAAAGCCGGACGTGAGCCCGATATGGATAAGTTCGACCGCGTGATGTGGGAGTTCGCCCGTAGCGGCTGCGACCGTGTCATTCTGGCCTGCACCGAGCTATCGGTGCTGCAGAAGTATCGAGAGATGCCCGAGATCACCCTCGATGCCATGGATGTCCTGGTGCGCGAATCCATCATCCGCAGCGGCGCCCCCTACCGCCTCTAGCTTCCGACCTGTCAAAAAGGGACAGGTTAATTTTGGTAGGTTTTATCTGATGAAACAGTAAAGGCCTCGGCTCGTTTGGTGCGAGCCGAGGCCTTTTGCGTTGGGCGGTTGCTGCCGGTGGCGAACTAGAACAGGAAGCCGATGGCGATGAGGGCGATGCTGACGATGAGCACGGCGATGTCCAGGCCCTTGATGGGGTAGCGCTTGTACGAGCTGGCGCGTGTACGCAGATAGAAGCCGCGCTGTTCTGCCGCCAAGGCTGTGGCATCGGTCTTGCCCACGCTCGAGATGAGCAGTGGCACGCACAGTGGCAGCATGAGCTTAAGCTTCTTGATGGGGTTCTTGGTGTCGTACTCGACGCCGCGTGCGGTCTGCGCTTCCATGATGGCGTTCATCTCCTGACCAAACACCGGCACAAAGCGTAGCGCCGTGGTAAAGGTGAAGGCATAGCGATACGGCACGTGCAGCACCTCGACGCAGGCGTTGGCAAGGTCGTTGAGCTTGGTCACTATGAGCATGAGGATGAGCGGTAACGCCACACCCAGCAGGCGCAGACAGGCCTTCGATCCTGTGATGAGGCCCGTGTCGGTGATAAAGCCCCACACAACGTTGCCATCGCGCATAAAGGCCAGCTGGAGCACCAGCATGATAAGCGCGAGCGGAATCAGCAACTTGAGCAGCGAGAACAGACGGTCGACGACACCGGCATAGGCACCCAGCGCAAGGGTGAGTGCCAAAAAGCCCAGCAGCGCCACGTAGGTGTCGGACAAGAAGATGCCGACGATGATGGCGGCGGCGAGGCCCAGTTTGACGACGGGGTTCAGGCGATGCAGTAGCGTATCGCCCGGCATGTAGTCGATGACGTTAACCACGGCGGACCATCTCCTTGGTAATTCGAACGACATCGGTGACCTCGCTCACCTGCGCAAAAGCGGGCGAGACGGAAGATGCCAGACGGCGCGAGAGTTCAATAACCTGGGGAGGCTCCACGTAGGCACGCCGCATGAGATCGATGTTCGAGAATAGCTCGTGCGTGCGGCCGCGGCCGAGGATGCGACCGTCGGCCATTACTACGATACGCTCGGCAAAATCCGAGACGACTTCCATATCGTGGCAGACCATAATCACGGCGCAACCGCGCTCGGCCATGGTGCGCACTGTTTCCATGACGGTCATGCACTCGCGGTAATCAAGGCCGCTCGTGGGCTCGTCGAGCACGACGATCTTGGGCTCAACCACTACGACGGAGGCAAGCGCCACCATTTGTCGCTGGCCGCGCGAAAGCGAGAAAGGTGCCTCATCGGCAGGCAGGCCAAAGCGGTCGATAACAAGTTGAGCACGACGCAGAGCCTCGGCACGGTCGATGCCGGCAAGCTCCAGGCCAAAAGCGACCTCGTCGAGTACGGTATCCTTGCAGATCTGGCGGTCGGGGTTTTGGAAGAGGGTTGCGACTTCGCGGGCGATGCGGCTCGTGGGAACGGCTGCGGTGTCCAGCCCCGTAACGCGCACGCTGCCCGAGGCGGGCTTAAGCAGGCCTGTGAGCAGCTTGGTGAGCGTGGTCTTGCCGGCACCGTTCTGGCCGACGATGCCCACGAGCTCGCCGGGATAGAGGGTCAGGTTGAGGTCGTGTACGGCGGCGCCGCCATTGGGATAGGCAAACTCAACGTGATCGAAGGTGAGCACGGGCTCGGCGTCCTTGGCGTGCGGGCGCAACGACGGTGCATGCGGGGAGCCGGCGGGCGCCTGGGCTTCGCTGGCCGCGTGTGCGGGGTCGACGATGCCCGAAATCAGGCGCTCGGCCTCATCGACATCCAAGCAAGGGGTACCGCTTACCAGGCCATCGGCCTCGAGGCTATTGAAGATACGCGTGACGCGAGGGCAGTCGACGCCGATGGCACGGAGCTCGTCGGTATGCCCGAAAACCTCGTGTGGCTCGCCCTGCAGCGCGATTTCGCCATGGTTGAGCACGAGCACGCGGTTGCAGTACTCCGAGAGCAGGGCGACCTTTTGCTCAACGACGACGATGGTGATTCCAAGCGCGCGGTTTGCCTCACGCAGCGTCTCGAAGACCAACGTGGAGCTGGCGGGGTCGAGTGCCGCGGTGGGCTCGTCGAGAACCAAGACGCGCGGACGCATGGCGAGGATGGCAGCGATGGCCACCTTTTGCTTCTGTCCGCCCGAGAGGGTGGCGATCTCGCGGTCACGCAGGTCGCTGATGCCGACGGTCTCGAGCGTTTCACTCACGCGCCGCTCGATCTGGTCGTGGGGAACGCCAAAGTTCTCGAGGCCAAAGAGCATCTCGTCCTCGACGACCGAAGCGACCATCTGCGTGTCGATATCCTGCAGCACGCTGCCGACGATTTGCGACACGTCGGTCAACGAGACCTCGCAGGTGTCGTGGCCGTCAACCATGACGGACCCAAAGAACGTGCCGGTGTAGTGGTGGGGCACGGCGCCCGACAGGCAGGCGGCAAGCGTGGACTTGCCGGCGCCCGAGGGCCCGATAATGCCGATGAAATCTCCCTTGTTCACGCTGAGTGAGATGTTGCTGAGCGCCTGCTCGGTCTGCGTGCCATAGGAGAACGAGACATCGTCGACGTTGATGATCGTTTCCATGGATACCTTTCATAGTCATCGGGGACGTTCTTTAATGACTAGTCGTTTAAGAACGTCCCCAAGAGCTAGTTGTCTGGGACAGTCTTTGGTGGTGGAGCACGGAGACGGCTTTACGAGGGGCCCCAGGTTGGCGCGAAAGAGGAGCGAAGCGTACTTGGGTACGCGAGCGACGAATGAACGCCAAGATGGGGTGGCTCGTAAAGCCGAGCGGGTTAGTTGAGCCTAAGGGCCTTCTGGATGGGCAGGTAGAGGGCGCCGACCAGAATGGCGTTAAAGACGGCGGTCATGGCGACGACGGGCAACATGGCGGCGGCGAGCTCGCCGACCACGCCGAGCATGGCCATCTTGATGACCATGAAGATGGCGCCGGAGACAAAGGTGGTCACGAAGGTTGCGACGATGGCGACGGCAGGCTTGACCTGACCGTTCTTGCCGGCGGCGTTGACGATGCCGGCCATGAGCATGGCGGCGATGCCCTCGGCGGCAAAATCGACGAACGGCGAAGTGGTGGTGATCTGGATCACGGCAGCCGAGATGAGGCCAATGACGAGCGCCTGGCCGATGTTGGGGCGAACGACCAGGATGGTGAGGCAGAAGGCCGAGATGATGAACTCGGGGCTGATCATGCCGCCCGAGATGCCCGAGATTGCCTTGCCGACGGTGAAGTTGAGGATGAAGCCGGCGGCGAGCAGGATGGCGAGCAGGACGAGGGCGCGGACATCGAGTTTGCCGCGATCGGCGGTATGGACGGTGCGGGGCTGGGTGGCGGTGGTGTTCTGAGGCATGGTGAAAATCCTTTCGGAAGGGGATTGCAAGAGAAAAGCGGAGGCGCGTGATGCGAATGCGATCGGGCTCGAGATAGAAAAAGGCCCCCGGTCGAAACCGGAGGCCTTCCAATCACCTAGAGCGCAAAAACAGGCGTGAGGGACTCACTGTCGACCGATCGTATTCGCATCACGCCACCACCAGTTGTTGAGAGATTTCATCGTGTTCTTCATGTTGGTGGCTCCTTTCGTGATGCCGTGGCGCGGTCGCACCTAGTTGCTGTTGCGCTGCACTATAGCACAGCGAAGTGTGTGCGGGGAAATCTTTTTTAAAAAGATTTCAGGCGGGTTTCCCGTCGGTCAAAAGAGCGGGCTAAGCGGGCGAGGCTGCCATTGCTGCCTTGTCCGCTCAGCTAAGACATGAGGGCCTTAGGCCTTCTTGCGACGATAGATCACGTAGGCGCAGACACCGATGATGACGACGGCGCCAACGGCCATGGCGGCCATGTTGTTGCCCTCGGACTTCTCCTCGGTGACCTCTTCCTCTTCGGCCTCGGGCTCGGCCACGTCCTCATCGGAAAGGGCCTCGTCGGCGTAGGTGATGGACTCGACCAGGCAGTCGTTGTCAGCATCGTAGTCACTCGGGACGAACTCCTCGGAGAAATCGCCCTCCTGGAGGTAGTCGCGCATCTCCTCGAGCATGGCCTTGCACTTAACATAGGTGTTCTTGGTTGCAGCCTTGCCGGCCTTGTTGGCCAGGGCGGTGCGGGCTTCGGTGCCTTCTTCGGCCTGCATGGCCTCGTCGACGGTCAGGTTCTGCTCGATGAGCTCCTTCTGCAGGGCGTCGAGATAGGCGCGGACGCCGGTGGCGCAGTGGTCGCGGTTCTCATAGGCGAGCGTGTTGATGTCCATGAGGACGTAGTTGATGGAGTTCTCGGGCTCCTCGTTGTTCACGACGTCTTCCTCTTCGCAGTGATCGAAGGAGACATCCTGATCGCTGAAGTAGGGGCTGACCTCGGTGAGCAGTGCGGAATAGAGGGGGATAGCGACGGAGAACTCGGCGTTGGAGAGCATCTCCCACTGGATGGTCGCGATCTCGGGGTCCATGCCGTGACGGATCTGGAAGGTGTGGATTTCGGTGTTGCGGTTGGAGCCGATGGCATACGCGCCGTCGGTGTTGGCGTTGAGGCCGGCGACATTCTCGCCGCGAGCGGCGAAGGAACGAATCATCTCAAAGGTGTTCCAGTCGGACTTGCCGGGCGTAAAGAACAGCGGCTGCATTTCGTGGACCAGGGCGCCGGTCGTCGCGCGAGCGTCTTCGCGCTCGTCCTTGACGATCTCGTAGTCGGTGCCCTCAGCAAGCGGAGCCATGAAGTAATCGCGGCCCTGGATATAGCGCGACCACTGGTGCATGCCGGCCTCGCCAATCTCCTCGCCGTAGGTCTTGGCGACGTCGAACTTGCCGTCGGTGTACTCGGCAAAGCCCTTCTCCTTAGGCATAGACTCGATGCCCTCGGAGTGGAGGCAGTTCTCGGTGTCGTCGAGGTCGACGTCATAGGTGAGGTTGCCGATGTTGGGGTTGAGCGAGGCGATATCGTCAGTGAGCCTCATGGCGATCCACTGATGGCCGGAAAGCGCTGCAAACAACCAGGTCTCGTTGTTGTCGGCAATGATGATCTGGTCGTTGGAGCAGACGCCCTGCTCGTCAATCAGGCTGCCGAGGAGCTCGACACCCTCGCGGGCCGTGGCACTCTCGCCCAGAATGACGCTGGCGTAGTTGTATTCGCCAATGCCAGTCTCCTCGGTGATGGGGTCGGCCTCTTCGGCCTTCTCGTTATAGGAGGTGCTCAACGTGGCAGAGCAGGAGACACCCTTCTCGTTGATGCCTGCCTCGGAATATGCGTCGTAGCGATCTTCCCACTGCGAGGGGTTGTCGCGAACGAAGGTGTAGCGGTAGGTTGCGCCCTTGGACTTGTACTCAAAACCGGACTCGACCGAGGTGTACTCGTTGCCGTCCTTGTGTGCGGGCTCAATGCCAAAGTGCTTGATGTAGCGCGGACCGAAGTCCTCGGAACGGCCGTAGTACGTGTTGCCGTCTGCCGTGAGCTTGCTGCCCATGTAGATCTGGGTGCAGGCGAGTGCCGAAGTCGGCATGGCCATGATAGCCGCTGCTCCAAACGCAAGGCCGCAGCCGAGCTTCTTGAGCGTGTTGACAGGATGAGTAAACCTCATAATCCCTCCCAACTGTTGAAACCCCGCGAAACCGTACGGAGTTTCAGCTAATAAATACATCTACTAGCCTAAAGGAAGTGTAAAGAGTATTCACTCGACAACAGCCTTTGCTCGATGAGCGTGAAGAAATATACGATGAACGGATAATAATACTCATTTTATGGCTTTAGTTAAATAAAGGCACCCTGCATTTACTGTAGCTGAATAAAGCATTAGACGGCGGTCAAAAAGAAAACTCTCCCGCTGTTTAGGATTTGCATAAACAGCGGGAGAGTCGATAACTGGATGAATATCATACCAATGTGGATTTACTTCTTTCGGCGGTGAATCACGTTGATGGCGTAACCGACGAGCATGGCCAAGACGATGACAATAAAGCCGATCAGGGGATTGTCGTTCATAGGGTCCTCCTATTTTCCGAGCGGGGAGAATTCGTCGACGATGAGGTCGAGGCATTGCGGAAGCGCGCGGGCTCCAAAGACGCCCGAATTGCTGGAGATAATCTCGCCATCGAACTGCATGCCCAGTGACGGGGTGCAGGTGATCTTGGCTTCCTTGGTCTGGATGATCTTGAACTGTGGGCGCCCGAGTACCTTGCCGGCGGGGTCAAGCGCAGCGGTGATCACGGTAGGCAGCAGCTGCACGGTGCGCACGGGTTCGATGACCGCAATGTCGACCATGCCGTCGTTCATGCGGCAGTTGGGGAACAGGTTGATGTCGTTTTGGATGACCGAGGTGTTGCCGGCCATGCAGCAGATGCCATCGAGCTCCTCGACAATGCCGTCATGCTCGATGGTAAAGTGCGCCACCGTGGGGTTGGGCGTGGCGAGCGCGGAGAGGAAGTAGGCGATCTCGCCGATGTCGTTTTTGGTAGGGGCGGCCTTCATCATGATCTCGGCGTCGAAGCCCGAGCCGGCGATGATGATGAAGCCGTGGCGCTTTTCGTTGCCGTTCTCGTCGAGCCAAAAGAGCTCGCCCATGTCCACTTTGACCGTGCGACCGGCACGGCAGGCCTTGGCAAGTGCCGCTGCCTCGGGGGCATTACCGATGTTGTTAAAGAACAGGCAGGCTGTGCCGGAGGGGAAGACGAGCGTGGGGACGCCGCATCCGCGCATTTGGTCGAGTACGTTGGAGACGGTGCCGTCGCCGCCCGAAATCACCACGCGATCAAACTCGCGCACGTCTGCCACGGCGTCTTCGGGTTCCATGCCATCGCCGATAAAACGCATCACTACCTCGTCGCCGCCCTGCGCGAGGGCGTGCGTGAATGCGTAGATTTCATCTGAGCTGGGGCCCGATGCCGGGTTGTGGATGATAAGGCAGCGCATACTTACGTTCCCGTTCTGTGACTAACCGAGTATAGTTGTAAGGCAATGCCGATATCCTACCCGTGTTTTTCGGGCCTAACCTTATTCGATGGGTTGATATGTACATTTCCACACATCAGGCTCTACTCGACTTTTGTCAGCGCGCCCGTGAGTTTGACGCGATTGCCGTCGATACCGAGTTTTTGCGCGAGCGCACGTTCCATCCGCGCCTGTGCCTGGTCCAGATTGCCACTCCTGCCGAGAGCGTCGCGGTTGATCCGCTGGTGATCGACGACCTGTCTCCCTTGGCCGAACTCATGGCCGACGAGAGCGTGACCAAGGTGTTCCATGCTTGCTCGCAGGACATGGAAGTTATGCTTCATACCGTAGGCGTGTTGCCGCGTCCGATTTTTGACACGCAGGTGGCCGCCGCCTTTTTAGGCGAGCGCCAGCAGATTTCCTACGGCGCGCTCGTGCAGACGTTTTGCGGCGTCTCGCTGCCCAAGACTGAGTCGCTGACCGACTGGTCGCGTCGCCCGCTGACCGATAAGCAGATTGAGTACGCGATCGATGACGTCAAGTACCTGATCGTCGCCTATACCGAGATGATGAGCCGTCTGCGCGAGCTGGGCCGCGTGGACTGGGTACTCGACGAGTTGCGCCCGCTGGCTGACGAGTCGCACTATCGCGCCGATCGCCACGAGGCGTTCCGCAAGGTCAAGCGCATCAATTCGTGCAGCCGTCACCAGCTGGGTATCGCGCGCGAGCTCGCCGCCTGGCGCGAGGACCGCGCCGAGCGCCGTAACATCCCGCGCAAGTGGGTCATGTCCGACGACACGCTGCTTGCGCTCGTTAAGCGCAATCCCGTCCGCGTTGAGGAGTTCCGTAGCATTCGCGGTACCGACCAGCTGGGGGAGCGCGACGTGGACGGTGCGCTCATGGCCATCAAGCGCGGCGCGAGCTGCCCGCACGATCGCCTGCCGCTCATGGTGCGCGGACACCGTCAGATCTCGCCGGAGCTGGAGAGCGTGACGGACCTGATGTATGCGCTCATCCGCCTGGTTGCCGAGCGCTCGGGGGTGGCGACCTCGGTCATTGCCTCGCGCGATGACCTGGCCGATTACATCGAGCATCCTGAGCAAAGCCCCCTGCGCGAAGGCTGGCGTTTTGAGCTTGTGGGTTCGCGCCTGGACGATCTGCTTTCCGGCAATATGGGGCTCACCGTGAAGGACGGAAAGATTGAGTTGTTATAGGTATATAGTTACGCGGTTTTACCAAACCGCGTAACAGCTCGACGCTGCAAACGGCCGAGAGCGGCAATCTGACGTTCAATCGTCGCTCGCGTACCAAAGTACGCGTCGCTTCTCTTTCACGTCACCTTGCTCGCTCTCGGCCGTTTTCGCTGACATTGCCAAAACATCGATGTTGATTTGCCTGCTGGGCGAGTGGGTAGAATGCCTCCAACGTGTAACTCGATTTGGAGGAATTCGCATGCCTTATTACTATGGATATGGCTTTGGTATCGACCCGCTGTACCTGCTGGTTGTGCTTGTCTGCACGGTGCTTGGCCTTGCCGCGCAGAGCTATATCAACTCGACGTACAAGACGTGGTCCAAGGTTCGCTCGGACGGCGACACGGGTGCCACGGTCGCTCGCCGCATGCTCGACGCCAACGGTTGCAACGCCGTGGGTATCAAGGGCGTCGCCGGTGAGCTCACCGACCATTACAACCCGCAGGACAATAACCTGTATCTGTCGGATTCCAACCGTTCGGGCGGCTCGGTCGCAAGCGTTGCTGTCGCTTGTCACGAGGCAGGCCATGCCGCGCAGCGTCAAAGCGGCTATGCCATGATGAAGGTACGCACCGCCCTCGTGCCGGTCGTCAACTTTACCCAGAACACTTGGACCATCGTGCTGCTCATGGGCCTGTTTATGAACATCGCGGGACTCACGACCCTCGCACTGATCTTCTTCTCGTTTAGCGTGCTGTTCCAACTGGTTACGCTACCGGTCGAGATTGATGCTAGTCGGCGCGCCGTGGCGTATATTGAGCAGTCGGGTATGAGCTCCCAGCAGGTCAACGGTGCCAAGAAGGTGCTGACGGCCGCCGCGCTTACCTATGTGGCTGCGGCGCTCACCTCGATTATTCAGCTGCTCTATCTTATGGCTCGATACAACAGAAACTCCAACCGATAACAAATTGGGTCGCTGGGCGCCGCGGGGATTCGTGTCCTCGCGGCGCTGTACTATGTGTTGGACTTGAATTTGCGCAGGGCCGAAGCCCTTGTGCACGATGACGAAAGGAGGCTGCGTGGCAGGCTGGAATCTAACCGGCAATGCCGTTTCCGCCGAGTTCGACGGTTCGGACGAGCAAGAGCGCAAAGAGCTCAGCGTGAGCCAGGCGGTAGAGATCGCCGCCGGTGCGCTCGATGCCATTCCGCAGCTGAGTGTCCTGGGCGAGGTCACGGGTTTCCGTGGTCCCAATGCCCGAAGCGGCCACTGCTACTTCCAGATTAAAGACGACTCGGCCGCCGTCGACTGCATCATCTGGAAGGGCGCCTATCTCAAGCGTACCTTCGATCTGCGTGACGGCATGCAGGTGAGCTTTAAGGGCAGCTTCAATCTCTATAAGGCCACGGGCCGCATGAGCTTTGTCGCTCGCTCGTTTTCGCTGGCGGGGGAGGGTCTGCTGCGTCAACAAGTGGCGCAACTGGCCGAAAAGCTACGCCGCGAGGGCCTGATGGACGAGGCGCGCAAGCGCCGCATCCCGGCGTTCTGCTCGCGCGCGGCGGTCGTCACCTCGCTTTCGGGTGCCGTAATCGACGACGTCAAGCGTACATTGCGTCGTCGCAACCCGCTCGTCGAGCTCGTTTGCGTGGGCGCCAAGGTTCAAGGCGAGGGTGCGCCGGCCGAGCTCATTGAGGGCTTGCGCCGCGCCGCTTCCATTACGCCGGCGCCCGACTGTATTTTGCTGGTGCGCGGCGGCGGTTCCTTTGAGGACCTCATGACCTTTAATGACGAGGAGCTTGCCCGCGCGGTGGCGGCTTGTCCTGTGCCCGTGGTGACCGGCATTGGCCATGAGCCCGATACCTCGATTTGCGACATGGTGAGCGACCGACGCGCCTCCACGCCCACGGCGGCGGCAGAATCGGTGGCGCCGGCTATGACGGAGTTGGCCGATGTGCTCGAGGCGCGCCATCAGCGTCTGGGTGCCGCGATGGCATCGATGATTGGGTCGGCCCAGGTCGACCTGGAGATGCTCGATCAGCGCGGTCGCCGTGCCTGGGATACCTATACGGCTCGCTTGGGTGATGCGCTCGATGCCGCTGCGTGTCGCCCGTGCCTCAACGACCCCACATTTATGGTTGAGCGTCGCGAATCGGAGCTTGCGCTGACTGCCGATCGCCTGTCGGGCGCCATAGTACGCTCGGTCGGGACATTCCGCTCCAACTTTGAGCGCTTGCCCGAGTGTCTGATTACAAGCACCTCGGGGCTCGAGGGTAAGCGCCATGCGCTCACGCTTGCGAGTTCCCGCCTAGAGCATCAGGGGCGCACGATGCTCAGCAAGCCAGCGTCCGACCTGGGCCGTGCGGCGGCTTCGCTCGATGCCCTGTCGCCGCTTAAGGTACTTGCCCGCGGTTACTCCATCGCGTACAGCGATGATGGGGTTGCTACGAGCGCCAAGACCTTTAAGCCCGGCGACGCCATCCGCGTGCGCATGGCAGACGGCAACGTGGCAGCAACCGTCAACGCGGTCGAGTAGACCGCGTTTCACAGTGATAGACCCTTAGGAAAGGAAACAGATATGGCAGAGAAGACCCCGGTCGAACAGCTTACGTACAAGCAGGCCTCGCAGGAGCTGGAGCTCATCATCCGCAGCCTGGAGTCGGGCGATATGGAGCTCGAGGAGTCACTCGAGAGCTACACCCGCGGCGTCGAGCTCCTCAAGAGCCTGCGCACCCGCTTGTCCGATGCCGAGCAGAAGGTCTCGGTGCTCCTTAAGGACGTCGACGGCAACGACGTGCTCGCCGACGGCGAAGCCGCCAACACCGACGACAGCCTCTCGTTCTAACCATCTCGACCAAATATAATTACCTTGGTCTGTAAGAAAGGAACCAGCTATGTGCGATTGCATCTTCTGTAAAATTGCCAACCACGAGATCCCCTCGACCGTTGTCTATGAGGACGACCAGGTCATCGCCTTCGACGACCTCAACCCGCAGGCGCCGGTCCACACGCTCGTGATCCCCAAGAAGCACTACAGCGACATCGCCGACAACGTGCCTGCCGAGACCATGGGCGCCATGGCTCACGCCATCCAGGAGGTCGCCAAGGCCAAGGGACTGGAGGACGGTTTCCGCGTCATTTCCAACAAGGGTGTCAACGCCGGCCAGACCGTCATGCACTTCCACATGCACGTCCTCGGCGGCAAAAACCTGGGCGAGAACCTCATCTGAGGGCGCTTGGCCCGTCGACTTGGCTGCCTTTGGAGTAATCTATGCAGCTTTCTCAACTCGAATACCTTCAAGCGGTAGCGAACTATGGCGGCGTGCGCAAAGCAGCTCGCGCCGTTCATGTGAGTCCGCAGGCCGTTTCGTCGGCAATCAAAAAGTTGGAATCTGAGTATCAGATTGTTTTGCTCGACCGATCGGCGGGGGAGGCTGTTTTGTCTCCGGCGGGCAGAGAGCTCGCACGTCGCGCACGTATGATCCTGGCACAAGTCGACGATCTCAAAAAGTACGTTCAATCGAGGGGCGGCGGCGTTTCGCCCGATGGCCACTTTCGTCTTTACGCCCCCTGCCTTCATGGGCGGGGCGCCTTTTTGCCGAAAGCTGGTATGACTCGTTTGAACGCTCGCACCCTCAGATTCACCTTGATGTGTGGCATCAGCCAACGGCTACATGCTTTGAATCACTTGTGCTTGGCATTTCGGATGCGGCTATCTCATTCGAGGAACCACGGGACAGCGTCCTTTCTTCAAAATATTTGGGTGAAAAGGAGCTCAAGGTTCTTTCATGCCCAGCGGGTCATCAATCTGTGGGCGCCATGACCATTCGCGAGTTACTGGGCGGCAGGCTCGCTGTTCCCATTAATTTGTCACCCTGTCTCAATGCAATCAATCAATGTCCCGAAGCCCAGCTCGTCAATTTTCGCTTCCGTGATGTTGAATACGGAAACAGGGCGCAGACTGAGTTTCTTCAAGCCGGGGGATTGATATTGAGTTTTTCTGGCTCTTCTCTCGCATCAGATGTATTGGAAGTGAGCGAGTGCTCCATTGAAGGTTCGCGTGATGTAACCTTGCCTATCTACTTTTGCTATCGGCAAAATTCCTGGACTGATCGACACCAGACGGTTTTTCTGCACCTATTGCGTCATCTTGCTTCGTGAGATTAATTGGCTTCGAGGCATCAAGTGATTATTGACGCCTTGTAACACATAGCTGACAGCTTTGCCCTCATGCTTTTCCAAGATTCCGATTTAGATTGCTGACTCTTGGAGGGCGGAGCATGAAAAACCGTACGGTTTTGCTTTATATGACGTTCGTTTTTCTGTCGAACTTTAGCACCATTTTGTATTTTCTGACGGTTTACCTTGAATTCGTCGGATTCTCGATGGTGGCGATTTCTAGCATGATGATTGCATATCAAGTGAGCAAGTTCATCCTTGAAGTTCCCACTGGCTATATTGCTGATAGGTTTGGACGAAAGACAAGCGGTCTCGTTGGCGTCGTGGGAATGCTTGGATACTACGCCGCCCTGCTTCTCGTCCGTTCTCCCCTGCTTTTAATCGGTGCGTTCGCTCTCAAGGGTTTTGCCGTTGCGTGTGTGAGCGGATCCATCGAAGCGATTTACATTGACAGCGTCTCTCAGGACCAGCTCGTAAGACTTAATGTCGTTGAGCGATTTGTTTTCTATGCCTCTTATGCCATCTCCGCTTGCGTGGGCGGTTTCATTTCGTCCGTCGGTGCATATCTCATTGGTCTTTCGGCAGATATCATCGCAATGGTGTTGACGTTGGTTGTCGTTGTCTGCATTCCTGAAATGCGAAGAGGGGGCACTGCGGCGACACCTGAGCGTGGAATGAGCCCGAAGATGATCGGTACCGCTATTGCGGGTAATGGCATTCTTCGTTCAGCGTTCATCATGGACTGTTCTCAGGCATTTGCTTTTGTCGCCCTGGAAGACTTTTTCTCACTGCTGCTTGCGGGTCGCGGAATGAATGCCGTCGCTTCGGGTGTGACCATTGCGGTCCAGCTCCTTGCCTCGGCCTCCATGGGACTTATTGTGCCCTGTGCGATTGCTCATGTCGACAAGGGCCGCTTTGCGCGTATTTGCGGCATCGTGCGCCTTTTCCTGACAGCTTTGTTTTTGATTCCCCTTACTCCGGCTAATTTGCTGCCCGTGTTCTATGTGCTGCAGACGGTTGCGTACTCGTTATTTGCTCCAATTAAATACTCAATTTTTCAAAAGGCAGCCGATTCTTCGATGCGCTGTTCACTGATTTCGGTTCAAAGCCAGATGGTGGCGGTGGGTGCCGTTCTTTTCTATCTGCTCAACGCTGTGTTGAGTAGCGTTGCGGGCATTCGAGTCGTATTGCTTGTCGCGCTCGGGATTTCTTCCCTTGTGTATATCCCCGCGCTATTTCGTCTTACACGCCAAAGGTCATGAGTATTTGGGCACCGATAACTTATATATCAACGCAATAAACCCGAGCGCGAGGGCGTTTGGGTTTATTATTGAAGCGTATGTAACCTGGCGGCGCCACACCGCCTGTTAGTAGGGAGACACATGAACGTTCTGGTCGTCAACGCAGGATCTTCGACCCTTAAGTATCAGGTCATCGATACCAAGTCCCACAAGGTGTCCGCAAAGGGCTCCTGCGAGCGCGTCTGCTTTACCGGCGGTACCTTCACCCACGCTGCCAACGGCTCCAAGAAGGTGACCGAGAACATCGAGTTCCCCGACCACAAGGTCGCCATCGAGGTCGTCCTGAAGGACCTCGAGGCCAACGGCGTCAAGATCGAGGGTATCGGCCACCGTATCGTTCAGGGCGGTTGGTACTTCGGTGATTCCTCCCTCGTCGACGAGGACGTCCTCGCCAAGATCCGCGAGGTCGCTCCGCTCGCCCCGCTGCACAATAACCCCGAGGCCAACGTTATCGAGTACTGCCTCGAGCAGTATCCCGACCTGCCCAACGTCACGGTCTATGACACCGCTTTCCACTTCAACATGCCCGAGGTTGCCAAGACTTACGCTCTGCCCAAGGATGTTTGCGACAAGCTGCACATCCGTAAGTACGGCGCCCACGGCACCAGCTACCGCTACATCTCCAAGAAGGTCGCCGAGATGACCAACGGCGGGGCCCGCAAGGTCGTCGTGTGCCATATCGGCTCCGGCGCTTCCCTGTGTGCTATCGAGGACGGCAAGTGCATGGACACCACCATGGGCTTGACGCCGCTCGACGGCGTCATGATGGGCACCCGCTGCGGCTCCATCGACCCGGCTACCGTGTGCTACCTGCAGCGCGAGGGCGGCTACACCTTCGACGAGGTCGACGAGATGATGAACAAGAAGTCCGGTCTTTTGGCTGTGACCGGCGGCAAGACCAACGACTGCCGCAACGTCGAGGAGCTCGCCGCCGCTGGTGACCCCGAGGCTCAGCTCGCCTTCGACATGTTTGTCTACAAGATTGCCGCCAAGGCGGCCGAGATGGCTACTTCTATGTGCGGTATGGACACCCTGGTCTTTACCGCCGGCATCGGCGAGCACGCTCCGGCCGTCCGCGCCGGCGTTGCCGACCGCTTGGCCTTTATGGGCGTCAAGATGGATCATGCCCGCAACGCCCTGCGTGGTGACGGAGCTTGGTGCCTGTCTGCCAAGGATTCCAAGGTCAAAATCTTTGTCATCCCCACGGACGAGGAGTTCATGATCGCTTCCGACGTCGAGCGCATCGTCAACGCCAAGTAATTACAAGAGGGGAGGGGCTGGACGGCAACATGCCGTTCGGCCCCTCTTTTGCGCTCGCTGGTCGATATATCTGATAGCTATTTATTAAGTTATGATAACTTCTTATTAACATGCGGCCGCCTTAAGGGGCCTGTACCGACCGTATTGCATTGCAAAGGAGTCTCATGAACGTACTTGTTGTCAACGCTGGTAGTTCAAGCCTTAAATATCAACTCTTGGATACCGATACCCGCGAGGTTTTCGCCAAGGGCAACTGCGAGCGTATCGGCTCGGACATGGGCATCTTTGGTCACGCCGAGAACGGTGGCGCCAAGCAAACCGAGGAGGCCCCCTTCCCGGATCACCGTTCGGCTATCGCACGCGTGCTCGAAGAGCTCGAGAAGACCGACTTTGCGATCGATGGCATCGGCCACCGTATCGTTCAGGGTGGCTGGTACTTCGATGATTCCGCGGTCGTCGACGATGAGGTCATGGCTAAGATCCTCGAGGTGGCACCGCTTGCCCCGCTACACAACTACGGCGAGGCAGCGGCAATCGAGTATTGTCGCGAGAAGTATCCGGAGCTGCCCAACGTGGCTGTCTTCGACACCTCGTTCCACATGACCATGCCCGAGGTCGCCTACACCTACGCCCTGCCCAAGGACGTGTGCGACAAGTACCACGTTCGCAAGTACGGTGCCCACGGCACGAGCCACCGCTATGAGTGGATGATGGCCAAGGAGATCCTGGGCTCGCGCTGCCACCGTCTGCTTTCGTGCCATCTGGGCAACGGTGCTTCGCTCGCCGCCATCGAGGACGGCGTGTGCCGCGACACCACGATGGGCCTCACGCCGCTCGACGGCCTGATGATGGGCACCCGTTGTGGTTCCATTGACCCGGCCACCGTGTGCTACCTGCAGCGCGAGGGCGGCTACAGCTACCAGGAAGTCGATGACATGATGAACAAGCAGTCCGGTCTGCTTGCCATCTCGGGCATCTCCAACGATGCCCGCGACATCCGTACGCGCGCTTCCGAGGGTGACGAGCGCTGCCTGCTCGCCTTCGATATGTTCGCCTACAAGGCCATGCAGCAGGCCGGCTCCATGATTGCCTCCATGGCGGGCGTGGACACCATTACCTTTACCGCCGGCATTGGCGAGAACGACTGGTCGATCCGCAAGGCTTTCTGCGACTGCTTCGAGTGGCTGGGCGTGCGCATCGACAACAACAAGAACCGCGAGGCCGTGGGTAACGGCCCGCAGGTCATCAGCGCCGCCGGTTCCGCCGTCACGGTCATGGTCATCCCCACCGACGAGGAATACATGATCGCCCACGACGTCGAGCGTCTGACCGCGAATAACTAGTGCGTTCGCTTGCGATTGAACGAAAGGCCTCCTGAGCAGCAGCTCAGGAGGCCTTTTTGCTAGCAGGCGGAAATTCCAGTCCCAAAGTGATCATCACCAGTAACGCCTGCGCTCCCAGCAACGACACCCATCCATTCAGATCCTCAGCCCCAGCTCGTAGCCAAGCCGCCGTCCACTCCAGATGCTCTGAATGCTTCGTAGCAGTAGAAGGCCGTACGGGCTAACCCCTGAAAACATTCCGCAGACCAGAAACGCCCCCGTTCGTAGCTCCGAAGGAGCAGAACGGGGGCGTTTCATTGGTCGAGGACGTTTTCAGGGGTTAGCCCGTACGGCCTTCGGGCGAGTGCGTCCGCTACTCAGCCATCTGAGCCTGGACGGCGGTGATGGCTACGACACCCACGATGTCGTCGGCAGAACAGCCGCGCGACAGGTCGTTGACCGGCTTGGCGATGCCCTGCAGAATGGGGCCGTAAGCGTCGGCGCCGGCGAAGCGCTGGACCAGCTTGTAGCCGATGTTGCCGGCCTCGAGGTCGGGGAACACGAGCACGTTGGCCTTACCGGCGACGGAGGAGCCGGGAGCCTTGAGCTGGGCGACGGTGGGGACGATAGCAGCATCGAGCTGCAGGTCGCCGTCGATGGCGAGCTCGGGTGCCTTCTCCTTGCAGAACTTCACGGCCTCCTGGACCTTCTTGGCGACCTCGCCACCGGCGGAGCCCATGGTGGAGTAGGAGAGCATGGCCACGTGCGGCTCAACATTGCCCATAAAGGTGGACCAGGAGTGGGCCGAGGCGATGGCGATCTCGGAGAGCTCGTCAGAGGACGGGTTGATGTTGAGGCCGCAGTCGGCGAAGATCAGCGTACCGTCGGTGCCGAATTGCGGGGTGTCGGTGCACATCACGAAGAAGGCCGAGACCAGCTTGGTGCCCGGGGCAGTCTTGAGGATCTGCAGCGCGGGGCGCAGGGTGTCGGCGGTGGAGTGGCAGGCACCGGAGACCAGGCCGTCGGCATCGCCCATCTTGACCATCATGGTGCCAAAGTAGGTGGCGTCCATCACCTGGGCACGAGCCTGCTCGATGGTAACGCCCTTCTTGGCGCGGAGCTCGGCAAACTTCTGTGCGTACTCCTCGTGCTTCTCGGCATTGCGCGGGTCGATGACGGTGGCGCCGGGAACGTTGATCTCGTTGGGATCGCCCAGGATGACGATGTTGGCCAGGCCTTCTTCGATGATCTTGTTTGCCGCGACGATGGTACGCGGATCCTCGCCCTCGGGCAGGACGATCGTCTTAAGGTCGGCCTTGGCGGCAGACTTCATACGGTTCAGGAAATCGCTCATGATACTCCTTACAAGCGTTTCGCTAAGCTCCAGGCGCCCGGCTGTTCACGAATAAACCCGCTGCTAGCGGGTTTACCTTTCAATAATGTACGCCGCGGTGCTTGAGCTTTCCTTGTGTGGCAAGCTCATTATAGGACGCATTAGCGCTATAATCGCTCTGATAAATATGTCTCGACGTATGTTCGAGAAAAAGCCCAGTTAAAAAGCGCGTGGCTTTTGACAAGGAGTATCGATGCAGATTACCTCAGGCCTGCCTGAAGGCTTTAATGCCGGTGCGTACGACATGATCGTTGTCGGCGCCGGTTATGCCGGTGCCGTTTGCGCCCGCCGTCTTGCCGAAACTATCGGCTATCGTGTTGCCGTTTTGGAACGTCGCGGCCACATCGCGGGTAATGCCTACGACTGCACTGACGAGGCCGGAATCCTGGTCCACGAGTACGGTCCGCACATCTATCACACTTTTAATGAGCGCGTCCATAACTTCCTGTCGCGCTTTACCAAGTGGACGGACTACCAGCACAAGGTGCTCGCCAACATCAACGGCACCCTCATGCCCGTACCCTTTAACCATGCGAGCCTCAAGCTCGCCTTTGGCGATGAGCGCGGCGAGGAGCTGTATCAGAAGCTCGTGGAGACCTTTGGCAAGGACGTCAAGGTGCCCATTATGGAGCTGCGCAAGAAGAACGACCCGGATCTTGCCGAGGTCGCCGATTATGTCTATGAGAACGTCTTTTTGCATTACACCATGAAGCAGTGGGGCCAGACGCCCGACCAGATCGACCCCTCGATCACCGGCCGCGTTCCCGTCTTTGTGGGCGATGACGATCGCTACTTCCCGCAGGCTCCTTTCCAGGGCATGCCGCAGGACGGCTATACCGCGCTGTTCGAGCATATGCTCGATCACGATCTGATCGACGTATTCTGTGACGTAGACGCCCGTGACCTCTTTGAAATCGACGAGACCACCGTCAAGATCGACGGCAAGGTCTACGGCGGCGAGATCGTCTATACCGGTCCGCTCGATGAGCTGTTCAACCTCGACCTGGGCGCGCTGCCGTACCGCACGCTCGACATGAAGTTCGAGACGCTCGATATGGATCAGTTCCAGCCCGTGGGCACCGTCAACTACACCACGAGCGAGGACTACACCCGCATTACCGAGTTCAAGAACATGACTGGTCAGGTCCTGCCCGGCAAGACCACCATCATGAAGGAGTACTCCAAGGCCTATACGCCCGGCTCGGGCGAGACGCCGTATTACGCCATTCTTGAGCCCGAGAACCGTGAGCTCTATGAGCGCTATCTTGAGCGCGTCCAGAACCTGACAAACTTCCACCCGGTGGGTCGTCTGGCCGAGTATCGTTACTACGATATGGATGCCGTGACCAATTCCGCCCTCGATCTTTCGGATGAGATTATCGCCTGCCATGCATAAAGTCATAACATTCGGTATTCCCTCGTATAACGCCGCCAAGGACATGGACCATTGCATCACCTCCATCTTGGAGGGGAGCAATTACGCCACCGATATCGAGATTATCGTGGTGGACGACGGCTCCAAGGACGAGACGGCCGCCAAGGCCGACGAGTGGGAGGCCCGTTATCCTGGAATCATCCGCGCGGTGCACCAGGAGAATGGCGGCCACGGTATTGCCGTCCTTTCGGGTCTGCGCGAGGCGCAGGGCACCTACTACAAGGTCGTCGACTCGGACGACTGGCTTGACGGCGCTGCCCTTTCGACCATGCTGTCGATTCTGCGTGGCTTTGAGGAGCGCGACCAGCGCGTCGACCTGTTTATCTCGAACTACGTGTACGAGAAGGTTTACGAGGGCACGCATACCGCTATTGGCTACAAGTTTGCCCTGCCGCGCAAAAAGATTTTCTCTTGGGACCAGATCGGACACTTCCGTCCCGATCAGAACCTGCTTATGCACAGCCTGTGCTATCGCACCGACGTACTGCGCGAGTCCAATCTGCCTATGCCGGCACACACGTTCTACGTGGATAATATCTACGCATACGTGCCGCTGCCGCGCTGCAAGACCATGTACTACGCCGACATCGACCTCTATCGCTACTTTATCGGTCGCGAGGGCCAGAGCGTCAACGAGGCTACGATGGTCAAGCGCCTGGGCCAGCAGTTCCGCGTAACGCGCATTATGATGGAATCGTTCCACCTGTACCAGGACGTTGAGTCCTCGCGTCTGCGTTCGTACATGATGGGCTACTTCACCATGATGATGGCGATTTGCTCGGTGCTCACCAAGCTTTCCGAGGAAGATTGTGCCGATGAGCGCCTGAAGACGCTGTGGAAGGACCTGAAGGAGTACGACGAGCGCATGTATCGTCGCGCTCGCTACGGCGTGGTCGGATTCTTTACCAACCTGCATGGACGGGCCGGAGACAAAACCACACTCGGCCTATACCATCTTGCCTCAAAGATCTTCAAATTCAACTAGCACAGAAACGCTCGGGTAACGGGGACCCCTGGTCCTTAACTTGCTACTTCGGACAGTCCTGCGCAAGACGGAGGCGCCACTGGCGCCTCCTTTGCGTGCGGAACTCGTATCAAGTTAAGGACCAGGGGTCCTCTGCTACGTCTTGCTTTATGTCAGACGGCTGAATTTGAAGATCTTGGACGCGCGGTACACAGGGGCCTGGGCTGAAAGGGGTCTAGTTGAGTAGGTTGCCCGGTGGGCTTGGTTATGTTTGTCGCGAGTTCCGCACGAGCCGAAGAGCACTTAATGTGCTCTTCGTGCGAGCCAGGACTGTAGAGCAGCAAACATAACCAAGCCCCACCGGGCAACCGGTCAGGTTAGGCTACTTTGCGGCGCCGGGGATGCCGTGGGAGGTTTTGGCGTTTTTGGCTCCGTTTACGATGGCGGTCTGTAGGGCCCTTACGGCGAGCATGCCCAGTAGGTCTAGGGGAACGGTGGCGCTTGTCTGAGCGTCTAGCTTGCCGCTGGCGAGGGTGTAGATGGTGTCGCCGTCGTTCGTGGTGTGCGTGGGACGGATGGCGTGTGCATAGGCGTCTGCGGCCATCTGGGAGACCTTGGTGGCCTGAGCCTTGGTGAGCTCAACGTTGGTGACGATGCAGCTGATGGTGGTGTTGGTGCGGTCGAGCGGCATTTGCATGGAGCCGGCGGCGGCAAAGGCTGCGAGCTCCATGTCGACGATCTGGTCGCTATCTGCTGCGGCGCGCATACCAGCGACCCATTCGCCGGTGAAGGGGTCGACGACATTGCCGCAGGCGTTGACCGAGACCACGGCACCCACCTTAACAGGGCCGAGTGCCACGGCGGCAGCGCCCAGGCCGGCCTTCATGCAGGTGGCGGGGCCCATGAGCTTGCCCACGGTGGCACCGGTGCCGGCACCTACATTGCCCTGCTCGAGCGTGGTGGGGGTGTTGTCGAGCGCCTCGCGCACGGCGGAGATGCCAGCCTCAATGTCGGGGCGTACGGCGGGGTCGCCAAAGGCGAGGTCGAAGATGCAGCTGGAGCACACGATGGGCACCTGCGTGGGGCCGACGGGAAGGCCGATGCCGCGGCTCTCGAGCTCGCGGGCGACGCCGCTTGCGGCCTCCAGGCCAAAGGCCGATCCACCCGAAAGGCAGACGGCGTGGACCTTGTCCACAGTGTTCTCGGGACGCAGTAGGTCGGTCTCGCGCGATGCCGGGGCACCGCCGCGAACGTCAACACCGCCGGTGGCGCCCTCGGTTGCCACGATTACGGTGCAACCGGTGCCGGCCTCCTCGTCCGTGTAGTTGCCAAAGCAAAAGCCATCGACATCGCAAACGTCAATGGCCTCAAGCAGTGTATCCATGTTTTACTCCTATCGGTTTTCCGCCGGGCCTTATGCCCGGTCGGGATCCGTACGGTACGCCGAAATTGTAGGCGCTGGGGGATACCCAGCGCCAGATGCAATTACGATAGTTTTTGAATCGCACGCGCGACGCGAGCGATGGGCAGGCCCACCACGTTGTAGAAGTCGCCCGAAATATCATGCACGAGCATGCGCCCGCCGACGCCCTGGATGCCGTAGGCGCCGGCTTTGTCCATGGGCTCGCCTGAGGCGACGTAGCGCTCAATCTGCTCGTCGGTGAGCTCATAGAACGTCACGTCGGTCACATCGACAAACGACAGACTCTCGGCGGCGTGCGGGGCTGTGGCGTCTCCGGCTCTAACGATGCAGACGCCGGTTGCGACCTGATGCGTGCGCCCGGAGAGCTCGTGGAGCATGGTACGGGCTTCGTCCTCGTTTGCCGGCTTACCCAAAATCTTGCCATCGAAGGTGACGATGGTGTCGGCCGCGATGGTCAGCTCACTGGGATCGGCGTGCTCGGCGGCAACGGCGGCAGCCTTAGCGCGAGCCAAGCGCTCGACAAGCGTAAGCGGGGCCTCGTTATCAAAAGGAGTCTCGTCGATGTCAGCGGGAATGACGCGGATGTCGTAGCCCGCTTCGCGCATCAACTCGATGCGGCGCGGTGATTGCGAAGCCAAAATCATAGCTGAATGCCCTCGGCAACCTTCTCGACAGCCTTGTCTCCAGCGAGCGTACGCAGCAGCTCAAGCGCAAAGGGGAGTGACTGGGCCATGCCGCTGGCGGTGATGATGTTGCCGTCGTGCGTGACCTTGTCGCCGGTATAGGCGCCCTCGGGGAAGCTCTTCTCAAAGCCGGGGAAGCACGTGGCGTGGCGTCCCTCGAGCAGGTCGAGCTCGCCCAGGATAAACGGGGCGGCGCAGATGGCGGCAACGTGCTTGGTCGCGGCGAAATCGCAGACTACGTCGCAGACGCGCTGGTCGGCGCGCAGGTTGGTGGCACCGGGCAGGCCGCCGGGCAGCACGACGCAGTCGTACTCGTCAAAATTGATCTCATCAAAGAGCGCATCGCAGGTCACGGGGATCTGCAGCGAGCTTACGACCTCGCGCGTGGGCATGATCGAGACAAGCGTGGCGCGCACGCCGCCGCGACGCATGACATCGACCATGGTCAGGCATTCAATAGTTTCAAAGCCATCGGCGGCGAGAACGGCAACGCTGGGCATGAGGGTTCCTTTCATAGGCGGCATACAATTAGCCGTCTTATACCCCGAAGACCTCCGCTTGCCACGCTCGATTTCCCAATGTTTAAAATAGCCCCGTCCGAATTAGCTACCCCCACCCATCCTCAACAATCTCAATCTGTAACATCCATCGACCAAAACTAGCCCCAACTGTTACAGATCGAGACAGTCCCCAACAGCACCGCCCCGTTCGGGGAACGACCGCCACAGGTACGGCGGGCAGAGGCTCACTTTTTTCCTCGGTTTTTCTTGACGGAATCTCACCTGTTGTAGTACATTGTCCCAGTCTAAAAACGCGTGGACTTTTCTGGGCGCTAGCCACCTTTTTGCCACGCAACCGAGCAGTCGGTTGCGTGGCTTTTTTCGTCTTGGCAGCAGGTGCCACATGCACCGCCAGAAGACCGCACGAGCCCACCTTCCGACTGCAGGGAACAGACGCACGAGACGTGCGTCTGCAAGACAGCAGACGGAGGGGAGCCTAATGGCAGGAACAAACACAATCAAGCAACAGGCCGCCGGGGCGGGAGCCACGGGCGCGGGACAGGCCAAGGCGGCGCTCCAGGTCTTTGCGGGCGGCGCCTGCTACGGCGCGATGGCCACGACCTACAAGCTCGCCTACGCCGCGGGCTTCACCTCGGCACAGGTGGTGGCGAGCCAAGCGTGGCTCGGCTGCCTCTTCTTCGCCCTCGCCACGCTCGCAGGGCACGTACTCGGGCACCGCTGGCAGCGCGTGGGCTGGAAGCTCGCCCTTAAGCTCATGGGCCTGGGAGCCCTCACCTGCCTCACCTCAATCCTCTACTGCTACGCCATGAGCGTGCTGCCCGCCCCGGTGGCGCTCACGCTCCTCTTCCAGTTCACGTGGCTGGGGCTCGTGTGGCAGACCGTCATGACGCGCCGGCCGCCGAGGCCCCTCCAAGTGGCCTCCGCCCTGGCCATCGTCTTCGGGACGGTGTTCGCGAGCGGCGTTTACAAGACCGGCATCACCGGGTACGACCCCGTGGCCCTGCTCTGCGCGCTGGGGGCGGCCGTGTCCTGCTCCCTCTTTGTCACCCTCTCCGGCAAGGTCGAGGCCCCCTGCTCGTCCGAGCAGCGCGGCGTCATCGTGTGCGCGGGCTCCGTGGTCATGTCGCTCACGGTGTGCCCGGACTACGTCGTCTCGGGCGTCCTCGCCCAGGGCATCCTGCCCTTTGCCGTCATCGCCGGCTTCTTTGGCATGCTCTGCCCGGTCTTGCTCTTCGGCATGGGCTCTCCGCACCTGCCCGCGGGTCTCTCCACTGTCATGGCCGCCGCGGAACTCCCCGCCGGCCTGCTCATCGCCATGATCGTCCTCGGCGAGCCGCTCGGCGTCGTCGAGTGGCTGGGCGTCGCCATCATCCTCGCCGGCGTGTGCCTGGCACAGGTCCCCTCCCTGCTTGGAGGCCGGGAGGCACGTCGCGCCGCCGCAGGACAAGCCGTCAGCTAGTCACCCCTTCACGGGCGGCCCGCGCGCATCAGGGAAAGGGCCACGGGCCCGGCGCGTGAGGTCGCAAGGACGTTATAAAGCGTCCCCGCAGAGGTGGGGGCGCCAGAGAGAAGGAGGCACCATGCCATTTCCAAAAGGGTTCCTTTGGGGAGGAGCCACCGCTGCTAACCAATGCGAGGGAGGTTATGACGAGGGCGGCCGCGGCCTTGCCAATGTCGACGTCATCCCACACGGGTCGGAGCGCAACGACGTAAGTCGCGGCCTGAGGCGCATGCTCGACTTTGAGCCCGGGTACTACTACCCGGCCCAGACGGGCATCGACTTCTACCACCACTACCGCGAGGACATAGCCCTCTTCGCGGAGATGGGCTTTAAGGTCTTTCGCCTCTCCATCGCCTGGAGCCGCATCTTCCCCAATGGCGACGAGGAGGAGCCCAACGAGGCCGGGCTCGCCTTCTACGAGGACGTGTTCCGCTGCTGCCGCGAGCACAGGATCGAGCCCCTCGTGACCATCACGCACTTCGACTGCCCCATCCACCTCGTCAAGAAGTACGGCGCCTGGCGAAACCGCGCCCTCATCGAGCTCTACAAGCGGCTCGTGAAGGTGCTCTTCAACCGCTACCGCGGCCTCGTGCATTGGTGGATCACGTTCAACGAGATGAACATGATCTTGCACCGTCCCTTCATGGGTGCCGGCCTCGTCCTCGAGCCCGGGGAGAATGCCCGCGAGGCCGAGTACCGCGCCGCGCACAACGAGCTCGTGGCGAGCGCCTGGGCCACCAAGATCGCCCACGAGGTCGACCCGGAGAACAAGGTAGGCTGCATGCTCGCCGCGGGAAGCTACTACCCCTACTCCTGTCGTCCCGAGGACGTCCGCGCAGCGCAGGTCAAGAACCAGGAGGACCTCTTCTTCGTGGACGTGCAGGCACGCGGGCACTACCCCGGCTACGCGCTCAAGATGCTTGAGCGCGAGGGCATCGACGTGGGCATGACCGCCGAGGACGAGCGCATCCTTGCGGAGAACACCGTCGACTTCATCTCGTTTAGCTACTACTCCTCGCGCTGTACCGCGGGCGACCCCGATTCCGTGGGCGGCGTCGCCGAGGGCAACGCCTTCGCCGGCGTAGAGAACCCCTACGTGCGCACGAGCGACTGGGGCTGGGTCATCGACCCGCTGGGGTTCCGCATCACGATCAACGACCTCTGGGACCGCTACCAGAAGCCGCTCTTTGTGGTGGAGAACGGCCTCGGCGCCTATGACGAGGTGCTTCCCGACGGCACGATCGAGGATGACTACCGCATCGCCTACCTGCGCGAGCACATCGAGGCCATGCGTGACGCCATCGAGCAGGACGGCGTCGAGATGCTCGGCTACACCACCTGGGGGCCGATCGACCTCGTGAGCGCGGGCTCCGGCGAGATGGAGAAGCGCTACGGCTTCATCTACGTGGACCGCGACAACCTGGGCAACGGCACGCTCGAGCGCAGGCGCAAGAAGAGCTTCTACTGGTATCAACAGGCCATCGCCACCAACGGAGGCGACCTGGGCTAGCCGCCCGGGCAATATCACTAAGGAGAAAATAATGGCTGAAAAATACGACGATCTGGCCAGATCTATACTCGAGAACGTAGGCGGCGCCGAGAACGTCGCCAGCGTCGCGCACTGCATCACGCGCGTGCGCTTCAAGCTCAAGGACGAGTCCCGCGCCAACACGGCCAAGATCGAGGCCCTCAAGGGCGTCATCCAGGTCATCCAGGCCAACGGCCAGTACCAGGTGGTCGTGGGTAACATCGTCGAGGACGTCTACGACGCGGTCATGGAGGCCGGCAACTTCTCGAGCGGCGCAAGCGCCGACGACGAGCCCCAGGGCGATAAGACCGTTGCCTCCGTCATCATCGACCTCATCTCTGGCATCTTCCAGCCCATCCTGGGACCGCTTGCCGCCGCAGGCATCATGAAGGGACTGCTTGCCCTCATCACCTACTTCGTCCCGGCCTTTGCAAACGACGGCCTCTACACGCTGCTCTACACCGTGGCTGACGGCTTCTTCTACTTCCTTCCCATCGCCCTGGCGTTCAGTGCCGCGCGCAAGTTCCGCATGAACGAGTTCACTGGCGTGGCAATCGGCGTGGCGCTTCTCTACCCGACGATGGTCGCCCTGACCTCGGGCGAGGCGCTCGGCAGCATCGACCTCGGCGTGGCCGGCACCTTCTCGTGGTACGCCACCGCCCTCGGGGTCCCCATCATCATGCCCGTGTCCGGCTACGTGAGCTCGGTGATCCCCGTCCTTCTCATGGTGTGGCTCGGCTCTATCCTTGAGCGCTGGCTCAAGAGCTGGATGCCGACTGCGCTCAAGATGTTCCTCGTCCCGCTCGCCACGATGACGGTCTCCATCGTCTTGGGCTACCTCGTCATCGGCCCGGTGGCCACCCTCATCACCAACCTGCTGAGCGCGGCGTTCTCGTTCATCTTCCAGCTCCCCGTGGTTGGTTCCGTCCTGGGCAGCGCCCTGGTCGGCGGACTGTGGATGTGCCTCGTCATCTTTGGCTTCCACTGGAGCCTCATCCCCATCTCCATCATGAACCTGAACACCCTCGGCCACGACAGCGTGCTCGCCGCCACCATCGGCCACGGGTTCGCGCTCGGAGCGGTCATCTTTGCCATGTACCTCAGAAACAAGGACGAGCGCTTCCGCGGCATCGCCCTTCCCGCGATGATCTCCGCCTTCTTCTTCGGCGTCACCGAGCCGGGCATCTACGGCATCGCCCTCCCCAACAAGCGCGCGTTCGTCGTGGCATGCCTGAGCTCCGCCGTGGGCGGCGCTATCGTGGGAATGACTGGCGCTCTCATGTACATCTCGGGCGGCCTCGGCGTCTTCAACCTGCTCAACTTCATCGACGGGACCCCTGGTGGCGCCGGGATCTCCCACATGATCTTCGCGATCATCGCCTCGCTCATCTCCGCCGTCCTGGCCTTTGTTATCGAGTTCTTCACCTACCGACCCAACGACGAGGAGGAAGGTGCCCACTAGCTTGCGCCCTCCTCAATCAGCTCTATGTAATTGAGGAGCAGTTGAGGTGGGTGAGGGCCGAGGGCGATCAAGGTGGCCGCCCTCGGCCCGGGACAACCTGCCAGAAGGCGTTTAGCTTTCTCGGACGGCGCTGAAATGAACTGCGCCCCGAAACTTAGACGGGTCAATTAGCGGCCTGTGCCGCACATGGGGACTGATTCCGGAACTCCTCCGGGGTCAGCCCCTTTTGCTTAACCTGCCTCCTCTTGTTCCAGTGAACGGTGTAGGCGTGGAGGTCCCGCTTGAACTCCTCGCAGCTCCGCCACGTCCGGTTCCTGTAGAACTCGTCCTTCAGGCGCCCGGGCAGCAGCTCCGTCGCAAGAGCTCGCCCTCGCGCGCCGCCGGCCCCGGCCGGGTCCGGGCGCCCTTCGGCCTTCGGTGCGCCCGTATCCCCTGTCGCAAAACTCTGCTGCAAGAGTCCTCAGCGTGGCGTCGTGTTCGACTTTCCCGTCCATAAAGAAGCCCCCCATTTCTAATGTCCAAGAAATGAGGGGGGCGGTTCAATTTCGGGACGGGGATTAAATAATCATTCAGAACAAATTTTTTTATCCCCGTCCCAGAAAAATCATCGGGCGTGGTCTGGGGCAAACGGTCTAGTTACGCTTGAGGTGGACGACGGTTTCGCAGTGGAAGGTTTGCGGGAACAGGTCGACTGGCGTGATCTTGACGGGGGAGAAGGTGCCTTCCTCGACAAAGCGTTTGAGATCGCGCGCCAGGGTGGCCGGGTCGCAGCTCACGTAGGCGACATCGCGGGCACTCGTGCTGGCGATAAGGTCGATCGCCTCGGGGGCGAGGCCTGCACGCGGCGGGTCGACCACCAGGACATCGGCGTCCTGGTCGGGGAACTCGCGCACGGCATCGCCGCCGATGACGTCGACGTTATCGAGCTTGTTGATCTCGAGGTTGCGGCGCAGGTCGCGTACGGCCGGTCCGTAGGCCTCGACAGCGGCAACAAAGTCGCAGCGGCGGGCGAGCGGCAGGGTGAAGGTTCCGGCGCCGCAATACAGGTCTACGGCAAGTTCGTCTTCCTGCGGGTCGAGCGCCTCCATGACAAGCTCGATCAAAATCTCGGCACCCTTGGTGTTGACCTGGAAAAACGACGGGGCCGAAAGGCGCATCTGGCCGTCGGCGATGTTCTCGGTCCAGGAGCCCTCGCCGGCGAGCATCTCAACCTTGGAGACGCGGCGGGCCTTCTTCTCACCCTTGCTCATAACGCGCACTATGCTCGTGGGGTGTGCGGCGTCTGCCAGCACGCGCGAGACCTGCGAGCGCGGAAACGAGCCCGTGGGCGTCCAGAGCGCGACTTCGAGCGCCTTGGTGCGACGCGAGGCGCGAATGCCCACGCGCTCCAGGCCTAGGTCGTGGCTGCCGCTTAGATAGTTGAGTGCGCCGACGACCGATTTGAGCGCCTTGGGAAAACGTTTATCGAACAGCGGGCACGCATCGACGGTCACGATTTTGCTGGGGTCGACACCGTGCATGCCAAGGCGCACGCGACCGTTGACGACGGTCGGTTCGAGCTCGATTTTATTGCGGTAGCCCCAGTCGTCCTTGGTGTGGCAGATGGGCTGCACCAACTCATTGACCTGCTCAGGAGCGAACTTGCCGATGCGCTCGAGCGTGGAGCGCAGGTTTTGCTCCTTGGCGGCGAGCTGTGCCGTGCGTGAGAGATTGCCCCACGAGCAGCCGCCGCAGATGCCTACGTAGGGGCAGGGGGGCTGAATGCGATCGGGGCTCGGCTCCAGAATCTCGGTGGTGCGGGCGCGCATGAACGACTTGCCGTCCTGTACGACCTCGGCCTCGACGGTGTCGCCTGCCACGGCACCCTGCACAAAGACGGCTTTGCCGTTGTCGGCGTGCGCCAGCCCGTCGGCGCCGTAGGTCATCGATTCTATAGTGAGCTTCATATCCCTGCCTGTCATTCGTGTTGTTGCTCGCACCATGGTAGCAGGGAAAAGCGCCCCGCATCCGAGGCTTTCCTCAAATGCGGGGCGCTTCTACAAACTGCTTCTACAAACGACTATTTCGTCTTGCCGGTAATGAGCGTCTTAAGACCCAGGCCGATCAGGCCCAGGCCCATGCGCACACGACCGGGGCGATGGCGCTCGATGGCCTTGGTCTTGCCGGCGGGCTTATCGCGACGGGCGCTCGTCTCGGGTGCGGGCTTAGCTGCCTGCGGCTCGGGCTGAGGTACAGGTGCGGGCTCGGGCTCAATGACGGTCGCCTGGACCTTCTGAACCTCGGGTGTGGCCGGCTGCGGCTTAGGAGCAGGGGCGGGCTTTGCCTCAATGACGGGCTCGGGCGCGGCCTCGGCGTTGCGGTAGGCACGCTCCAGCAGGGCTTCCTGCGAGTTGAAGGGTTTCTCACCCTCTGCGCGCTCCACGGGGACCCAGGTGCCGTCGCTCGTGAGGCTGCGGGCCTTCACGTTGTCGCGCAGCTGCATGCTCATGTACTCGTGCACCAGGGCGCGGCAGGTGGGGTCGAGCACGGGGAAGGCGATCTCCACGCGGTGCTCGGTGTTGCGTGTCATCATGTCGGCCGAGCTCAGATAGATCATGTCCGAGTCCACGCCAAAGGCGTAAACGCGCGCATGCTCCAAAAAGCGTCCGACGATAGAACGGACATGCACGTTCTCGGTCTTGCCAGGAACGCCCGGCTTGAGGCACGAGATGCCGCGGATGATCATGTCCACGCGGACTCCTGCGCACGATGCCTCGGCGATCTTGTCGATGACCTCGCGGTCGGTGAGCGAGTTGAGTTTAAAGAACACGCGGGCGGGCTCGCCGGCGAGGGCGCGCTGGATCTCGCGGTCGAGCCCGCGCATGATGAGCGGTTTCAGTCCGACGGGCGCCACGCCCAGGAAGCGGTAATCGCCGCGCAGGTTGCCCAGCGACAGGTTGCGGAAGAACAGGTTGGCGTCTTCGCCGATGCCGGGATGGGCGGTCATGAGCATAAAGTCGCTGTAGAGCTTGGCCGTCTTCTCGTTAAAGTTACCGGTGCCCAAAAGCGTGAGTCGAGTGAGCGCCATGCCCTCGCGATAGGTGAGCTGGCAGATCTTTGAGTGGCATTTAAAGCCCTCGGAGCCATAGATGACGGTGCAGCCCGCTTCTTCCAGACGCTCTGCCCACTCGATGTTATTTTGCTCGTCAAAGCGCGCGCGGAGCTCCATGAGCACCGTGACCTCTTTGCCGTTCTCGGCGGCGTCAATCAACGACTCGCACAGACGACTCTGCTTGGCCACGCGGTAGAGCGTGATACGCAGCGAGATGCACTCGGGGTCGTATGCGGCCTCGTGTACCAGGTCCAGGAACGGATTCATGGCCTCGTAGGGGTAAAAGAGCAACTTGTCGCCCTGCAGCACCTGCTCGCGAATGGAGCGGGACATGTCGATGGTGGGGTTGGGCTGAGGCTTAAACGGCGTAAAGAGGAGCTCGTTGCGTAGATGCTCGGGAATCTTGCCCTCAATGCCGAAGACGTAGCCCAGGTCGAGCGGGATATCGCAGGTAAAGACCGAGCGGCGAGAAAGCTCGAGCGCCTTGCGGATGGTCTTGAGCGTCGCCTTCTCGAGCGACCCCGAGACCGCGAGCACTACCGGCTGCAGACGCAGGCGCTTCTTGAGGATGCGCTTCATGTGCTGGCGGTAGTCCTCTTCCTCCTCGACGCCCTCGCCGTCCGGATCGATGTCGGCGTTGCGGGTGACGCGGATGAGCGCGCGGTCGAGCGGCTTATAGGAGCCAAAGCAGCTGTCCAGGCAGGCGAGGATGACGTCCTCGAGCAGAATGTAGGAGTAGGTGCCGGCGGGCGAGGGGATCTCGACCACGCGGTTCATCGAGGCGGGAATCTCGATTAGGCCCAGCAGACTTTCCTCGTCGGTGACGCCGTCCAGGCCGCAGGCCAGGTAGAGTGCGCCGTTGCGCAGGTTGGGGAAGGGGTGGCGCGGGTCAATCACCAGCGGTGAGATGACCGGCGACACGTAGGCCTGGAAGTAGCGGGTTACAAAGGTGCGCTCCTCGGGCGTAAGCGAATCGGCACGCGCGCGGTGAACGCCCAGGGCGTCGAGCTTGCCCTCGATGCTCTTAAAGATGGACTCCCATCGGGTAAGGAGCCCGGGCATTTCGGCCATGACAGCATCGACCTGTTCGGAGGCGGTCATATTGCTCTTGTTGTCGACAGGCTGTTTTTTGAGCTCTGCCAGATCGGACAGGCCGCCCACGCGCACCATGAGAAACTCATCGAGGTTAGACTCGAAAATCGACACGAACTTTAGCCGCTCGAACAGCGGAACGGTCTCGTCGAAGGCTTCGTCAAGCACACGGTTGTCAAAGCGCAGCCAGCTGAGCTCTCGGTTCTGCGTGTACGAGAAGTCGCGCGGCGGCTTACGCAGCTTTGCAGCGGCTTGCTTTTTTTCGATTTTGCTCGGCATATGCATCTGTCCGTTCAGTCCCCGTGGGGGACGGTTGCCTAACACTATTCACTATTGTCTCAATTTAGTCGACCTATGGCACGGACGTATCGCGTGAACGGTATCTTTACCTACTTCTTACGCTGACAAGCCATAGAGCTGACGCCCTTCGCGTTGTGAAAAACGGTCTATATCCTCACTCAACTGGTGAGTATGTGTGAATAAGAATGATAGGTAGCTGAATATCATCGAATACAGACAGAAACACGAACAAGCGTCATTTATATACATAAAACCGTTTTAGATATGCAATTCTTAATCGAAAGATTGGAGTTGTAATTGCGAATGATTTTTAAGAAAAAAGAGCATTTACCTTAGAAAAGCTACTTTAGAACGCCGAAGTGCATTATGGGGGAATCATATTCGATATACCGTTCATCGAACTTTGTTGACCGTTCGGGGGCGAGGTGGAATTGCGGTTGGAATTTGGATATAACTAGAGCTGTCAGCAAGCAGCACCCGTTACGGAAGGGTGCTGAGAGATTCGGCCGAAAGGCCCGAAAGAAAGGTAGGAGGCCATGACGAAAGGTCTGCACGTGCCTTCCGAGATCGGCAAGCTCAGGAAGGTCTGCCTGCACCGTCCCGGCGACGAGCTCCTCAACCTGCCGCCCGACGAGCTCGAGCGACTCCTGTTCGACGACGTCCCGTTCCTGGAGGTCGCACAGCAGGAGCACGACACCTTCGCCCAGATCCTGAGGGACCAGGGCGTGGAGGTCCTCTACCTCGAGAACCTCGTCGCGGAGGTGTTCGACCAGGTCCCCGGCGCCCGCGCCGAGTTCACCGACCAGTACATCGCCGAGGCAGGCATCCGCGGCCAGCAGATGCCGCAGATCGTCCGCGAGAAGCTGGACTCCATCGAGGACAACCTCGAGTTCGTCAAGAAGACCATGGCCGGCATGACCAAGGCCGAGATCGACATGCCCCTCACGGCGTCCACGACCCTCGACTCCCTGGTCAACTCCGAGTCCGAGTCCGACCTGATCATCGACCCGATGCCCAACCTCTACTTCACCCGCGACCCGTTCGCGGTCGTCGGCGAGGGCGTCAACCTCAACCGCATGTACTCGGTCACCCGCAACCGCGAGACCCTGTACGGCAAGTACGTCTTCAAGTACCACCCCGACTACAAGGACGTCTCCCTGTACTTCCGCCGCGACTGCCAGTTCCACACCGAGGGCGGCGACGTGCTGAACATCAACGAGAAGACCCTCGCCGTCGGCATCTCCCAGCGCACCCAGGCCGCCGCTATCGACGTCATGGCCCAGAACATCTTCTGGAACTCCGACTCCAAGGTCGAGCGCATCCTGGCCTTCGACATCCCCGTCTCGCGCGCCTTCATGCACCTCGACACGGTCTTCACCCAGATCGACGTCGATAAGTTCACGATCCACCCCGCCATCATGGGCACCCTGCGCGTCTACGAGCTGACCGCCGGCAAGAACCCGGGCGACGTGAACATCCGCCTGATCGAGGACACCCTCGAGCACGTCCTGGAGGACGCCACCGGCGTCGACCAGGTCAAGCTGATCCCCTGCGGCGGCGGCGACCCGATCGCGGCCTCCCGCGAGCAGTGGAACGACGGCTCCAACACCCTGTGCGTCGAGCCCGGCAAGATCTGCGTCTACGCGCGCAACACCGTCACCAACGACGTGCTGTACAAGGAGGGCCTGGACCTTCTCGTCGTGCCCTCCGCCGAGCTCTCCCGCGGCCGCGGCGGCCCGCGCTGCATGAGCATGCCCTTCTGGCGTGAGGACCTCTAAGGTCTTCTAGGACCCGTATAGGTCTTAATACATACATCTAGCTGACGTTAGATGTCTCCCATTGGGGCGGTGCGGGTTTTCGCGCCGCCCCAATCTTGTATGAGGAACGTCAACACGGTTGGATGACTGCTTTTGTAAGGAGCTTGGCCATGGACATTAAGACGATTGGCGTTGAGGAATGGCTCAACGTTTGGGAGAAGAGCGCCACGTGGGACATCGCCCAGTCGACGATCTCGTCGCTCACCATGGGCGAGCTGCGCGCGCTCGATGAGCAGGACGGTGCCACGTTCTACGAGCGCCTGGACCGCGAGAAGATGAACTACGGCTGGATCGAGGGCTCTCCGGAGTTTAAGGCCGAGGTTGCCAAGCTGTATCGTCGCGAGGTCAATCCCGATCACATTCTGCAGACCAATGGCTGCACGGGCGCTAACCTCAACGCCATCATGGCCGTGGTCGAGCCCGGCGACCATGTCATCGCCGAGTGGCCCACCTACGCGCCGCTCTACGAGATTCCGCGTACGCTCGGTGCCGAGGTCGAGTATTGGGAGCTTCGCGAGGAGCTTGGCTGGAAGCCCGATATCGAGGAGCTTAAACGCTTGGTGCGTCCCAATACCAAGCTCATCTGCATCAACAACGCATCGAACCCCATCGGTACGGTGCTCGATGCCGATACGCTCGGCCAGATTGCGGAGATTGCGCGTTCGGTGGGTGCCTACGTGCTGTGCGACGAGGTGTATCTGCCGCTCGAGAACACCGAGTCCTTTATGTCGATGGCCGACGTGTACGAGAAGGCCATTGTCACCAACTCGGTGTCCAAGACCTATTCGACGCCTGCTGCCCGCGTGGGCTGGGTCGTGACCGATGAAGAGGTATCCAACCGCATCCGCACGTATCGCGACTACACCATGATCTGCGGTGGCGTGTTCAACGACGCCCTGGCGACCTACGTGCTCGAGCATAAGGACAAGATTCTCGAGCGCAACCGCAAGATCGTGTTTGGCAACCGTGATATCGCGCAGGCCTGGATCGATACACAGCATCGCGTGTCCTGGACGGCCCCGCAGGGCGTGTCCACCTCGTTTATCCAGCTGGATATCCCCGAGGACGACGAAGATTTCTGCAAGCGCCTGTTGGCCGAGAGGGGAGTGCTGCTGGTTCCCGGCAGCCGCTTTGAGCTTCCCTGCGGTGCACGCCTGGGCTACTGCGCGAGCGAGGACGTTCTTCGCGAGGGCCTGAGGCTTCTGGGTGAGGCGCTGGCCGAGTTCGATCGCTAGGATCACGACTTCCTTCGAAGTCCGTATTCAAATTGGCCGACGATAATCGATAACAGACCCGTTTCCCATGAGGGGGCGGGTCTGTTTTTTATACCGAGAAGTCAAGTTGTTACAAATGAGGCCGTACGGCAAGCTGATATCCGCTGGGCCTTATACTGAGCTTCCGGCGAACGGTACCCAGCGTCTGGTAAACGGTAGTCTGGTTGCTAAAAATGAATAGGACGAACTTTTTTCTGAATAAAAATCAAAATGGTTGAGAGGCAGCAAGAATTGCGAATTCTATTCATACCCTTGCGTGAAATATGCAAATTGAGGGTGGTTTAACAAAGATTAGTTCCAATGGGATTTCCGGTTAAAAAAGCATTTAAGCACGTAAATACACTTTATTAAGTCAAAGTGTGCCATGCGTGAAGTATATGTGTATGCCGTTCACCCCTCATAAAAAACCGTTCGGGGGCAAGGTGGAAGTATGGGCTGATTTTGGATATAAATATGTCGTCAGCAATAACGCCTCACACGGAGGGGCGCTAACGAATCGGCCCTGACAAGGGCCCGAAAGAAAGGTAGGAGGCCATGACGAAAGGTCTGCACGTGCCTTCCGAGATCGGCAAGCTCAGGAAGGTCTGCCTGCACCGTCCCGGCGACGAGCTCCTCAACCTGCCGCCCGACGAGCTCGAGCGACTCCTGTTCGACGACGTCCCGTTCCTGGAGGTCGCACAGCAGGAGCACGACACCTTCGCCCAGATCCTGAGGGACCAGGGCGTGGAGGTCCTCTACCTCGAGAACCTCGTCGCGGAGGTGTTCGACCAGGTCCCCGGCGCCCGCGCCGAGTTCACCGACCAGTACATCGCCGAGGCAGGCATCCGCGGCCAGCAGATGCCGCAGATCGTCCGCGAGAAGCTGGACTCCATCGAGGACAACCTCGAGTTCGTCAAGAAGACCATGGCCGGCATGACCAAGGCCGAGATCGACATGCCCCTCACGGCGTCCACGACCCTCGACTCCCTGGTCAACTCCGAGTCCGAGTCCGACCTGATCATCGACCCGATGCCCAACCTCTACTTCACCCGCGACCCGTTCGCGGTCGTCGGCGAGGGCGTCAACCTCAACCGCATGTACTCGGTCACCCGCAACCGCGAGACCCTGTACGGCAAGTACGTCTTCAAGTACCACCCCGACTACAAGGACGTCTCCCTGTACTTCCGCCGCGACTGCCAGTTCCACACCGAGGGCGGCGACGTGCTGAACATCAACGAGAAGACCCTCGCCGTCGGCATCTCCCAGCGCACCCAGGCCGCCGCTATCGACGTCATGGCCCAGAACATCTTCTGGAACTCCGACTCCAAGGTCGAGCGCATCCTGGCCTTCGACATCCCCGTCTCGCGCGCCTTCATGCACCTCGACACGGTCTTCACCCAGATCGACGTCGATAAGTTCACGATCCACCCCGCCATCATGGGCACCCTGCGCGTCTACGAGCTGACCGCCGGCAAGAACCCGGGCGACGTGAACATCCGCCTGATCGAGGACACCCTCGAGCACGTCCTGGAGGACGCCACCGGCGTCGACCAGGTCAAGCTGATCCCCTGCGGCGGCGGCGACCCGATCGCGGCCTCCCGCGAGCAGTGGAACGACGGCTCCAACACCCTGTGCGTCGAGCCCGGCAAGATCTGCGTCTACGCGCGCAACACCGTCACCAACGACGTGCTGTACAAGGAGGGCCTGGACCTTCTCGTCGTGCCCTCCGCCGAGCTCTCCCGCGGCCGCGGCGGCCCGCGCTGCATGAGCATGCCCTTCTGGCGCGAGGACCTCTAAGTCTTTCCGTTTCCGGTGCGGTCTCCCTACAACCGCACCGGTTTCGCCCGTCAAACGGGCACCACTAGTATTTGCGTAATTCATTTCTTCGAAAGGATTCGAACCATGGGTGTTAACCTCTCCGGCCGTAGCTTCCTCAAGCTCCTCGACCTCACCACCGAGGAGATCGAGTACCTGCTCAAGCTCTCCAAGAACTTCAAGGACATGAAGCGCGCTGGCGTTCCGCACCGCTATCTCGAGGGCAAGAACATCGTCCTGCTCTTCCAGAAGACTTCCACCCGTACCCGCTGCGCCTTCGAGGTCGGCGGCATGGATTTGGGCATGGGCGTCACCTACCTCGATCCGGGTTCGTCGCAGATGGGCAAGAAGGAGTCCATCGAGGACACCGCCCGCGTTCTCGGCCGCATGTATGACGGCATCGAGTTCCGTGGCTTTGCCCAGGACGACGTCGAGGAGCTTGCCGCTAAGTCCGGCGTGCCCGTCTGGAACGGTCTGACCACCGAGTGGCACCCCACTCAGATGCTCGCCGACATCCTGACCGTCCAGGAGAACTTCAACTACGACATCAAGGGCAAGACCCTCGTCTTCATGGGCGACTGCAAGAACAACGTCGCTCGCTCCCTCATGGTCGTCTGCTCCAAGCTCGGCATGAACTTCGTGGCCTGCGGCCCCGAGGAGTGCATGCCCGCTGACGACGTCATCGAGGCCTGCAAGCCCATCGCTGAGGCCAACGGCTGCACCATCAAGCTGACCACCGACGTCAAGGACGGCGTCACCGGTGCCGACGTTATCTACACCGACGTGTGGGTCTCCATGGGCGAGCCTGACGAGGTCTGGGCCGAGCGCATCGCTCAGCTCACCCCGTATCGTGTCACCTCCGAGGTCATGGCTATGGCCAACCCGGGTGCCATCTTCCTGCACTGCCTGCCCAGCTTCCACGACACCAACACCACGATTGGCGCCGAGAAGTGCGAGCAGTTCGGCATCACCGAGCAGGAGGTCACCGACGAGGTCTTCGAGAGCCCCGCTTCCAAGGTCTTCGACGAGGCCGAGAACCGCATGCACACCATCAAGGCTGTCATGTACGCTACGCTCAAGTAAGAGCTTCTAGCATCTCGCTCGGGGTGCATTGCTGCGCACCCCGAGCGCTTTTGTCTGGTAAAAATCTCGCACTGAGCGACATGCACGGCACGGAAGAGCCGCTTCGGGCGAGATCAGTAAATGATTTATGAAGGGGGGATGAGAACTATGACTGAGACCGCTAAGAAAAAGCGCGGTATGCCTTCATCGTTCACCATTCTTCTTGCTCTGCTGGCAATCGTCGCGGTTGTTACCGTTATCGTCTCCGGTACGTCCGGTGGCGAGGTTACCGCTGCCCGCCTGAGCGATTTCTGCACCGCCCCGGTCAAGGGCTTCGCTGACGCTCTGCCCGTCTGCCTCTTCGTTATGATCCTCGGCGGCTTCCTCGGCATGATGACCGAGACCGGCGCCCTGGACAACGGCATTGCCGTTCTGGTGCAGAAGCTTAAGGGCAATGAGATCATGCTCATTCCCGTGCTGATGCTCATCTTCTCCCTCGGTGGTACCACCTATGGTATGTGCGAGGAGACCGTTCCCTTCTACGCTCTGCTTGCCGCTACCATGATGGCCGCTGGCTTCGACCCTATGGTCGGTGCTGCCACCGTCCTGCTCGGCGCTGGCTGCGGCTGCCTGGGCTCCACGGTTAACCCGTTCGCCGTCGGTGCTGCCGTCGACGCTCTGACCGGCGTTGGCATTGAGGTCAACCAGTCCATCATCATCGGTCTCGGTGCCGTCCTGTGGATTGTTACCACTGTTATGTCCATCCTCTTCGTCATGAGCTATGCCAAGAAGGTCAAGGCTGACAAGGGTTCCACCATTCTTTCGATGCAGGAGCTCAAGGACGCCGAAGAGGCTCACGGCAAGGCTGCTTCCGAGGTTAACAAGGAGGTCAAGCTCACCGGTCGTCAGAAGGGTGTTCTGATCGCCTTTGCCTTCACCTTCGTCGTCATGATCGTCGGCTTCATCCCGCTGGCCGATCTCAACGAGGGCGTCGCCAACTTCTTCGATGCTGGCGCCGTCTATGACGCCGACGGTAACGCCATCGTTCAGGGCTGGTCTGCCCTGATCACCGGCCTGCCCATTGGCCAGTGGTACTTCGATGAGGCTTCCACCTGGTTCTTCCTCATGGCTGTCCTGATCGGTATCATCGGTGGCCTGTCCGAGAAGCAGATCGTCAACACCTTCATCACCGGCGCTGCCGACATGATGTCCGTTGTCCTCGTCATCGCTCTCGCCCGTGGTATCTCCGTCCTCATGGCTAGCACCGGCCTCGACGTCTACGTCCTCGACGCTGCCGCCAATGCTCTGGCTGGCCTGTCCGGCGTGATCTTCGCTCCCATGAGCTTCCTGGTCTACTTCGGCCTGTCCTTCCTGATCCCCTCGACCTCCGGTATGGCTACTGTCTCCATGCCCATCATGGGACCGCTGGCTGTTAAGCTCGGCTTCTCGCCCGAGGTCATGGTCATGATCTTCTCCGCCGCCATCGGCGTCGTGAACCTGTTCACCCCGACCTCTGGTGCCATCATGGGCGGTCTCGCTCTGGCTAAGATCGAGTGGACGACCTGGCTCAAGTTTGCTCTCAAGCTCATCGTCGCTCTCTCCGTCGTCTGCGCCATCATTCTGACCGTCGCCTGCGTGATGCTCTAAGTACCCAACGGGTACCCCACGGAAACCTTGACGATCCTGCAAAGGATCACCTGGTCATCGTCTTTCCGGTGGGGTCAACCCACCGGTAGACTCCTACCTTTAGCCCCCTCCCGTTCCGTGCGCGGGAGGGGGCGCTTTTGTGTTCCGGCGTTTTACCAAACGCCGGAACCACTCGACGCTGCAAGCCCGCCAGAGCGGCAATCTGACGTTCAATCGTCGGGCATGGCCAAAAGGCCTATGCCCTCCTCTTTCACGTCACCTTGCTCGCTCTGGTGGGCTTTCGCTGACTTATGCTCAACCTGCGGCGCTGCCATTGTTGGTGCAGGGGGCTGCTTGCTCGCTCTGTTGCCCGTTCACTGTCCGTTCTCTGCCCGCGACGTTTCTGCTGTTGGTGCAAAGGGGTCAGGTTACTTTGCGCCAAAAGGGGAAGTTGCGGTGGAATAGTTCCCGTTTGGCCGTCTTGAGGGGTTAAACAGGAACTATTTCACCGCAACTTATCGATGGCGTGTTTGGTTGGTGCCTGTTGATGGTCTGGTTATCGGGGAGGGCGGGCTCCGTTATAATCGCCTAGAACATTAAATGGAAACGGGACGGGAGCCATACATGCGCCAGGGTTTCGACAACGCGAAGTATATCGAGCTGCAGGCTGCTCACATTAAGGAGCGCATCTCGCAGTTTGGTGGCAAGCTGTATTTGGAGTTTGGCGGCAAGCTGTTCGATGACTATCATGCCAGCCGCGTGCTGCCGGGCTTTGAGCCGGACAGCAAGTTTCGCATGCTCAAGAGCATCGCCGACGATGTCGAGGTTATCATCGCGATCAACGCGAACCACATCGAGAAAAACAAGGCTCGTGGTGACCTTGGCATTACCTATGACGAGGACGTTTTGCGCCTGGTTGACCTGTTCCGCGGCAACGGCTTTGCCGTCGCGGCTGTGGTTATCACCCAGTACGCCGGCCAGCCTGCTGCCGATGTATTCCGCAACCGCCTGAACGCGCTCGGTATTCCCGCCAAGCTGCACTATCCCATCGAGGGGTATCCGCACGATGTCGATCTGATCGTGTCCGACGATGGCTACGGCAAGAACGAGTTTGTCGAGACCACCCGACCGCTCGTTGTCGTGACGGCGCCCGGCCCTGGCTCGGGCAAGCTCGCCACTTGCCTGTCTCAGCTCTATCACGAGCACAAGCATGGCACGGCCGCCGGCTATGCCAAATTCGAGACCTTCCCGGTTTGGAATCTGCCCCTTACGCATCCGGTCAATATTGCCTACGAGGCCGCCACGGCAGACCTCGATGACGCCAACATCATCGACTCCTTCCACCTGGAGGCCTACAACAAGACCACGGTCAACTACAACCGCGACGTCGAGGCCTTCCCGGTAGTCCGTGCCCTGATGGAAAAGATCCTGGGCAAGAGCCCCTACCAGAGCCCTACGGACATGGGCGTCAATATGGTCGGTTTTGCCATCACCGATGACGATGCCTGCCGCGACGCTTCCAAGATGGAGATCGTCCGCCGCTACTTTACCGCGGTCGAAAATGTGCGCCGTACCGGCGTGGGCGATGAGCAAGTCGACCGTCTCAAGATTATTATGAAGAAAGCCGGCATCGATAAGAACTACTCACCGGCGCGCTCGGCGGCCCTCACCAGGGAGCAGCTGACGGGTGGTCCCGTGGGTGCCATGGTCATGCCCGATGGCTCCGTGGTGACCGGTAAGACCTCCACGCGCCTGGGCGCCGCAAGTTCGCTCATTATGAACGCCCTCAAGCATGTCTCGGGCGTCGACCTTGAGCTCGAGGTCATTAGCGATGAGGCGATCGAGCCCATCAGCAAGCTCAAGACGCATTTCCTGGGCAGCAAAAACCCGCGCCTCCACACCGACGAGACGCTTATGGCGCTGTCGATCACCTCGGCCACGAGTGAGACGGCCGCTCGCGTCCTTTCGGGCCTGGAGCAGCTGCGCGGTTGCGATGCCTTCTTTAGCGTGATTATCTCGCCGACGGACGAGACGGTACTGCGCAAGTTGGGCATCAACGTGTGCTGCGAGCCCAAGTTTGAGCGCCGCGGTTTCTTCCATCGCTAAGTTTGAAGCACCGCGGTAATTGCATTGCATTTTGGCCGTATCGGGTTAGCGCCCGGTACGGCTTTTTGATCAATAAAGCGTCTATTTCGGCGAAAAATAGCTGTTTACCTGCCTAGAAACAATTTGAGCGGTATACAATAACCGTAACTGTTTCATCCTTAGCGGGATGCCGCATGATGGATATTACCTGCCATCGTGAGGTGTGTCGGTCGCGCACGGCGCGTTAGATGCTCGTGCTCGGTTTGAGGAGGCTGCTATGGCGGGCAAGGGTCGTGCGAGTGTCAACGATATGAAGCGTGTCGAGGTGCTGGTGTTGATGGAGATCGACCAGCAAACCGAAGACAATGGCGGGCCGTATGGTTTCTCGCGCAAAACGCTTGCCGAGCGCGTGGGGGTTTCGCCGTATCGTGCCCGCGCCGCAATCGATCGCTTGGATTCCGAAGGTATGATTGATGTCGTCTCGCGTTATAGCGACGACGGCGGTCAGCTTGCAAATGGCATTTGCCTCACCGAACGTGGTGAGTGGTATCTTGAGGGCGTCCGTACCGGCATGCTCGTTCAAGAAATGCTTGAGGACGAGGTTGCTGATCGATAGCAGCATGTAACCCTTGCCATAGTGACGCCGCCTGGGAAACCGGGCGGCGTTTTGTTTCAAGATTGAGAAATGCAATCGCACGCGAGAAAAATTGCGGACGGTCCGCGGCGCGAGTATTACAATGAAGACCCGTAAGATGTGGATAAACAACTTCTACGGGAAGCGCAGGTAACTCAATATGACCAAGCATGTGTTCGTAACCGGTGGCGTGGTTTCGTCCCTGGGCAAGGGTATCACCGCGGCCTCGCTGGGCCGTCTGCTCAAGTCGCGTGGCTACAAAGTAACGATGCAGAAGGCCGACCCGTATCTGAACGTCGACCCCGGTACCATGAGCCCGTTCCAGCATGGTGAGGTCTTTGTAACCGAGGATGGTTACGAGTCCGACCTGGACCTGGGTCATTACGAGCGCTTTATTGATGAGAACCTGACCCGCGATTCCAACTTTACGACCGGTGCCATCTACAAAAGCCTAATCGCCCGCGAGCGTCGCGGCGACTTTTTGGGCGGTACCGTGCAGGTGATTCCTCACGTCACCAATGCCATTAAGGACAAGTTTCGCCGCATCGAGGAGCAGACCGGCTCCGATGTAGTCATCACCGAGCTGGGCGGCACGATCGGCGACATCGAGTCCCAACCGTTTGTCGAGGCCATCCGTCAGTACCGCAAGGAGGCCGGCTCCGAGAACGTCTGCTACATCCACGTGTCGCTCGTTCCCTATATTGCCGCCGCCCACGAGGTCAAGACCAAGCCCACGCAGCATTCCGTCAAGGAGCTCCGCAGCTTTGGCATCCAGCCCGATATCATCGTGCTGCGCTCCGACCACCATATCGATGACGCTATCCGCGGAAAGATCGCAAGCTTCTGCGACGTCGACACCGATTGCGTCTTTACCAATGAGGACTGCGCGAGCATCTACGACGTGCCGCAGCTGCTTGCCGAGCAGGACTTTGACCTGCGTATTTGCGAGCGCCTGGGCCTGGACCCGCGTGAGCGCGACATGAGCGAGTGGAATGAGTTCCTGCGTAAGCAGAACCATGCCAACCATCACGCCGATAAGGTTAAGATTGCCGTCGTGGGTAAGTACACGCAGCTGCCCGATGCGTACCTGTCGGTTATCGAGGCCCTGCACCATGCGGGCGTCTTCTACGATCGCCATGTGGACGTCCAGCTGGTCGACGGCGAGAGCCTCGACGAGCAGAATGTCTCTGAGGTTCTGGGCGACGCCTCGGGCATCCTGGTCCCCGGCGGCTTTGGCAAGCGCGCCCTGGAGGGCAAGATCCTCGCGGCCGAGTTTGCCCGTGAGCACAAGATTCCGTATCTGGGCATTTGCCTGGGTATGCAGGTCGCCGTGTGCGAGTTCGCCCGCAACGTCGTCGGCCTTGCCGGCGCCAGCTCCTCTGAGTTCGATCCGGACGGCCCGTTTAGCGTCATCGATCTGATGAGCTCGCAGGAGGACGTGACCGAGAAGGGCGGCACCATGCGCCTGGGCGCCTATCCGTGCAAGCTCGCCGCCGATACCCTTGCTCGCGAGGCATATGGCGAGGAACTCGTCTACGAGCGTCACCGTCACCGCTTTGAGTTCAACAACGCCTTCCGCGACCAGCTCGAGGATGCCGGCTTGGTTATCTCTGGCCTCTCGCCCGACGAGCGCCTGGTCGAGATGGTCGAGCTGCCGCGCGACGTGCATCCGTGGTATGTGGCAACCCAGGCTCACCCCGAGTTCAAGAGCCGTCCGACTAATCCGCAGCCGCTGTTCCGAGAGTTCGTGCGCGCTTCGATCGGCCAGCACGAGGGTGTCGACCGTCTGCAGGTGACGCCCATGAACCTCGCTACGGACTAAGGGTGCCGGCGAATAAGGAACATACCGAAGCTACTCCCTCGTCGCTCGCCGTGGCGGCGGGGGAGTATCTCGATTACCTCGCGGTCGAGCGGGGCTTGGCGCGCAACACGATTGTGGCCTATCGTCGTGACCTGACGACGTACTGCGCCTATCTGGAGCGGGCGGGTATTGTGTCTTTTGAAGAGGTGACCCGTCAGGTCGTGGAGGGCTTTGTCGCCGATCGCCGCGGCGGAGGCTATTCCGACGCCTCGGTGGAGCGCGCGCTTGCTGCCGTGAAGGGCCTGCATGCCTTTTTGGTGCGCGATGGGGCCGTGGCCCAAAACCCGACGGCGGCGTTGCGCCTGCCTAAAAAGGCTGAGCGTTTGCCGGAGTATCTATCGGTGGAGGATGTCTCGGCGCTGCTCGATCAAGACTTTCCCGAGGGCGAGATGGGACTGCGCGACCATGCCATCTTGGAAGTGCTCTACGGATGCGGTTTGCGTGTGAGTGAGCTGGTTGGGCTCGATGTGGGCGATATCCATATTGACGATGGCTTTGTACTCGTTCGCGGTAAGGGCTCAAAGGAACGCCTGTCCCCACTGGTGGGAAGCGCGGCGCGAGCTCTGACGCTCTATGTAACTGAGGGACGTTCTCGCTTGGCGGCCCATGCCCGCGGAACCGAGACCTCGGCGGTCTTTTTAAATAAGAACGGACGTCGCCTGTCGCGCCAGGCCGTGCATGCGATATGCGAGCGGTATGGGCGTCAGGTGGGGCTGGTGGGGCTCCATCCCCATACCTTGCGCCACTCCTTTGCCACCCACATGCTCGCGGGCGGTGCCGACCTGCGTGTGCTGCAGGAGATTTTGGGCCATGCCGATATTTCGACCACGCAGGTCTACACGCATGTCGACCGAACGCAACTGACCGAGGTCTATCTGGCGGCGCATCCGCTAGCACATCGCTAGCACCTCGCTGACCTGCATATTTATAAATACTAAAGGGGACGGGCCCCAGATTGCCGAGACGCACTTTTGCGCGCATGGGCAATCTGGGGCCCGTCCCATTTTTCGCTAGACACCGATGCGGCGGTGGGCCGTGTGTACCGTGGGTGGGGGAGTTTGGGGGCGATGTGAACGGCGTGTAAAGGGACGTAAAAATCGCCTCAAGGTCAACTTGAAGGTTGAGGTTGAAAGGCGGGGTGCCACAGGTGGCATCCCGCCGTTGCTGTAAACACAACATATTGTGTTTTCGAACATATGATTGGGGGTGTTTTGCAATATATGGTGGGGGGAGTGGTGGGGCGGGGTGGGGGAAGGGG
>CAJMPU010000006.1 GCA_905215505.1 uncultured bacterium
GGTGGCTTTGTAAAGCCGTTTGTCTCCACCCGCGTAGCGGGTGGTTTAAAGCTGGCCGCTGCGCGGCCAGCAGACTAAAGTCTTGAAAAAAGCTCGCCGGCTAGGCCGACGAGCTGCAAGTTCTTGGTCGCGGGGGCAGGATTTGAACCTACGACCTCCGGGTTATGAGCCCGGCGAGCTACCAGACTGCTCCACCCCGCAATGTCTGGGCGCCTCATGTGCGCAGGAAAGAATATTACGCGGGAGTTCGGTAAACGGCAAGGAAAATCTCGTAGAGCATAATTCCTTCATATTTAAACCCCTCAGCCCATATCACCGTAAGCGAATCGCAGCCTGTCGCCGACGGCACGTATACAATGGTGCGCGTCCTTTTACGCCGACACCTGGAGTAGACATGCTGCTCGCTATCGATATGGGAAACACGCAGACGGCCATGGGCCTGTTTGACGGAGACGAGCTGGTGCAGTCGTGGCGCATGCCCACCGACCGCTCCTACACCGCCGACGAGATCCATGTGCGCCTGATGGGCTTCTTTAAGATGTACGACCTCTCACTCGACGCGGTCGACGCGGTCGCCTTTGCCGGCGTGGTGCCGCAGCTCTCGCGCGAGTGGCACGCCGTGGCCGACCGCATCGCGGCGGACGCCATCGTCATTGGACCGCAGACGGCGGCCGTGACCAAACTGCGGGCGGCGAACCCCCAGGCCGTGGGCGCCGACCGCGTCGCCAACGCCGTTGCCGCCGAGACCTTCTACGGCGCGCCGGCAATCGTGGTGGACTTTGGCACCGCGACCAATATCGACGTTATCGACGAGAACGGCTATTACATTGGCGGAGCAATCGCACCGGGCATCCGCATCTCCATGGATGCGCTCGCCGCCCGTGCCGCCAAACTCGCCAGCGTTCCGCTCGAGGCGCCCGAGCATGCCATCGGCCGCGATACAGAAGAGTGCATCAAAGTTGGCGCCGTCGTGGGCGCCGCCGCCATGGCCGAGGGCCTGGTCGCGCGCATGAAGCGCGAGCTGGGCCGCGACGATGCCACCGTTATCGCCACGGGCGGCCTCGCCGGCATCGTCGCCGATTCGACCGACGCCTTCGATGTGATCGACGGACAACTTACCATTAAGGGCATCTGCGAAATCTACCGCCGCATGCAGGAGCTGGGGTAAGGCAGGGGCTTAAGTCGAGCATGCCCGATGCCACAGCCCCCGCAAACGTTCGCCAAGCCTATTCCTCAAAACTGAATTATTTTCAATTATGAGGAATAGCAGCTCCTCGAATACACCCAGCACAGCGATATCGTGCATGTTTCCTATTCCTCAAAAACGAAAATTTTTCAGTTTTGAGGAATAGGGCGCTGGCAACCCATTCCCCAGATAGGCGAAACCCTCCCCAGCACAGGCCGAAGAGGGCTTCGTTGTCATCGTTATCTTTGAGCGCGGGCGCCTCGCGTTACAGTCCGCGAATCCGTACGGCCTCGGGCGGAAACTCCTGCTCGCCGGCATCGGTCTTGATGGTCGCGCGACCCCAGATGTCCAGGCCCGCAAACACACCGACCGCAAGCGGCAAACCGTTGGGCGACACCGCCGCGACCTGACGACCCAGCAGTGGCACCATGTCAAAGTACTCGCCCAGCACCGGAGCCAGCGGGCCGGCAGCGCCCTGCGGCGTGTTGGCGGCAACCGCCCAGGCGTCAACGCGGGTCAGCACAGCGGCGGCCAATGCCTCGATCAGCGCCTCATCTGCCATATCCACGCCAAGCTCACCCAGCGCCGCACGCTCAATATCAACCGTCACCGCGGCAAACATGCCCGCAGCACCGGCACCGCCGTTCACGGCAACACGCGCGAGCGACGCCTCAAACGCAGGCGCACCGCACACGATATCGCTCGGCCACTGGATACCCACTTTACCGGCAAGGCCCAACCCCGGCGTCGAAGCCGTGCCCACGAGCGCGTCCATCATGCCCATCGCGGCCACAAACGGCAGACCGTGGAAGGCGTGCATGTTCACATCGGGGCGCACAACCAGCGAAAACGTCAGCGAAGCATCGCCCACGCTCCACGCGCACCAGCCCGCGGACACGCCCTCGCGGCCCGCGTCACGCGCCGCGTCGAGCTCGGTGCCAGCGGCAACAGCATTCATCTCGATCATCTACATACGCCCCAATTCGCCCACGATATGGCCCACGCGATCCTCGGGCTCCTTGACCTCGACGCCGTTGTAGCGGAAGAACCGAGCCGGGTCGTGCATCAGGTCCTCGAGCGGCACCAGCACAAAGTCACGCTCGCCGATCAGCGGATGCGGCAGGCGCAGCTTCTTGCCGCCGTGGGTCTCGCCGTCCATCCACAGCAGGTCCAAGTCGATGGTGCGCGGGCCGTTGGCCTTGGCCTTCTTGGAACGGTCGCGGCCCAGCTCGGCCTCGATCTTCATGAGCTCGTCAAGCAGCACCAGCGGAGCCAGCTCGGTCTTAATCTCGATGACGGCGTTGGCAAACGCGTCCTGGCGCGTCTCGTAGGCCGGCTCGCTCTCGTAGATCTTGGAGGAGTTGGACACGCAGGTGAGTGGAATCTCGGCGATCATGTCGCGTGCGGCGCGGATGTTGTCACAGCGATGCCCCAGGTTGGAGCCCACGGCCACAAACGCGCGGCGCGGCTGCGGCTTGGCAACCGCCCAGTAGCCGTTCAGGAACTGCGCAAAGCCCGCGGCGTCGTGCACGCGCACAATGTTGGCACCGGCCTGGATGGCGCCCAGGCACACGCCAAACGTAGCGGCATCGCGCTCGGCGGCCTCGGTCACGCCCGAGACGGCGCCCACAAAGCGCTTGCGCGATACGGCGCACATGAGCGGATAGCCCAGTGACGCCATCTTGGCAGTCTCGCGCTGGATGACAATGTCCTCGTTGGCCGTCTTGCCAAAGCCCGGACCGGGATCGATGCAGATGCGGTCGCGCGACACGCCGGCGTGGATGAGCGCGCGGGCCTGGTCGGACAGAAAGCCCATGACGCGGCGCATGATGGGCGCCGAATCGGGCAGGGTGAAGCGGCGGAGCTGCGAGGTGGGCACGTAGGCTTCCTCGCGGCGGGCGCTGCGGCGCATCATGGCGGCCAGGTGGTCATTGGGCTCCGGCGCGGTTTCGGTAGCCGCGGGCGTGGCCTCGGGCGCAGCGGTATCGGCGGCAGGCGCGGCCTGCTCGGCGCCCGGCGTCTCCTGCTCGCTTGCAGGCTCGGTCGCGGGCTCAGGTTCGCCAAACGACAACGAGGGCTGCACCACGCCACCCGGAAGCTTGGCCTCCGGCTTAGGCTCACCCAGCAACTTGCCGCGACGGCGGCGAGCCGGCTTCTCGGCCTCACGCGCGGCCTCGGCAGCCGCCTCGCGCGCCTTCTCGGCAACAAACGCCGCCGCCGAGGTATCGAGCTGCACCGTTGCGTGCGTGCGGGTAGGCGCGGCGACCTCGCCGGCATGCATCACGATGACACCGCAGGTGCTCGTCTTAACAAACTCGACCATCTTGGGGTCAGTGAAGCCCGTCACGTCGTTGACGATCGAGGCGCCGCAGCGCACGGCCGCCTTGGCAACCGCCACGTGACGCGTGTCGATCGAGACGATGGCGCCCTCTTTGGCCAGCGCGCGCACCACGGGCAGCACGCGGCGAGCCTCCTCGTCGGGATTAACCGGGGTAAAGCCGGGGCGCGTGGACTCGCCGCCTACGTCGATGATGTCGGCGCCGGCGTCGAGCATCGCCAGGCCGTACTCGATGGCGGCATCCGGGTCGAAGTGCTCCCCGCCGTCGCTAAACGAATCGGGCGTCACGTTGAGGACGCCCATGATGCGCGGACGGTCAAAGCTGAGCTCATACTTTCCGCACCGCCATGTCTTGCTGTCGTTCGCCATGAACATCCTCCTAAAATGCCCACGCCGCCGAGCTTGGGGAGCTGGCGGCGGGGTCGCTTTGCACTCAGTCTTTCTATTGTATCCGCGCACACGGGCTAGAACGCAAACGCGGCCGCGATGTCGCAAGAAATCAGCAGGTCGGCATTTGCATCCTGATCGGTAGGCGCCAAATTGCAAATGGCCAGCGTATCGCCAGTAAAGTAACGCGTAAGGCCTGCCGCCGGATACACCACGAGCGAGGTCCCACCCACAATGAGGGCATCGGCCGCGGCAATGGCGGCAACGGCACCGGTCAACACATGCTCGTCGAGCGGCTCTTCGTAGAGCACCACATCGGGCTTGATGCGACCACCGCACGCGGGGCACACGGGCACGCCCGCGGCGTCCTCGTGCTCGCGCGAGCAAATCCACTCGGCGCTATAGACCGCGCCGCACGACTGGCAAATGTTGCGATGGACCGATCCGTGCAGCTCGAACACGCGCTGCGAGCCCGCCATCTGATGCAAGCCGTCGATGTTTTGCGTCACCACGGCATCAAGCTTGCCGGCGCGCTCCAGCTCGGCCAGCTTGGTGTGACAGCGGTTGGGCTTAGCGTTAAGCGCGATCATCTTGGTGCGGTAAAAGTCGAAGAACTCGGCCGGATGTGTCTCATAAAAGCTATGCGAGAGCATAGTCTCGGGCGGGTAGGCAAACTGCTGGTGATACAGGCCGTCCACGCTGCGGAAATCGGGGATGCCACTTGCCGTGGAAACACCAGCGCCGCCAAAGAACACCATGCGCTTGTGGGTATTGAACAGCTCCGCCAGCGCGGCGGAGGCCTGCTTGGGATCCGATATTGCCTGCGTCATATGAGCCCTCCGTCCTTGTTGATCGGGCGGCGTCGGGCGATGTCCCAGCATGCGGCCTTTGGGTCAGCACGCGCGGTGCCCACCACCGCCCCTGTTGCGCTAATCTTAAGCCTGCCAACCCCGTCGAAAGGACACCATGCCTCAGACTTACACTTTCGCCTCGTGGAACGTCAACGGCCTGCGCGCCGTGCTCAAAAAGGACCCGAGCTTTATCCAGATCGCGCAAGAACTCGACGTCGATATCTTGGCGCTGCAAGAGACCAAGCTGCAGGAGGGCCAGGTCGATATCGACCTGCCCGGCTATCACCAAACCTGGAGCTACGCCGAGCGCAAGGGCTACTCGGGCACCGCGGTCTTTAGCCGCCAGGAACCGCTGCGCGTGCTGCACGCCGACGCACTGCCACCCTACGCCGGCGAGGGCGAGGCGGGCGAGCTCGTCGCCCAAGCCGCAACCGAGGGCCGCGTCTGTGCGCTCGAGTTCGACAAGTTTTGGTTTGTCGACGTCTATACGCCCAACGCCCAAAATGAGCTCGCGCGCATCGACGTGCGCATGGCTTGGGACGATGCCTACCGCGGCTTTTTGAGCGCGCTTGAACGCGAGACCGGCAAACCCGTGGTGACCTGCGGCGACTTTAACGTGGCGCACGAGGAGATCGACCTTAAGAACCCCAAGTCCAACCGCGGCAACGCAGGCTTTTCGGACGAGGAGCGCGGCAAGTTTACCGAGCTGCTCGACGCCGGTTTTACCGACACCTGGCGCGCGGCCAATCCGGACGTCGAGGGCGTCTACAGCTGGTGGAGCTACCGCTTTAATGCCCGCAAGAACAACGCAGGCTGGCGCATCGATTACTTCCTGGTGAGCGACGCAATCGCCGGCAACGTACGCAACACCGGCATCCGCGGCGACATCTTCGGCAGCGACCACTGCCCCGTCACCCTTACGTTGGAGCTCTAACTCCAGCTGCCCCCGGAGACGAAGGAAAACGGATCATTTTGGGCCTCGTGGGGGTATCCGCGTGACCCATCCGCCACGAAACACGCCCATCTACTACGTTTAAGCCACCACCCTCAACCACAGCGAACAACGCGAAATGAAAACCGCAGGTAGAAAGCCTGCGGTTTTTCATAAAACGCGGTCATGGTCGGGAGTATCAAGCTAAACGTAGTAGATGGGCCAGTTTCGTGGCAAGCGCCGTCAACTGATTCCCTGGGGACATCTGGGGACGGAAGAAAATGGATCAATTTGGCTCTCTGAGGGCCACGATGCCCGTCATATCAGCCGGCCATTCCAAAACTATGCCGGTTTACGGGGCTGAATCGCGAACCCCCAACCATATGCAATTCCGAGATAATAAAACCGCGTATAAACGGATTGCTCTATTTCGAAAAAAGCCGGTATGGTCTGCCTATGCCAATCTAGCCCCGTAAACAGGCATAGTTTTAAAATGGCACTTCGACAGTATTGATTCCCGCCCCGGCGCAACCAGCCCTACAGTCCGTATTTCACGACGACTCGGCTGATGCGGCGACACCAGGGCTTGTACAGGGCGGCCAAGAACACGCAGGTCGCGAGGCCGTGTGTGATATCGAACGGCACTGCCGTGGCAAGACGCGCCACGGCGCCCGCCCACGTGAGCGGCTGCACAAAACCGATGATGTCGTAGGCGTTGATTACCACGCCGTAGAGCAGGCCCGATGCAAAGCCGTACGCCATCAGCGCCGGCATGCGCACGGTTCCATCCGCACGGTCGAACGCGCCCGCATGCGCCAGCGCGCCGCCAACATAGCCAACCAGACCCCAGGCATACATCTGCCACGGCGTCCACATGCCCTGCCCAAAAAAGAAATTGCTGGTCAGCGCTGCCAACGCGCCAACCATAAAACCATTGCGGCGACCAAGCGTCGCCCCCGCGATAATGGCGATGGCGCTCACCGGTTTAAAGTCGGGAATGGGACCGAACAAGATGCGCCCCGCCGCGGCCAACGCCGCCAACACCAGCGTGGGCATAATCTGGCGCAGGCCCGGGCGCGACGCCTCGTAACCCGCAAAGAACAGCGCAAGCACCAGCGCCACCACGACAAGCATGGCAAGCGCCGCCTGCTCAACGCCCGCCAGCAACGTTGCAGCCATCACGGCTGGCACCGCCAGCAGCAGCGGGATTTCCATATGTTGCAAGACGCGCGACAACGGCAGCCCCCATCAAACGAATGTCCGTTTATGGTAGCACGGGCAAAATGAGGCCGACCAATCCCCGGCCGGCCTTGGCTGCCAGTCGATCAGGCTTTCGCCACGCGACCGGTCTTGGCGCTATTCGCCCGTAACTTTAGCGGCAATGGCCGCGACAAAGGGATCAAACAGCAAGCCGCCCACAACGACAAAGGCCCATCCGCCCACCACGAGGCGAACCCAACGCGAGAAAAACGGCACACCGTCGATAACGCCAACGCCTGACTGAAACGCGACTTCAAATAGCCCGATAATGCAGAAGAGCAGAGTAGCGCCCACAACGGTTCCGCAAATCCGTGCGCCCGGAGTGTTCCGATCAAAACCAAAAAACTCAACGCACGTCTCAATTGCTTTGCCAAAGAGCGGCAAAAAGCCCACGAACTGTGCAATACCGATGGCCAGAATAAGCTGCCCCCAGAAACCAGTAAGTCCCTGAAAATCTAAGCCAGGCTTTCCCTCAACAATCGGCAGAAATGAACACATGAATAGAGGATTAACGATGCCGTTGAGAATGGTCACAGCGGTACTCTTTTTTAGTGTCAAGTAGACCAACTCCTTTTGCCCTTGTCGGCCAGGCCCAAAGGGCGAAAACAGGTGTTACATAAGTGAATCGGGAGACGGCAGGAATGGAGACGCCAGCGCCGTCGCGCCAAACAAAACAGCGCACCCAAATAGAAGCGTTTCATAGCTCTCGCCAATGCAGAAGGAGAGGGCCACGGGAATCAAAAACGTAAGCCCCAGCGAAACGGTGCTCACCACGCCACCGGCGCTTCCTGCAAGCCCCTCGCGCACCTCGGGCAACATGTAGGGTAGCGACTGAACGACCGGACCGGCGACGGCAGTCGAAACGCCAATCGCAAACATGAGCCCGACAGAAGGCTGAGAGACAAAAGCCTCTCCGGCCCACATAAGGGCACTCCCCGCCATTGCGGCGATGGCCATAAACACGCGATAGTCGCCAAATTGCGCTCGCGCGTAGGGACCGGCCACGCTGCCGACAATCGACCCAAGCGTCACGAAAGAGGCAAGAAGCCCGGCGACCTGGGGTTCGGTTGAAGCCTCAAGTGCCGAGACAAGATAACCCGAGTACGCCGTAGCCGATGCAAGGGCGACTCCAAGCAGTATCGCCACGAGCCAAACCATCGGCATCTTGATTACCGTCGCAAACGCACTTGCCGACGACGAAGCAGGCTCCGCACCCTGAACGCCAAGGCCATCTGCAGCCTGCAGAACATCTGCCGATGGCGCAACCAGCAGCCACAGCAATCCAAACACGGCAAATAAAACGGCAGCAAGGGCATATGCTCGTCCGGGCGTTGCAAAGAGAGGAGAGGTTGCAAGCGAGCAGGCGATTCCGCCCGACCCCGCAGCGTAGAACCATCCCATGGCCCTATCGGTTTCTCCGCCAAAAGCGGAACCAAGCACTTTTAGAACGATGGCATTCACGACGCATGGTGCCGCGCCCAGAAGCATGGTCGCCGTGAACAGCGTCGCAAACGATGCGCACTCCGCGCGAGCAGCCGCTGCAATTGCAGAAATCGCCGATGCGATGAATACGAGCACCTTCACGCCATATCGATCGGAGCAAACGCCGACAGGGATGCCGAATACAACGGCAGGAACAAACGGGGCAAACAGGACGGCTGAAAACTCGGCCGAGGTCAGATGCAGGTCCGACACAACCAGATGTGCCAATCCCGACACCTGATACTGCGCGTAGTTCGCAGCAAACACGATGCCGCACACCACAAACAGCAGGGCATATTTTTCGACCGTCCCTTTGCTCACGTTCATCACCCTATCTATGCTTCATCCTTGCGATAGACGACGCGTCCGTTAAAGATCGTCGTCTCGACTTCGAGATCGCGAAGCGCCATCGGGTTCATTTCAAACGGATTGCCCGACAGGATGACGATATCGGCAAGCTTGCCGGCGGCAAGGCTGCCCAAACGGCGCTCAAAGCCCTCGACATATGCTGAGCCGAGCGTGTGCGCTTGCAGCGTCTCGCCGAGCGTCAGGGCATTCTCGCGGAAGTATCCCTCCGCCGGGTGCCCGTCAAACTCGCTACGCGTCACCGCAGCATACACGGTATCGATAGGATCGATTGACATCACCGCAGGCCAGTCAGTACCAAGCCCTAAGTGGATTCCGCCATCGGCCTCTTCCCTATAGCGCCACATGTGGCTCATGCGCTCTTCGCCAAGAGACTCCTCGTACACGCCCTGCCCAAGGCCTCCGATGGGATGCTGCGGCTGAATCGCAGCATTAATGCCCAGGCGCTTCATGCGAGCAATATCCTCGAGCTTCAGGTTATCTGTATGCTCGATAACAAAACGCGCCCCCTTGTTGCCGCACACCTCCTCGGCACGCTCGACGGCATCGATAATCATCGTGGCCGATGCGTCGCCGATAGCATGGATACGAACATCGAAACCATTCTTGTTGGCCTCGAGCACCATACAGTCAAGCGTCTCCTGGTTGCACGCCGGCTCGCCGCGGAAGTCCTTTCCCGTGGGGGCGTTAAGATACGGCTCGTGCATGTAGGCCGTGTAGGCCTCGGGGCAGCCGTCCAAAATGTACTTGAGACCCGCCATGCGCACGCGCTCGCTGTGATGACGCGCACGCAGCGCCTGCGACTCTGCCATCGGAGCATCGAGCGCAGAATAGTAGCTGATGCGCAGCGTGCTCAGGTCCTCGCTCGCCAGACGGTCATAGATGTCGTACACGCCGGGCGTAGTCACGCCCAAAGGATACATATCACCAATCGAAGTGATGCCGAGCTTGTTGAACTTGCGCATCGACTTGAGCAACGACGCATCAAGGTCCGGTTTGTTGAGCACAACATCGAGCAAGATGTTCGTCGCCTGGGGCTCGGACAGAAAGCCATTGGGCTCGCCGTTGTCAAAGTGGCGGATAAGGCCACCTTCAGGCGTCGGGGTATTGCGGTCGATACCGACCGCCCTGAGCGCGGCAGTATTGCACCACACCACGTGCATTGAAAAGTCCGAGAGCACGATTGGGCGGTCGATATCGAGCGCATCGAGGCTGCGGCAATCAGGGTCAATCGGGTTTTCCCATGCAGGCGAATACCAACCCTGGCCGTAAATCCACGGATTGTCAGGGTGTTCGGCAGCAAACTTTGCCACAGCATCCACGCAAGCCTGCTCACTCGGCAGGAACATCAGATCGCAACAGAAGTCTTCATCCTTCTGGATTGAACCAAGCGCAAAATGCATGTGTGAATCGTTGAATCCGGGCATGACCAGTTTGTTGCCGGCGTCAATAACCTCAGTATCGGGACCGATAAACGGCTGCACCTTGTCGGGAGAGCCCACGGCCACAATCTCGCTGCCGCGAACTGCAACGCACCCAGCGCGAGGCTCAAGTTCCTCGGCCGTAAACAGCGCCGTCGTCTTAAGGACGATATCGGCAGGGACTACCGCCTCCATGGCTACTCACTGTCCTTAGCGACGGCGGCCTGCATGGCCTTGCGACCGAGCTCGGGCAGGAAGAAAACCGGAACCACGGAAAGCAGGAAGCAGAGGCTCTCGAGACCCATGTTCATAGCGTAATCGGCATCGGCAATGGCGGAGATACCGATAGGCAGGAAATAGCTCATGAGCAGGGAGATGGTACCCACGATGCCGCCGGCGGAACCAGCGTACGTATCACCAATCTCGGGGAGGAGAACAGGCATGGACTGCATGATCGGCCCGTTGATGGCGGTAAAGAAGCCGTTGACGACCAGAATCGTCCACAGAAGGAAACCAACCGGGGTGTACCACGTCACGAACATCGATATGGCACCGATAAGAGTAGTGACGATGAGGAAGCCCTTGAACTTGCCAAGCTTATCGCAGAACGCAGGCCCCGCGATGCAGCCAAAAAAACTGCCGACAGTAACAATTGCGGCCATGAAACCAGCAGTAGCGACGTCTATGCCCTTGCCAAGCTGAAGCGCCTGAGGCAGGAAACCGGCATAGGCAGTGGTAGAAGCAAGTCCAAAACCGACGCCGATGGAGATTAGCCACACGCCAGGACTCTTGATAGCAACCTTAAGGTAGTCGAGCACGGGCTCGGGTTCGGGGAGCGATTGCCCCTCGGGAACATCCCGATCAAGCACAATCCAAAGAACCCAGGAGATGGTCATGACGACAGCAGCGACCATATAAGAGTTAAAGACGCTGCCGAACAAGCCAGCACAGATCTGAGCGACAACGATGGCAACGCACGAAGCCGCGTAGAACAAGCCCATGGCGAAACCAGTCTGTTCACGGAACCAGGTGCCGAGCACCTTGATGAGGTTGGCGTTGAGTGCCGAGATTCCCATGCCAATCAGGAACATCGATGCCATCTGCATCGTGAACGAATCGAGCGTAAAGCAACGGAGAAAACCGCCGGCAACCGAAATTGCGGTGCAAACCGTGACAACTTTCTTAGAACCGATACGGTCACCAAGGGCACCCAGCGGAATTGAGAAGAAAACGGCGGTAAGCATAGGAACGAGGAACAGCATCGAAAAGCCGACGGTATCGATATTGAGCATAGGCATGACCTCGACGGCGAGTGCTGAGACCTGGTACTGCATGTAGTTAGCCATAAAGCACAGCAAGCAAACGACTGAAACAATCGCCCAACGCCATGAAGGAAGCTTCTCTTCCATGATGACTCCTTTAATAAGTCGGAATAATCAAACAGCTTGGAGAACCGGGCCCTGGCTCTTAGGTATTCATATTTTGCGATTGGCCCCTCACCGAAACCATTCGGCTAACGGCTTATCATCATTCGAAAAAAGGAGTAGTATCTCTACGCAAATTAACTAAAATGCCAGCTAAACCACTACGCAATCTCATCGGAGGTCATCTTGAGCTTTTTGTCCGATTCTGAATGGCTCTGCTTAAACGATCTCGTGCTTTCGATTAATTCCATCGACAGCGACCGCGAGTTTCGCTCGACCGTCCTCAAAAAGCTGCGTTTTCTCATCCCCTACGAGTCGGCTGCATTTTTCCTGAGCGACCTTTCCAGGGATCTCGTATCCACCCCGCAAGAATGGAAAACGCGCGTCTTTCTTGACCCTCTTGGCATCGATGTCCCCGCTGGGATGCTCGAGCTCTACACCGAAAAGTACTGGCAGCAGGACATGATCGTCACCCACCGCAATCTTACGCGCTCGACGGTGCTGCGCGAGTCCGATCAGCTCAGCCCTGGCGATATCGACAGCAGTTATATGAAGGATTATCTTGGCGGCCGCCACGTCGTCAACGTCAGTTTCTTTAATGACGAGGGCTTTTTGGGATCGCTCAATCTTAATCGCAAGAAAGAAGAAGGCGACTTTAGCGATCGTGAAGTTCAAATCCTTAAGCTCATCGAACCGCACCTCACAAACCGACTATCAAAATGGCGTGTACGCGCCGACCGCAGTTCGTCTGAAATCGTATTTGCTCACGACTACGACGTCTCAGCGCGCGAAATCGATGTGTGTCGTTGCGTGTTATCGGGCATGGACAACGCGGCCATCGCCGAAGAGCTCTCCATCAGCACTGGCACCGTTAAAAAGCATCTGGAGAACATCTTTCGAAAAACACAGGTCAACAGCCGCGTTGGGCTCATGGCGCTCCTTCAGCAGTACACGGCGCTCAAGCAGTAAGACCGTTCTCGCCCGCGAACCCGCTCACGCCCTATAAAACACGTTGTCGGCAAAGAAGTCTGCCGGCGGCTCCACGCAGGCAATCTCACCGTCAAACATCATGGCAACGTCATCGGCAACCTGCTCGGCAAAATCCAGATCGTGCGTGGCCATGATGACGGTGCCACCAACCTTCGCATGGTCACGCAGGGCGCGGGCGATGATGCGGCGGCTGAACAAGTCTAGACCCTTGGTGGGCTCATCGAGCAATAGCAGTTCGGGGCCGATTAGCAGCAGTTTTGCCAATGCAAGCAGTTGACGCTGCCCGCCCGAAAGATCGTACGGATGGCGCCCATCCAGACCCGACAGCCCCAAGCTCGCCGCACGCTCCCGCGCCAAGTTCTCGTCATATCCGCAGGTCGAGGCCCATTCCATCAGCTCATCGCGAACCGTCTCGGCAACCAGCAATGCTTTGGGGTTCTGAGGCAGCAGCGCCGCCGAGGCCGCTCCGCGCACCATGCGACCGCGCTGCAGCTTGGCGGTCTTCGCCAGCACCGAGAGCATCGTCGACTTACCGCATCCGTTGCCGCCCACGATCGCATGCACCGCACCGGCCGAAAACGCCACGTCGAGCCCGCGCAGAACCCAACCGCCCGCGCGATCGTAGCGAAACCAGCTCCCTGCCAGGGTGGTAGCCGACCCGCCGTGCATTTTTTGGAGTATTCTGCTCCCATCCGTGCGCGGGAAGGCTTCTGAGCCGTTCTCGAGCGACGTTTGCGCCACAAATTCGGACGATTTGTCCAATTCCGAACTTTTTTTCGCGCTCGATACGTCCCCGGGCGGCTCCAGAGAGCCCAAATTGTCCTCACGCCTGCTGAATACTCCGTTTTTTGCACATCGGACGGCACCCCACCCCAACATGTCGTCGGAAAACAGCGATTCTCGACGCCCCAAAGAAGCCATATCCGCCACCTCGCGCACGCGACCGTCCTCAATCCGGTACGCACACGTCGCATACTCGAGCATTGGGCGCGGTTGATGCGTAGCCACAACAACCGTGCAGCCCAGCTCGCGATTCACACGAAACAGCGCGTGCAGAAAATTCTTCTCGGCAACGGGATCGAGCTGAGACGTGGGCTCGTCGAGTAGCAGCACACGCGGACACAGCGCCAGGACGGCGGCAAGCGACAGCAGCTGCTTGCGGCCGCCCGAAAGCGTATCGGTATCGCGATGAAGCCAGTCCTCCAGACCAAAGAAATAGCTGGTCTCAGCTACGCGACGGCGCATCTCATCACGTGCTAGCCCCAAGTTTTCCAGGCCAAACGCCATCTCGTGCCACACGGTTTCGCACACGATCTGGTTCTCGGGATCCTGGAACACATAGCTCACGCGCTCCGCCGATGCCCGCACGTCCATGTCGGCAACGTTCTCGCCCAGCACGCGCGCATCACCAGTGCGCTCGCCCGCCGGAGCGATCTCGGGCTTGAGCAGCGACAGCAGCGTCGACTTACCCGAACCGGTACCGCCAACAAGCAGCGCAAATGCACCTTGGGGAACACGCCAATCAAGCCCCTCGAGCACCGGTGCCTCGGCCCCGGGATAGGCAAAACTAAGGCCCTGCACCTCAATCGCCGGAATATCCGGGCCGCACGCCGCGCCCGACACCGGGCCCCTATCCAACCGAGCCATCAGCCAAACCTCTTCTCATCAATCGCATGAAACGCGCAAGGCAGCACCATCCAGGCAGCGTACACGACATAGCCCGGCCACGGCGCCGGCACCGAGAGCTGCGGATAAAACGAATACTGCGTCGTCGCGGTCCACGCCACTGCCACCGCGGCAGCACCAAACAGTGCGAGCCCGGCCAGCGCGGCAACGTCGCTGCGCCCCAGTCGATACCGCGCATACGTCGTACGACGCGTCGCGGCACCCCACCCGCGCGAGCGCATCGCGTCCGCGCGCTCCAGCGAATCTTCCATGCCCCAGCCCATCAACACACTCGATGCCCGCAAACGCGAGCGCACGGGGTCGGCCGGCGCGCGGCCCGGCACATCAATCGCATCCTGCACCGCCAGCACCGTACGACCGCGGCGCAAAAACTGCGGGATAAGCCGCATGCACATCGAGATCATGAGCGCAATCACCGGTGCGGCATTGCCCAGCAGCGCGAGCACCTTGTCGTATTCGAGCATCGACGCCGCCGCCTCAAACCACAGCACGCTCGCCACAAACAGCCCGCCCATGCACAGGCCGTATACCATGCTCTCCAGATACACCGCGCGCATGCCAATACGGAACAGCTCCGTCGAGCCCGAGGCGCTAAACAGCGGATTGAGCACCGCGACGATCAAAATCACCGGCAGCTGCCAGCGGAGTGCGCCCAGCGTGCGGGCAGCCCCACGCGTCGCAAATCCATACGCCAGCCCGCCCGCAAGTGACAGCGCAATCAGTACCGGCTGCATCGAGAACATAGTGAGCCCCAGCGTCAGCACTATATAGAGTGCCGGCACAGCCGGATGCGACATCGAGAATGCCGCGACGGGCTCGCCGCCAAACTCCTCTCGTATGTTGTCCACGGGCACCCCCGTCCCCTCGCTCAAACAACAGCTCCGCAGCACCGCCAACGCCGCACGTACGCAGTGCAAACGCCACGCCGGCGGCGCAAGCCTCAACCGCCGCAAACCAATCGTTACGCGCTCGTCATATGCCTGCGGTATCATATTGCGCCGTGTATCGTTTCCAAACACACGTCTCTATAACGTAACAGGAGATCACATGGACGCAACCGCAATTATCCTCGCTGCCGGCGAGGGCACCCGCATGAAGTCGAACCACTGCAAGGTTTCGCACAAGATCCTGGGTAAGCCCATGGTCCAGTGGATCGTCGACGCTACCATCAAGGCCGGCTGCAGCCGCGTCGTGGTTGTCATCGGCAGCCACGCCGACGAGATGCGCGCCCTCATCGACGGCGCCTACGCCAACAGCGCCACCAAGGTCGAGTGCGTCGAGCAGACCGAGCGTCTGGGCACCGGTCACGCCGTGAAGGTCGCGCTCGAGGCCTGTGGCATCACGCAAGGCCCCGTCGTGGTGCTCAACGGCGACCTGCCGCTCATCACCGCCGACACCGTCGCCAAGTTCGCGCAAACCGTCGCCACCGGCGAGCTCGCCTGCACCGTCATGACCATGACCCCGCCCGATCCTTTTGGCTACGGCCGCATCAAGCTGGGCGCCGATGGTCAGATCGAGCGCATCATCGAGCAGAAGGACTGCACGCCCGAGCAGGCCGCCACGCTGCTGGAGTGCAACGCCGGCTGCTACGCCTTTGACGGCGCGCAGCTCGCCGCCCACATTAACGAGATCGGCAACGACAACGCGCAATCCGAGTACTACCTGCCCGACATGCTCGAGATCCTCAAAGGCCACGGCCAGGCTGTCTCCATCTTCCACTGCGACGACTACCGCGACGGTCTGGGCGTCAACAGCCGTATCCAGCTCGCGCAGCTCACCGCCATCGCGCGCGACCGCATCAACGAGCACTGGATGGCCGAGGGCGTCACGTTCATCGACCCCACGCAGGCTTGGATCGGCCCCGACGCTACCATCGGCCGCGACACCGTCGTATGGCCGCAGACGCACCTGATCGGCCACGTCACCGTGGGCGAGGAGTGCCAGCTTGGCCCCAACAGCCGCCTCACCGACACCACTGTCGGCAGCGGCTGCACCATCGATGAGACCATCGCCATCGAGGCCGTCATCGAGAACGGCGTCGACTGCGGCCCGCGCGCTTACCTGCGCCCGGGCACCCACATGCTCGACGGCTCCAAGGCCGGCACGCACGTGGAGATCAAGAAGTCCACGATCGGCGAGGGCTCAAAGGTGCCGCACCTGTCCTACATCGGCGACACCACCATGGGCTCCGGCGTCAACGTGGGCGCGGGCTCCATCACCTGCAACTACGATGGCGTGCACAAGCACAAGACCGTCATCGGCAAGGACGCCTTCATTGGCTCCGACACCATGATGGTCGCGCCCGCCCAGATCGGCGACGGCGCGCTCGTGGCCGCCGGCTCCGTCATCACCGAGCCGGTCCCGGCCGACGCACTCGGCCTGGGCCGTGCCCGTCAGGTAAACATTGAGGGCTGGGCCGCCGATTACCGCCGCCGCCTGCACGAGGACGACGAGGTATAACGTTTTACCAAGCATCTAAGGAGCTGTTCCCATGGGGGCGGCTCCTTTTTCTATGCTGACCTGCGCGGCCGGATGAGTGGTCGGTTCGTGTCCGTTGACGGTAAAGACGTTATCAAGACCCGATTAACCCCGTCGCGCGGTTACAATGCAACAAGGCATCTATATGGCATTCGATATAAAGGAGAAGGGTAATGCCGATTAATGATCCCGAGAAGTCGGAGAATATGCGCAAGTCCATCCGCGTGTATTCCGGTTCCTCCAACCGTCCCCTCGCTCAGAAGATCGCTGAGTACCTTGGGGTCGAGCTTTCGGGCCTTACGCTAAAGCAGTTCGCCAACGGTGAGATTTACGCCCGCTACGACGAGACCGTCCGCGGCGCCGACGTCTTCCTGATTCAGTCCGTGGCCGGCGGCAACGTCAACGACATGCTCATGGAGCTGCTCATCGCCACCGACGCTGCCAAGCGCGCATCCGCCCGCTCCATCACCGCCGTTATCACCCACTACGGCTATGCCCGCCAGGACCGCAAGGCCGGCCCGCGCGAGCCCATCACCGCCCGCCTCGTCGCCAACCTGCTCGAGCGCGCCGGCGTCAACCGCATCATCACCCTCGACCTGCACCAGGGCCAGATCCAGGGCTTCTTCGATATCCCGGTTAACCACCTGTCCGCACTGCCGCTGTTTGGCCAGTACTACAACGACATGCACTTCGACACCGACAACCTGGTTGTCGTCTCCCCCGATGTGGGCCGCGCCAAGGCCGCCAAGAAGCTGTCCGACATGCTCGGCTGCGACCTGGCCATCGCCCACAAGGGCCGTCCGCGCCACAACGCCGCCGAGGTCATGGGCATCATCGGTGACATCAAGGGCAAGACCTGCATCATCAACGACGACATGATCGACACCGCTGGCACCCTGTGCGCCAACGTCAAGGAGCTCAAGGCAATGGGCGCCGGCGACATCTACGTGTGCGCCACCCACGGCATCTTCTCCGGCCCGGCCATCGAGCGCCTGAACGATGCCCCCATCGTCGAGTGCGTCGTCACCGACGCCATCCCCGTCGAGGTCGGCGGCAAGATCAAGACCATTTCGGTCGCCGAGGAGTTCGCTCAGGCCATCTCCGCCGTTTACCACGAGGAGCCCGTCTCCACGCTCGTCGGCGGCGACTTCGCGCTGTAGTCCAACGCGTATCGCATCATCTTTGATGTTTTTAAAGGGTCGGAAGCTCGCTTCCGACCCTTTTTCTATTCCTCGCCAATCCGCCCTGGACAGTTAGTTCAGATACGTATTTTTTAAAGCTCCAAAGGTCCGTTCGGAGCCTTCTGAGCTCCCCGGCGGATGCCATGCCGCCCGAAGCTCATCGTTTTCGAGTACAACCGCCGCATATATTATCTTCAAATCGCCCTCGAAGGCCCTTAGAAACACCTCGAACGCCCGCCGCCTTATACGTATCTGAACTAACTGTCCAGTAGCCATCGTCAACCTTCTCGGCAGAGCTCAATTTCCTGCAATCCCCTCAACCGATTCCACCGATTTCCTAACACCCGGCCGTTCATGGCGCCCAGCACCCCGCTGAGCGAAAAGAACGGTATGGCGGTCGCATTCTGCCGCCAACTTAGTACGTTATAGCTATGACGACCGTGATTTCACATTTCTCCGCCCTCCGCGCAATTCGTCGCGCACGACGGGCGTACTCTGCCCTACCCTGGAGCTCCATTGATAGTGAACAGCAAGCACAGGCCTTGGCTAGCTGCATTCCCAATAATGACGCGATAGACTTTGGCGCACTTTCGATACTCGACGCCTGGAATGAAGATGATTCCGAGCTGCTCGATCTTCTCGTTTCAAACGAAGGCAACCGACGCCCCGACAAGCGACTTCTTCAGCATATTCTCTCCGCTCCGCTTCCTGAAGGTGCAATTATGCACGTCGAGGCCGACATCTACGCAACGTCTCCTGCCATGACAGCCATGCTTTGTTCTAAAAAAGAATCAGTCGCCAAAACCTTGATGCTTCTCATGGAACTGGTCGGAACTTACTCCCTTCCTCCCGGGGCAACATACCCCATTGCCCATGACGACATCTGGCCCAAGGGCGATGGCTACGAAGCGACGGGCGATCTTGATTGCCTGGGCAACCAGTCAGCGGCCGAACAACAGAACGAAACCCGCTATGAACAGGCGCACTACAAATGCGAGCCCGCCACGACCATCGAAGAGCTCGAGGCGGTCGCACGGTTCGCCAAAAGTAGCTCATACGCCTCGTTTCGCACGGTAGTCAAACTCGCCCGGGCTGGATCCGCATCCCCAGCCGAATCCCTAATGTTTGCCGTTCTCGGAGCGCCCATGCGCTTTGGCGGATTCGGATGTTGCAGCCTGCCCATGGGAGGCCTGCTACTCAACCATCGAATCGACTTCGATACTCTTGCGGTCAACATGTCCTCGGGCATCCCCTATGCCATCTGCGACCTATATTGCCCGGCAGCCGGAGTCGACAACGAATACAACGGAATTGGGCATGAGCTTCAAAACGCTCGCATCCACGATGGCAATCGAAATAATGGCCTCAAGGCCATGGGCATCCACGTCCTGGTTATCAATCGCGACCAAATGAAAGACCTTGTTGCACTCGAAGCCTTCGCCCAAACGATGCATCGACTCGCAGGAGTCCGATTCCGGTACCGTATCAAGGGCTATCGCAAGCGTCAGGCCGCTTGGCTCAACGCTCTGCGGGCCGGAACCGGCCTCGCGCCGGTCTAAACGGCGAATCACCCGTGCGCCGTCGAGCAGGGCTGGGCAGTTAGTTCAAATACGTATAAATGGACGCATTGAATTAGACTGTTTTGCAGCTATCTCTATACCATTCGCCCTATTTGAAGGCAGGGTAGACTTCAAAACAGCGCCATATGGACTAACTAAAGCTCCAAAACAACGTATCGGCATTGAATTGAGTAATTCGAGTCCTCAGAACTTATACGTATCTGAACTAACTGTCCACCTCGGATTTCGACGTCCGTCCAAACGCCCCCAAACGCCCTCAATTACCCTCCATTTGACAGCGGCAACAGGGTCGCTCACCATAGCAGGCGACAAATCAACGAAAGGATGAACATGGCAGCTGCACAGCCGCTTAAGATTCGCATGGTTGCCGGACTCGGCAACCCGGGTGAGGAATATGCCGAGACCCGCCACAACGCCGGCTTTAAGGCGATCGATGAGCTGGCCCGTCAGGCCGGTGTCACGTACTGGAAAAACCAGGCCGGCGCCGAGGTCGCACTCATCAACATCAACGATCCCGAGGAAGAGGGTGGCAAGCGCCAGATCGTGCTGGTCAAGCCGCAGTCGTATATGAATACCTCGGGTGGCCCCATCTCCAAGCTCTGCCGCGAGTACAAGATCAAGGCCGAGGAGCTACTCGTGATTCACGACGAGCTCGACATCCCCGCCGGTGACGTGCGCGTCAAGGTGGGCGGTGGCCACGCCGGGCACAACGGCCTGCGCTCCATCATCGACAAGATGGGCAGCCGCGACTTTAGCCGTATCCGCACCGGCATCGGCAACCCTCCCGGCAAGATGGCCGTGGCAGACTATGTGCTCAAACAGCTGCGCGCCCGCGAGGCCGATGACTTCCAGGACACCTGCGCCCGCGCCGCCGACGCCGCGGGTCTCGCCATCGTGCACGGCGTGATCTATGCCCGCGACCACGTCAACGGCGCCGCCTCCGCCAACGGCAAGCACTAAAACCTACCGTTTAGGGACAGGTTTATTTTGGCAGGTTCTATCTACAGAAACGCCCCGGTGGCCGCATCGCAATAAACCCCGCGCCGCCATACACGCATAACACCCCAAAGGGGGCCGGCCTCATCACAACCCGAGGCCGGCCCCCTTTGCCGTTTTGCCTGATAAAACCGACCAAAATAAACCTATCCCTATTTGGTAGGTCGAAGTGGATAAACCCTTTTCCCAACCGCCGAAGACACACGTAAACAGCATGTCCATGAGGGTATAATTTGTACCGTATGTCTGCACAACGCCTGTGCGCGTACGGTTTTATTCGGGCTACCGTCCATTTCCGTGGAGGCACGGTTCGGCGGCCCTAACAAGAGAGGGGTTCTATGTATAAGATCCTGGAGAAGACGCAGTTCTCGGAGAAGGTGTTCAAGTTCTGCATCGAGGCGCCCGCAATCGCCAAGCATGCGCACGCTGGACAGTTCCTCATGGTTCGCGCCAACGAGACGGGCGAGCGCGTCCCGTTTACCCTGGCCGGCTGGAACGGTGACGAGGGCTGGGTCGAGTTCATCTTCATGGTGATCGGCAAGACCACCGAGATGCTGTCCACCTACGAGGCCGGCGAGTCGCTGCGCGACGTCGTGGGCCCGCTGGGCGTTCCCACCGAGATGGCCGAGGGCCCCTGCGCCGTCATTGGCGGCGGCGTCGGCCTGGCAATTGCCTTCCCGGTCGCCAAGCACCTGGTCGAGACCGGTCACGAGGTGCACGCCATCATGGGCGCCCGCACCAAGGACCTCCTGCTCATGGAGGACCAGTTCCGCGAGCTCCTCGACGAGAACCACATCCACATCACCACCGACGACGGCTCCTACGGCGAGCAGGGCGTTGTCACCGCTCCGCTGGAGCGCCTGCTGCAGGACAAGGCCGTGAGCCAGGTCTTCTGCGTCGGCCCCGTTCCGATGATGAAGTTCTCGACCCTCACCGCCCAGAAGTACGACACCCCCATCACCGCGTCGCTCAACCCCATCATGGTTGACGGCACCGGCATGTGCGGCTGCTGCCGCGTCGAGGTGGGCGGCGTGACCAAGTTCGCTTGCGTCGACGGCCCCGACTTCGATGCCACCCTGGTCGACTGGGATGACCTTCGTGCCCGCCAGGCCGCTTACCGTTCCGAAGAGGGCGAGTCCCTCAAGGCCTATGAGGAAAAGAGCTGCGCATGCCACTAGTTAACGGTCGTTTCGTTGCCGATATGAAGTCGCCCCGCACCCCCGATAACGAGGAGCCGGCTGCCGAGCGCGCCTGCGACTTCCGCCCCGTCGACAAGGGCTTCACCGAAGAGATGGCGCTGGCCGAGGCCGAGCGCTGCCTCAACTGCAAGAAGCCGTTCTGTGTTGAGGGCTGCCCCGTCAACATCAACATCCCCCGCTTTATCGAGCAGATCCGCGCGAAGGACTTCGGCGGCGCTCTCGATACCATCCGCGAGGACTCCATGCTTCCCGCCATCTGCGGCCGTGTCTGCCCGCAGGAGAACCAGTGCGAGGGCAAGTGCATCCGTGGCAAGAAGTCCGAGCCCGTGGCCATCGGCCAGCTCGAGCGCTTCCTGGGTGACCGCCCCGAGCTCGCCTCCACGCCCAAGATGGCTCCCAAGAACGGCAAGAAGGTCGCCGTCGTCGGCTCTGGCCCGTCCGGCATCACCTGCGCCGGCGAGCTCGCCCGCAACGGCTTTGACGTCACCGTCTTTGAGGCCTTCTTTACCGGCGGCGGCGTGCTGGTCTACGGCATTCCCGAGTTCCGTCTGCCCAAGGCAGTCGTCAAGCGCGAGATTGACGGCCTGGAGGACATGGGCGTCAAGTTTGAGTACAACTCCGTCGTGGGCAACATGGCCACGGCCGAGGAGCTGTTCGAGCAGGGCTTCGACGCCATCTACGTTGCGACCGGCGCTGGCCTGCCCAAGTTCCTCAACGTCCCCGGCGAGAACCTGCCCAACGTCTTCTTCGCCAACGAGTACCTCACCCGCGTGAACCTGATGAAGGCTAACAAGTTCCCCGAGTACGACACCCCCACCAAGCACGGCAAGAACGTCGTCGTCTTTGGTGGCGGCAACGTGGCTATGGACGCCGTCCGTACCGCCAAGCGCCTGGGCGCCGAGCACGCCATCATCGCCTACCGTCGTACCGAGGACGAGATGCCCTGCCGTCGCGCCGAGCTGCACCACGCCAAGGCCGAGGGCGTCGAGGTTCTGCCGCTCGTCTCCCCGCTCGAGTTTGTCGCTGGCGAGGACGGCTCCGTGTGCGCCGTCAAGGTCCAGAAGATGGAGCTCGGCGAGCCTGACGAGTCCGGCCGTCGTCGCCCGGTGCCCATCGAGGGCGCCATCGAGGAGATTCCCTGCGACGTCGCGATCTCGGCTATCGGCACCAACGCCAACCCCTTCGCAAAAAAGATCGGCGGCAAGATGGAGCTCAACAAGTGGGGCTACATCGTCGCCGACGAGGAGACCGGCCAGACCACCGATCCCCGCATCTGGGCCGGCGGCGACATCGTCACCGGTGCCGCTACGGTCATTCTGGCGATGGGCGCCGGCAAGAAGGCCGCCGCTTCCATCACCAAGAGCCTGCTGGGCGAGTAATCACCTGCAGTGCTAGCCATCAAACGGCAAAGCCCCCGTCGAGCACACGCCCGGCGGGGACTTTTTCTATGCCGGCCGCCCAAACCACCACGATGGGGCAGACACCTTTGTGGTGGTTTGGGACTTGCCCGGTCGTTTTGTCTCAATCTGTAACAGCTGGAGTCCGTTGAGCCCTGCAGTTGTTACAGATCGAGATATTGTGCCGGCCGCCCACGCCGCATCTCAATCTGTAACAGTTAGAGACCAAATATGCCGCCTGGTGTTACAGATCAAGACGTTGGGCTGACGGCCGAACGGTTCATCTAAATCTGTAACAGTTAGAGCCATTTTCGCTGGCTTGGTGTTACAGATCGAGACTATGCAAAAGCCGAGGATAGGCACTGCCGCCAAGGCCTTCCCCTCGGCCTAAAACAAAAACCACCACAAAGGTGCCTGTACCCTTTGTGGTGGTTTTTGGTCGGCTAGCCTTCGAGTTGAGCCACTTTGTAACGGTAGGCTGCGGCGATGACGTCCTTGCAACCCTCGCGGCCCAGCTTAGCGCGGTTGACGACGATATCCTTGCCGCTCGTCATCTTCCACTTTCCGGCGCTATAGCGCTTATAGAACGCCTCGCGCGCCTTCTGCTGCTGCTTGACCAGCTTGGCGCCCTTCTTTTTGTTAAGGCCACGCTTCTTGCGGACAATCTCGACGCGGTCCTCAAAGGGGGCGGTCACCAACACGGCAATATGGTTGGGGTTGTTACGCAGCAGGTAATCGGACAGACGGCCTTCGATAATGCAGCTCTCGGTCTCGCCCAGGTCCAAAATCACCTGGCTCATCTTTTGGAACAACTTGTCCGAGTACGAGCGCGCATCGTAGCGGTCGGGCAGAAACGCCATGTTCTCCACGGCCAGACGCTCGTCGTAGGCGGCCATCTTGTCGAGCGACTCGCCCGCGCGCAGCGACGCGCGCACCAGTAGCTCGTTGTCGTACAGAGGAATCCCCAACTCGTTGGCGAGGATGCGTCCGATCTCGTGGCCCTCGGCACCAAAGTCGCGCGCGATGGTAATGACCACAGGACTCTTCTTGTTCTCCAGATCGCTCATCGCGATTCCTTTCTCTATGTGACAAAGGGGCTGTCCCTTTGCCACATTCTACGCTGCCACCATTCGCCTCTGATATGCGCGAACCAGCAGCGAGATACCAAAGTTGAGCACAAAGTACATCGCAAACACCAGGCCGTAGAGCATAAGCACCTGCGACAGGTCGATCGCATGGGCCATCACGACGTTTGCCGTGTACATGAGCTCGGCCACGTTAATACCCGAAAGATACGAGCTGTCCTTGATGACGGTCGTGCACTGGCTAAACAGCGCCGGAATGATCGTCTTAAACGTCTGCGGCAGAATGATGTAGCGCATGGTGGCAAAGAAGCCAAAACCCTGGCTCTGCGCTGCCTCAAACTGGCCGCGCGGAATCGAGTTGAGACCGCCGCGCACAATCTCGGCCATAACGGCGCTGGTAAACAGCGTAAAGGCGATGGTCGAAATCACAATGTCCAAACCCTGCACCGTAAAGTAGATAAACAGAATCCACAGCAGGTTCGGCGTGCAACGGAACAGCTCGATATAGGCGCTCACCAAAATACGGAACGGGCGGGGCGCATAGCTTTTAACAAGCGCCAGCACCGTGCCAAAGATGAGCGAGAAAAAGATCGACAGCGCCGAGATCTCGATTGTCTTAACAAAGCCGCCCCAAATGTAGAGCAGGTTGGTCGCGTTGAAGATTTCCATGCGCTAGGCCTCCTCTACGTTGTCGAGCCCCAGCTCGGCCAGGCTCACGCCACGCGGACGCTCCTTGGAGCGGCGCTCGAGCCACTGCACCAGCATGGCGAGCGGAAAGCAGATGATGAAGTACATAAGGCAGCAGACGATGTATCCCTGCAGGTAACCGTACAGACTCACAAAGTTGTCGGAACGGTACATAAGGTCGCCGCCGGCCACAAGCGCCAGCACCGACGTGTTCTTGACCAAGTTGAGCGCCTGGTTACACAGCGGCGGCAGAATGATCTTGAATGTCTGGGGCAGCACGATGTACCAGTACGCCTGCGCCCGGGTGAAGCCCTGGCTCTGGGCCGCCTCCATCTGACCGCGCGGAACCGCCTCGATACCGGTGCGGATGACCTCCGAAATGTAGGCCGCGTGATACAGGCCCACGCCCAAGAAGCCCAACACGAACGGCGCGATACGCACCGGCTGGTCGGCACCGGTTATGGCCTGCAAAAACTGCGGACCGGCCATGTACATAAAGAGCACCTGTACGGGCAACGGGGTGTTCTGGTAAAACTCCACGTACACGCGACTTATGGCGCGCAGCACGCGCGAGCGAGTGGTAGAGAACACACCCAGCAGCGTGCCCAGCACCAGCGACAGCAGCAGACCGGCAACGACCACCTGCAGCGTCACGCCAAAGCCCTCCCAGAAGGGCCCCATGTTTTGAAATGTCGTCGACCAACGGTCGGCGTCAAATAATCCTTCGAGCATTTGATTCCTTCCCTGGACGATGCGTCTATACAAGACCCCAGGTCTTGACCTCTTGGTCGAGCCAGCCGTCGGCCAGGCGATCGCAAATCACCTGATCGACCACGGCCGAAAGGTCGCAGCCCTTCTTGGTCGCCACGCCGTAGCCCTGCTCGCCAAACTTGACCTCGGGCTGCAGCAGCTCAACGGTCTCGTTCATGTAACCGGCCAGCGTGGAGCGGTCCATGGCAAAGACGTCGATATTGCCGGCGTCGAGCGAACTCTTGATGATGGGGTAGCCGCTAAAGGCCCTAAACTCGGGCTTGCAGCTAAAGCCGTTGTCCTTGATCATCTGCTCGATCAGGCCCTGCGTGGTGGCACCCTGGCTCACGCCAATGACCTTGCCGTCCAAGTCCTCAATCGAGGTAAAGCCCGAACGCTTCTTGACCATGAGTCCCACGTAGTCGGTGCGGTACGGCGTCGAGAAATCCCAGCTCTTCTTGCGCTCGTCGGTGATGGTGTAGGTCGCCGCGACCACGTCGAGTTGGCCGTTATCGATCAGCGGGCCGCGCGTCTTGGGCGTTACGTCGGTAAACTCGACAAGCTCCTGGGCGCGGGCCTCCTTGTAGCTCACGCCAAAGACGGCAGCGGCGATCTGGTAGCACAAATCGACTTCCATGCCCTCAAAGCGGCCCTTGGCGGTGTCGTAATAGCCATAGCCGGGAACGTCCTTCTTGACGCCGGCATTCAGATGTCCACGCGACTTAATGGCCGCAAGCTTGGACCCCTTGTCGGAGCCCTCGCCGCTGGTGGAGTTGCCGCAACCGGTAAGCGCGGTCCCCGTCAGCGCAAGCATGCCGGCGCCCGCCAGCTGCAAAAAGTGACGGCGCGACACGGCCGCCCTCGTCATATCCGTCATGTCCATCACCGCGCCTAGTGCAGAATCTTGGACAGGAACTCGCGGCAGCGCGGGTTCTCGGGGTTATCGAAGAAGTGCTCGGGCGTGCCCTCCTCCAGAATGCGGCCGTCCTCCATAAAGATGACGCGGTCGGCCACCTGGCGCGCAAAGCCCATCTCGTGCGTCACGCAGATCATGGTGATGTCCTCCTGCGCGAGCTCAATCATAACGTCCAGAACCTCCTGGACCATCTCGGGGTCGAGCGCCGAAGTCGGCTCGTCAAACAGGATGATGGGCTGCTTGGTGCACAGGGCGCGGGCGATGGCGATGCGCTGCTGCTGACCACCCGAGAGATTCTGCGGATACTCGCCGGCCTTATGCGCCATGCCGACGCGCTTGAGTGCGGCGATGGCGATCTCGGTCGCCTCCTCCTTGCTCTTCTTTTGCAGCTTGATGGGCGCGAGCGTCAGGTTGCCGAGCACCGTCATGTTGGGATACAGGTTGAACTGCTGAAACACCATGGAACTATACTTGCGAGCCATCTCCAGGTGGTTCTTTTTGGTAAGCGGCGTACCGTCGATGATGACCTCGCCCGACGTGGGCTCCTCCAGATAATCGACGCAACGGATGAGCGTCGACTTACCCGAGCCGGAAGGCCCGATCATTACGAGCTTCTCGCCGCGCTTGACGGTGAGGTTGATATCTTTGAGCACATGCAGGTCGCCAAAGTACTTGTTGAGATGCTTGATCTCGATCATGTCTGCCATGAATGTCCCTTCCCTGCGTTAATACGAATTGCACTATTGTACGGAAAGAACCACGTTTCCGCAGTCCACGCTGCATCCCCGTAAAGAACCCGCAACCTTCCACCCACTCATTGGGCACTCGGGCACTCATTGGGGACAGACTTAAATGAGTACCCGGGAAGTGGGCACTCATTTAAGTCTGTCCCCAATGAGTGCCCTTCAGCTGCCATCAAAAAAGGGGCGCGACCGCAATGGTCACGCCCCCTCAACATCAACTATATGCCGCTCGGTCCCTACGCGAGTTTGGCTCCAACGATCTTTGCTGCTGCCGGCTTATCGAAGTTGCCGCCAGTGGCCTTACCCAGAGCGCCCATGACCTGGCCCATCTGCTTCTTGGACGTGGCGCCCAGCTCGGCGATGACCTGCTCGATCAGGGCCTCGAGCTCCTCGCCCGAAACCTGCGCGGGCAGAAGGCTCTCCAGAATCTTGACCTGCTCGGTCAGGTTGTCGGTACGCTCTTGGTCGGTGCCGGCCTTGATGGACATCTCCAGCGTCTCGCTCGTCTGCTTAATCAGACGCTTGATCATGCTGTTGACGTCTTCCTCGGTCACATCGCGGCGCTCGTTAACCTCGATATTCTTCACCTCGGCCTTAACCTGGCGAATGATGGACAGGCGAACCTTGTCCTTGGCCTTCATGGCGGCGATCATTTCCTGCTGCAGCTCTTCGTTGGTCATCTGCAAATCCTCCTCAATAGTGCGGGCGGCACTCGCGCGGGCACCGCCCCATGATTACTCAGTCGTCGACGAATTGTCGGTCGAGCTCTTGGTGACACCCTTCAGGCTCACGTTGTAGGGTACGTCCTTGGGCATGGGGTTGACGGTGATGTCGGCGTCCTTTTTGTACTGCTCCAGCCACTCGCTATATGCAGTGCTGGCCGCCTGCGTCTTCACCACGTTGGAGACGTACTTCTTGATGGCCTTGGGTACCTGCTTGATATCATCGACCTGGCTATCGACATGGAAGTAGTCAGTGCACTTGATAATGTGATAGCCGTACGTCGACTCGACCACGCCGCTCACATCGCCCTTGTTGAGCCCCTCGAGTGCCGTCTGGTAGCTGTCGACGAAGGTGGTGAGCTTGTCCCAGCCCACGTCGCCCTTCTTCTCCTTGGAACCGGTGTCGTCGGAATACTGCTTCACAGCGTCTTCGAAGCTCAGCTCGCCGGAGTTAATCTTGTCCAGGCACTCCTGCGCCTTGGCCTTGGCGGCAGCCTTGTCCTCGTCGGATGCCTCGGAATCGACCTTGATCAGGATGTTCGACGAGCGGCGGGCATCGTTGTACTTCGACAGGTTCTCGTTGATGTAATCGACGATCTCGCTGTCCTCGGGCTTGCTGGTAGGCGCCACGGCTTCCTTGAGCTTTTGCTGCGCCAGACTCTCCTTGAGCGAATCCTTGTAGGTATCCTCGGTATAGCCGTAGGTCTTGAGGGTCTTCTTAAAGGCCTTGGCACCGCCCGCGCTCTTGCATGCGTCCTTCCAAGCCTTCTCGACCTCCTCGTCCGACACCGTCACGCCGTTCTCCTTCTGTGCCTGTTGAAGCAGAATCTGCTGCGTGTAGGAGTCGATGAGTTGCTTGCGGTACTTCTTGGGCGTAAGGTCGTTGTTGACCAGGTACTGCGCCCAATCCTTGTCCTTGGTATAACCATAGGACGTGCGCATGCTCATGATCTGCTTGGTCACGGTATCCTCGGTGAGGTTGGTGCCGTTGATGGTGGCGGCAACGCCGCCGGTGAGCTTGTAGCCCGAGGTGTCCTCGGTCTGCGACATAAGACCGGAGCACGCCATGGCCGAGACGGAAAGCAACATTGCCAGCACGCCGATAACCACCAGAACAATCTTGACGGTCTTAGACACGTACGTCTTGCGCTGCTTCTTACGAGAGCTGGAGGCAGCGCGAGTCTGCTGCTCGGGCGTCGGCGCGGCCTCGGAGTTCTTTTTCTTATTTGCCATAGTTGGCCTTTCGCATAACGAATCGAACAAACGCCATTGTGTCACAACGCGGCCCCCGCGACAAAAGGAACGTCCCCAGGGGCCGGATTTAAAAGTGGCGGCGGATGGCTTCGACCATGCCTTGGGGCGTGGTCTGGCCGAGCACATCGGCCGCGGTGTCCGCGTCCATAAAGATATTCATAAGCGCTTGCAGAGCCTCGACCTGGCCGCCCGGCTCGGCAATGCCCAAGTTGATGACGATCTGCGCCGGCACAGGGGCACCCATGCCCGCCATAGCATTGAATGTCACGGGCGTGGCCGGCTTCACCACCGCGATGTAGGGCTTAGCCACAAACCCCGGATCGGTATGCGGGATGGCAATGTTGGCCGCCGGCATGGCAAGCCCTGTGGGATAGGCATCCTCGCGCGTGCGGACGGCGTCGAGCCAACCGGTGCCAATGTAGCCGCGTGGGGCAAGTTCGCCTTCGAGTCGCGCAAGCACCTCATCAGGCGTCGCACACTCCCAATCAAAAAACACCAGCTCAGGCGTAAACAGCGCTTCGTTATCCGCCATATCGTCCTCCAAAGTTGCATGAGGGCCACAATGCTCAATATGATAGCGAAGCGGAGTATGCAAGGTTAGCCGAGGATCCCGATGAGCTCGAGTGCGCGCGCGGGCGTCAAGCATACCTCGGGCATCGCCTCCAACATGCGTCGGTCGCTCGTGATTACGTAGTCGACATCCGCCGTATCGCCCGATGCAATGATGAGATTGTCCTCAAGGTCCGGCATACGCTTGCCAAGCATACGCGCCATCTCGCATTCCGCCAACGAAAGCGGAGAAGCCGTTGCCACCTGCATCATATGCTCGATACAGGCCCATGCAGCCGGACCGAACGGAGCGTTAACCCCATTCACATTCCGCTGAGCTAGACGCCGCGGCACAATGTAGAACAGGTCCTTTGCCGTCGTTGGCGCGTACAGAAGGTCAATCTTTCCCGCCTCGGCCAACTCAATCAATCTTTTCGCCTCGTCGAACGCTCCCTCTTGCAGGTAATAATCGAGCCAAACGTTTGTGTCTACCAAGAGTCGTTTTGCCGCAATCATCGGCAATTCGCCTCTATGCCAGCGATCATCGCATCGTACATGTCGTCGCGTACGGCACCCCAGTTGTCTGCCGATGATTCAGCTGGCGCAAAATCCGCCGCGCTCAACCCCAATGAGAAAAAAGCCAGCCCGCATCCCTGCTCGGCCAGACTCTCCGCACGGGGTGCCTCGCACCTATCCTCCACCATAAATCCTGGCAACGTCTGATGCTCGACAAGGTAGGTCCAAAGCGCACGAATAGCGTCACTCGGCCCCAGCCCATTGCGAGTCAGGACCGCATCGCCGCCAGCCTTGAGCATAGGGTCGATTCGCGTGTTGAGCTGCACTGTTGCTGTTGCCATGGCGACTCCTCTCTGCTTGCTGGCAGTATAGCAAACTTGAGAGGCCACACAAAAAGAGCCCCGCCCGCGTACGGACGGAGCCCTATCAACTTTTTTCGATCGCTTGCGTCCCAAAGAGCGCTCAGCGAACTCTCTTACACGCGACTAGCGTGCCGCATCAATTGCCACTTTGCCGCTCTCCAGCACGTGGACGCGGCCGTCGGCGAGCATTTGCACGACCTCGGGATACAGCACGTGCTCAATCGCGTGGATGTGCTCCTCGAGCGTGTCGACATCCCAGCCCTCCTCGACAGCCAGCGCACGCTGGGCGATGATGGGACCGTTGTCGTAGACCTCGTTGGCAAAATGCACGGTCACGCCAGTTACCTTGACGCCGCGCGCAAAGGCATCGTCAATCGCATGCGCACCGGTAAAGCTCGGCAGCAGCGCCGGATGCAAGTTGACCACGCGGTTGGGAAACGCCGCCAACAGAGGCGTGTGCACCATGCGCATGTAGCCGGCCATGACCACATACTCGCAGCCGCGCTCGAGCAGCTCGTGCGCGATGATCTCGTCGGCGGCAATAGGGTCGGCATAGACATCCTTGGACAGCGTGAGCGTCTGGATGCCCGCGCGCTCAGCGCGCTGCAAACCCTTAGCCGAAGGACGGCTCGACACCACAAGCTCAATCGAGGCGTTGAGCTTACCGGCGGCGATCAGATCGATCAGCGCCTGCAGGTTGGTACCCGAACCGCTGATGAGCACACCGATCTTAAGCGGCTCGGCCGTATCGGTGGCGGTCGGACGGGTATAGGGCACAAAGTCCAGGCCCTCGGCGGCAGCCATCTGCTCGTTAGCGCTCATCGGAGTACACGACCTTACCGGAACCCTCGACGCACTCGCCCACGCGGAACGGCTTCTCGCCCAGCGCGACCAGGGCCTCGGTAACCGCGGCCTCGTCCTCGGGGGCGACGATCAGGCACAGGCCAACGCCCATGTTGAAGGTCTTGCATGCCTCGTTGGGGGCGAGCTCGGCCTGGCGCGACACGTAGGTGATGACGGGAGGAACGTCCCAACCCATCTCGGCGCCGTTGCGGGTGACCACGGCGTCAACGTCGTCGGCGAGCGCGCGGTTGAGGTTCTCGGTAATACCGCCGCCGGTGATGTGGGCGATAGCATGCACGTTGGCGCCGCCGCGCAGCAGCTCAAGAATCGGCTTCACATAAATGCGCGTGGGGGCCAGCAGGGCGTCAGCCAGCGAAGCGCCACCGAGCTCCTCGAGCGGACGGCTCAGCTCCTCGGCCTTAGCGGCGGCCTCGGGCGTGCCCGGCTTGATGCCGTCGACGCCGATGACCTTGCGCACGAGCGAGTAGCCGTTGGAGTGCACGCCGGTGGAAGGCAGGCCCAGGATCACGTCGCCGGGGCGGACGTTTGCGGGGTCGAGCATCTTGGGACGGTCGACGACGCCCACGGTAAAGCCGGCGAGGTCGTAGTCGGCCGGAGCCATGACGCCCGGGTGCTCGGCCATCTCGCCGCCCACGAGCGCGCAGCCCGCGAGCTTGCAGCCGTCGGCCACACCCTTGATAATCTTTGCCATGTGCTCGGCCTCTATGTGGCCAATGGCAACGTAGTCCAGGAAGAACAGCGGCTCGGCGCCCGAAGCCAAAATGTCGTTGACGCACATAGCGACCAGATCCTGGCCCACCGTCTCGTGACGGTCCATGATCTGGGCGAGCACGAGCTTGGTGCCCACGCCGTCGGTACCGCTGATCAGGATCGGGTCTTCCATATCCTTAAGCGCGGCGGCCGAGAACAGGCCGCCAAAGCCGCCGATGCCACCGATAACCTCGGAACGGTTAGTGTCCTTGACCATCTGCTTAATCGCGTCGACGGCGCGGCCGCCCTCGGCGGTATCGACGCCGGCGTCCTCGTACGTCACATGCTTGCTGTCGCCCATCTGAGCCTTCCTCTCCCACTACCGTGGCGCCGCACGGGCGCCAAACGGTGCTCATAGTTGCGTTCATTTCGGCGCGCGCCATAACAGCACGCGCCGTCATATCAACAAAACAGCAGGTAAAACCTACCAAAATAAACCTGTCCCCATATGGCAGGTTTTATGCCTCGCCGTGCTCCTCTTCCCAGCTGCGGTCGTCGTATTTCTCGATCACGGCGTCGTCGTCAAAGTGCAGCGGCTTGTCCAGGTTGCGGGGCTTAAAGCCCTCCATAAACTTGTCGCGGCCAAAGCTCTCGGGAATCGCCACGGGGTAGCGGCCGGTAAAGCACGCATCGCAGTAACCGCCCTTGGGCATGACCTTAAGCAGGCCCTCGACCGAAAGGAAGGCCAGCGAATCGGCGCCGATATACTCGCAAATCTCGTCGACCGTCTTGTTGGCGCTGATAAGCTGCGACTGCACGTCGGTATCGATACCGTAGAAGCACGGCCAGATGACCTCGGGCGAGTTGATGCGGATATGAATCTCCTTGGCGCCGGCGTTGCGCAGCATCTTGACGAGCTGCACCATGGTGGTGCCGCGCACGATGGAGTCGTCGATGACGACCAGGCGCTTGCCCTCGATGTTGTCGCGCAGCGGGTTGAGTTTCATACGCACGCCCATGGCGCGCAACTCCTGCGTAGGCTCGATAAACGTACGGCCCACGTAGCGGTTCTTGATAAGGCCCTCGCCAAAGGGAATACCGCTCTCGTGCGAATACCCCTCCGCAGGCGGCAGGCCGGAGTCGGGCACGCCGATGACCAGGTCGGCCTCGACAGGCTCCTCATGTGCCAGCTGACGACCCATGTCGTAACGGCAGGCATAGACGCTCTTGCCGTTCATGATGGAGTCGGGGCGGGCAAAGTAGACCTGCTCAAAGATGCAGTTGGCGGGCTCTTCGGCTGCAGGCACGCCCTGCTCGGATACCAGGCCCTCGGCGCTGATGCGCAAGATCTCGCCGGGACGGACGTCACGGACGTACTCGGCACCCACGATGTCGAGTGCGCAGGTCTCGGAAGCAACGACCCAGCCGCCGGCGCGCGTGACACGGACGGCGGAGTCGACCGTCGCGGCGCCGTCCTGCGACGGCAGCTGCGAAACGGCTGCGGCATCGGCCTGGTCCAGACCCTCGTCCACCAGCTTGCCCAGCACGAGCGGGCGAATGCCGTGTGGATCGCGGAATGCGTAGAGCGCCTGCTCGTTGATGAGCGTCATGGCGTAGCCGCCGCGCACGAGCTCCATGGTCTTGCGAATACCCTCGCGCAGGTGGCCCGTACGCTGGGTAAAGTAGCCGATAAGCTTGGTCGCGACCTCGGAATCCGAATTGGAGAGGAACGGCACGCCCAGCTCGATCAGCTGACGGCGCAGCTCGTCGGTGTTGACGAGGGTGCCGTTGTGCGCGAGCGCGATAATGACGCTATTGATGGTAGAGAGGTGCGGCTGAGAGGCTTCCCAGCTCTTGGCACCGGCAGTGCCGTAGCGCACATGACCCACGGCCAGCTGGCCGGAGAGCGTCGACAGGTCGGCGTTGGAGAACACGCGGTCAAGCAGGCCCAGATCTTTGCGGACCATAACCGTGCCGCCGTCACCCACGGCGATTCCAGCCGATTCCTGGCCACGGTGCTGCAGCGCACGCAGGCCAAAGTACGTCAGTCGAGCCACGTCGCGATCGGGCGCCCATACGCCGAAAATGCCACATTCCTCATGCAGCTGGTCGGAGTCCGGATCATACGTCGACATGGTGTTCACCTGTCCCGCGGCACGCTCGGCCGCGCGGATGGTTTCTTGAGACATGGTATCCCCTCAGAGCCTCGTATTTTTGGCGTTACCTGCCCTATTATACGCACGGCAAGACAAGCACTCCCGCGCATGAACAGCGCTTTTTAAAAGCCCACCGAGCTAATAATCAGTTTTGTTGCCAAACATTTTATCGGTCTGTCCAGTGCAAGCGCCCGCCCCCCCAGATGGCCGCCGCGTCCGCCGTTGGGGATTACAAAGTTGCAATTGGGACGTTCGTCCTGTCTTTTGGCAGGTCGGCGGCGTATCCTTATAACCTACAACAAAGCGAGAAAGGTTCTGTATGGATCGAAACGAACTCGACCCCAGCGTCCCCAGCGCCACAGAGGTCAAGAAGATTCCCCTCATCATTAAGGTGTACGCCGTCCTGTGCATCCTTTCCGGCGTGGGCACGCTCCCGTCGGTCGCTGCCTTTATGTGGCAGGTCATCACGGCACTTGTTAACGGCAACGCCACCGAAAAGCTCGGCGACAACACGCTCGTCGCAGTCGGCCTTATCGTCGCCGGCATCATGCTCTCTGCGGCAAGCGCCGTCATCCTAATCATCTTTGGCCTGGACCTTATCAAAAACCAGCGCCGCAACGCCGCCCGCCTGTCCTACATCCTTATTGCATTCACCGTCGTCGAGCTTTTGGTCGACGTGATGCTCCAGGGCATCGGGCCCTTCCTGCTGCGTCCCGCGATCCAGCTCGGCATCCTCGTCGCACTTTCGGCAACCGTCGACCCCACGCTTCGTCAGGAGCGCGAACTGCAGCGCCGCCTGCAGGAGATGCTCGACCGCGACGCCGCCGCCGAGGGCATGCTCGGGCGCGATGAAACCGGCGAAGGCTACATCAAGCTCAACTACTTCAACCTGTTCTGGGTATTCTTTGTCTGCTGCGTGCTCGGCCTGATCGCCGAGGACATCTGGCACATGACGGTCGACGACCCGGGCGTCTACCAGAACCGCGCCGGCATGCTGTTTGGTCCCTTCAGTCCCATCTACGGATTTGGCGCCGTGCTCATGACCATGGTGCTTAACCGCTTCTACAAAAAGAACCCCATCATCATTTTCCTGGTGAGCGCCCTGCTCGGCGCCAGCTTTGAGGTGTTCGTGGGCTGGTTTATGCAGACCGCGTTTGGCGTGGTCTCGTGGAGCTACTCGCACATAACGCTGTTCGGTTTGCCCGATCCGCTCGTGGTCCTCACGGGCGGACGCACCTGCACGGGCTTCGCCTGCCTGTGGGGCCTGGGCGGCCTCATCTGGATCAAGCTGCTGCTGCCGAGGCTGCTTAAGCTTATCAACAAGATCCCCTGGAAGAGCCGCTACTCGGCCACCGTCATCTTTACCGTTATCATGCTGGTCGACGGCGTCATGACGCTGCAGTCGCTCGACTACTGGTACCAGCGCGTTAACGGCACGGAGCCGGACATTCCCGTCGCACAGTTCTACGGAGAGCACTTCGATAACGAGTACATGGAAAACCGCTTCCAGAGCATGACCATGAGCCCCAAGGATGCGACACGCGTATAGCGCTCACCGCGCCCAAAACGCAAAATGCCCGCCGGTATCACACGTACCGGTGGGCATTTTTATAAACGATCCTTCTATCGACGCAATCCTCTATGCCTCGCGCTCGACCTCACTCACGCATTCGTTCTTGATGGTGCCAACGAGCGCCTGCAGTGCATCGACCACGTGTGGGCGAATGTCCCCGCCGATAAGCACGAGCATGATGTCGTCACCTACGGAAAGCTCGCCGCTTGCCAGCCACACGCGCACATAGCCGATACCCGGCATCGCGCGCGTGGCCCCGATAGCAGACCGTACCTTTTCGGCGTCGTAGTCAAAGACCATGCCGCCCACCCTGTGGCCTGGTGCCACGCCATCGGTCTCGACTCCGCGCACCTCGGCCTTGGGCGTCGCACGCACCACACCGTTATGCGTCAGATACATCCCGCAGCCTGCCGCCGAAGCATCGGCCTTGGCCTCGCGCAGCCAAGCATCAATCGAAGGCATCAATTTGCCACTCTCAAGCATCGTTTCTCCCTTACCGTCCCAAATTAGCTACTCTCGGGCAATTTATTCATCAACGGGCGTGAGCACCATGACAGCGCGCGTGTTGCTCAGCGACAGTGAACGGCAGGTCACAAGCGTTACAACCTTGGTTGCCGAAGCGGCACGATCGGTGGCATCACTCGCCACGGCAGAGGCACCGTCGAGCATCTCGGACAGGTAGTTCTTGAGCCCGTCATCGCCCTCAAAATTGGGCGTGCGCGCCTTGGCATACGTGTCCTCGACAACTTTGGTCGCCAGTGGTCGCAGCTTATACGTAGCATCCCGTGTGATGTAATACACAAACTCGATGCTATCGAACGTCGCCTGATCAGTGGTGTCCGAAATCACGTTGAACATCGACCCATCGTTCATATGGTGGCCGTAGATCGTGGTCTGCTGGTCGACCATTCCCGGCGCGGTGTCATCGCTATCCAGGAAAATGGCGCCGGACGCGTTGGACGTGCCATCAAACAACGTGTTGAGGTATTTGGAGTTGTTGTTGGTCTGCACCACGGGATAGTTGATGTTGGTTCCCGGCACGTAAATCCAACCCACAATCTCGGGATTCGTCTGAGCAAGCGCATCAAAGTTGATAATCGGCACGCCGCTGGCGTCCTTATCGCTTACATATTGCTTCTCGATTTTCTGATACGAATCGCTCGCCTGCTTATAGCCAATCTGGGCATTAATAAAGATAGCGGCGGCGGCGACAATCAGGCCGATACCGATGATGATGAGCAGGATAGGAATGATGGAGCGGCGCTTCTTACGCGGCAGCTCGGTGCAATCCGACGGCGCGGCATGCGATGAAGACCGGGGCGGCTTCTTAGCGGAGCTATAAGACGAAGGACGATATGCGGCCGGCGCGTCCTGTCGACGATGCGTCGCCGGTGTCACGGGGCGCGGCGCGCGCGGCTGCTGAGGAGAGGATGTCCGACCCTGCTGTGCCGCACGGGCAGCACCCGGCTTCGACGGATCGGGAATCTGAGAAGCCTTGAATCGTTTTCCCTGATAATCGGACATGGCTCTCCTTATACTGCGGTGAAACGGCGGAACGCTTAGGCGTCAGCCATCTCCTGCTTCATCTTTTCGATAACCTTGCGGTACTCGGGGTCGCAGGCGCCCAGAATCTGCGTGGCGTAGATGGCAGCGTTCTTGGCACCGTTAATGGCCACACAGGCAACGGGCACGCCCGAGGGCATCTGCACCATCGACAGCAGCGAGTCCATACCACCCAGATCGCTCGTCTTCATAGGCACGCCGATGACCGGCAGCGGCGTAAAGGCCGCCACGACACCGCCCAGGTGAGCAGCCTTGCCGGCAGCAGCGATAATCACCTTGATGCCGCGGTCAGCAGCAGTCGAGGCCCACTCATGGACCTTCGCCGGCGTACGGTGCGCGCTTGCAATCACGAGCTCATAGGGCACGCCTAGCGCCTCGAGCTCGGCGGTGCAACCTTCCATAACGCCCAGATCGGACTTGGAGCCCATGATGATCCCGACAACCGGCTTCTGATCTGCCATAAACAAAGACCTCCTGTTGAGAGCGGTGACGCGGCGAATCCGCGACCCTTAACTACTGAGAGTAGTATAGCTGCCGATGCTGATGTGTTCGGCGGGAGACGGAACGCTTTGCGAGATTAAGGCCGAAGGGTCGGAGCTTTCCGCCCACATTCAAAAAGCGTGCCCACCGTCCTTGGGTGGGACGGCGGGCACGCTTGCTTAGCTGTTGCTGGGGCTACTTAGCCTTGCTGCGACGATGGAAGAGAGCGCCGATCGCGGCGATGATGGCGCCAAGACCACCGACGGTCGCGACGGTCGCCGCCGTCTGGTCTCCGGTATTGGGAATCGCCGAACCGTTCTTCTTGCTGCCCTGGGCCTTGTCGCCTGCGGGCTTGCCCGCCTGGTTGCCGCCGTTCGAGCCATTGCCGGAACCCTGGTTGCCCGAGCCGCCCTGATTGCCGGAATCGGCATCCTTGAGGCTCTCAATAGCCAGCTTGAGCTGGTCATAGGCCGCCTGGAGCTGGGTGTCGGAAGCATTCTCATCACCCAAGACGTCCTCGGCGTAGGTAATGGCATCCGTCAGGGCCTTGACAGACTCGGCCGTCTTGCCCCTGGTGTCAGTCTCCTTCGCCTGCTTGACCAGGGCCTTGAGCTGCTTCTTAGTCGGATTCTCGACCGGGGCCACCGGGGTCTTCTCGAGCGCGCCGCGGGCGCTCTCGAGCGCCCTGAGCGCCTGGTCGACCTCGTCCTGCGTGGCGTTCTCGTCGCTCAAGATGGCGCGGGCGCTCGCCAGGGCGTTCTCGAGCGCCGTCCAGGAGGCCTCGGTGTAGTCACCGGCCTTGAGGTCGCCGGCAGCAACCTCGGCATCAACCTTTTCGATCGCGGTAGCGAGATCATCCTTCGACACCGGATCGGGAACGGCCGTACCGTAGAACTTGAGCTCCGCCACGCTGCAGTAGGCATCGACGTCGCCACCGCCGGCGTGAATCACCTTGACGGTCACGTAGCGACCGCGCGCGGCGCCAAAGCTCATCTGTTTCCAGTCGCCACGGTCGGTGAGTACGTGGCCGTCGTTGTCGAAGGCAAACGTACCCATCGATACGGCGGTGCCCATCTCATAACCGTCGGCAGTGTCGGAGACCAGTATCTCGGCCTCGAAGATATCGCCGTTAGTGCCGCCGTCCTGGCGCGGCAGGAATGTAACGTCGGTGAGATCGTAGTCGCGGCCCAGGTCGACACTCAGATACTGGGGCATACCGGTCCCATGGGCCCAGTCGCTGTGCCAAAGCGTCCGCTCGTCGCCGTCGAGAGCGTTGACGGCGTTGCTGCCCTCGTAGTCGGCCTCACTCGAGAAGCCGGCCACCTTGACGTTCTTGCGGTTCTCGGGCGTGTTGATGAGAATCTTCTCATCGACAGGGCGCATCTTGAGGCCGTCGATTGCCTTCTCGATCTTGGCTGTGGCGTCTGCGACATCCTTCTTGCTATAGCTGCCTTGGCCGCCGTCGAGGAGCTTCCGAGCCGCCTCGACCGCAGTGGTGAGAGCTGCATAGGAATCCTTAGTGTAGACGGACTCGCTGTAGCCCATGGCCTTGGAAAGCGCTGCCACGAGCGCAGAGGTATCGACACCAGCCTTGACCTCGACCTCATAGGATGCGGTCTTGGAGGGGTCGAGTACCGACGCCACCGTGATCTTTGCCTTGCCGGCCTTGTTGGCACGCAGGTAGTAGCTCACGCTATCGCCAGCCTGAACAGCGGAGACGCTTACCACGGAGGGGTCGGAGCTCTCGACCGTCACATAGGGGTAGCCGGCGCTCTCAGGCGTGGCCTTGGCGTCGACGAGCGTAACGTCGCCTTCAAAGAACTCGGTCTGGTTCTTGCCTAGCTCGACACCCTCGATGGCCTCGACACCCTGCGTGTAGTTGAAGTTGACCTCACGCAGTGTGAGCATCTGGTCACCCGATGCCTCAAGCGGCGTGACCTCGACCTTGGTCGCCTTCTTGCCCTTGTTCTCGGCAGAGAGGCCAAAGGCGTAGCGAGCCCGGAAGGAATCGTACTCCCCGCCCGCGAACTCTTGGGTCGAGCCATCCTCGAACGTCACGACAGCCTTGATCTTCTGCACGGTTCCGTTGCCACCGTTGCGGTTAACGACCTCGACACTATCGAGTTTCGACGGCGTCTTAAATGCGAATGTCATCGTGGTGGGAAGCTTCACGTAACTCGGAAGCTTACCCTCGCTGTCCCAGTTGCCGCTCCAGTCCCATAGGAACTCAAAGCCGTTGTCGCCCTCGTTATTATCGAACAGCGCGTTATAGCTCTTCTGCTGGATAAGTTTCTCGACGTTGGTCCCGTCGTCGGTCGTGAGCTCATCGTTGGTCATCGTGATGTTGAAGGCATCCTGACCGTACTCGGCGACCGTTGGCTGAGGAACGTCCGGCATCGTCACCGTGCCGTCGCTCGCAAACTCAAGTGCGTCGCATGCCGGGCCGATAAGCCAAGATGTCGAGGGCAGTTCGACCTTTCCGGCGGTCTTGGCCTTGAGCTTGAAACTCGCCACCGCGCCAGTACCGTTGTAGAGCTTGCCATCGCCGCGGTTGGCAAAGGCGAGATTGATAGTCTGCGTTCCGTCCACGAACTGGACCTTCTCGCGAGACAGGTTCTCCATGCCGGCAGTCGAGCCGTCCTGCGCGATGCTCTCGGACACAAACTCGAACTGGTCGCTCTTGAAGTTGACGAGGGCGCCCAGGGCGTTGACGTTCTTGGCGTCGGCCGCATAGACATCAACGGTGATCTCATCACCGGCCTCGACCTCGGTCTTGCTCGGAATCACCGCGAGCGAACCTGCGACCTTGCCCTTTTGTTTAGTGCCGCCGTCAAGACCCGCCATGGTGAACGAGTAATCGTAGACGTCGTAAACGCCGTTATCGTTGAGGTCGGCGAAGTGGTCGCGGATCTGCGAACCGAACGTCGGGGTATCGGGCTCGCGATTCTCGAGGCCCAGATAGTTCTTCATGTTGGAGTAGTCTCCGTCGGAGATCGTGGCCTTGTTGAGGTTGGAGCCCACGGCGAAGCCATCCGTGCCGTCGGTCTTGTAGATGGCAATCTCGGACGCGGAGAAGAAATTGCCGACCGAGGCGAGCGGTGTCATGCGCACGTAACGGGCGGCCACGGTGCCGTCAAACGCTACCGTCTTACAATCAGCGGAACGTGCCCAATCGACCTCCTGGCTCGTCCAGTGGACGCCATCGAGACTCGTCTCAACACGCATCTTGGTCACGGTGCCGTTGCCGGCGTCATCGCGCGGATAGTACTCGAGCTTATCGAGCTTGTAAGCGCGTCCATAGTCAACGGTAAGCGCCTTGCCCAGATCGTTGCCACCGGAGTGGAAACCGCCGTCGCCCGACTGGAACTCATGGTCGAAGGCGAGCTCGGCCTTATGGCTGCCGTAAAGTGAGCCCTCCCAGGTGATTTCCTCGGCGTCGGGGACGTTCCGCCACGGATCGAGTGCGGAGTTCGCCTCGAGCACATCGCTCCAGGCGGAGTAACCTTCGGCGTTGCGCGAACGAATCTGGTAGGTGTGCTTGCTATTGTAGGCGAGGTCGGTGTGCGTGAACTCGGCCGCATCACCCACGGCAAACACAGTGCCGTCGACCTTAAGGTCGTAGGAGGTAGCACCATCGACCTTTCCCCAGGTGAGCTTGATGCTCGTTGGGGTCGTGGCGTCCTCGGGGGCAGCAAGGTTCGTGGGTGCGGAGAGGTTCTCGTTGAGGCGATCGGCTGTGAGCGTGACGTCGGCGTTCACGAAACCGCCCAGCTCAAGCGTCTGCGCCGCTGCAGCAACATCGGTCTTCGCGAACTTGACGTAGACCTTGGGGTTCGTGGTGATCTTGGTGTTGTTGAAGCTCTCGCCCTGCTCGGCCTCGGTGCCGTCCGCATCGCTGCCGTAGTGGTTGAGGTTGGGGGTCTCGCTGTAGAAGTAGACCGCCTGGCCGGCCTCGGGGGTCGCGGCGTCAAAGGTCTCCTGCGAGTCGACCTCAACCACGTTGAGTGCGGATCCGCCGTTCTTGGCGACAACGCTCGTGGGCTTGGCGGACACATTGGCCACGAAGGTCGTGGTGCGGTTGGAGTCGTAGCCGTTGTAGCCGCCCTGCGAGGCCTCGGCGGTAAAGGTCGCGGTGCCGCCTGCGGCCTTGGAGCTGTAGACGGTGCTCACATGCTCACCGTAGGAGATATTGTCGATCGTGCCGTAGGAATCGTCCTCAGTCGTGTTGTTCTCGATGGAGGAGCCGTCGTCCTCGTACTGCGTAAAGGTGCCGTCGCCCTCGGTGGCGAAGAACTCGACGATACGCTGGCTGCGGTCGGTACCCTTGGTGTTGGTGTCGCTCACGGCCTCGGGGTTGTTGTTCTCGGCGTACATCGGCACGATAGCGTTGGCCTTCACAAACAGCGGCAGCTTCCAAAGCGGAGCCTCGTAGTTGTTGAGAACCTGGCCGCCGCGATACTGCTTACCCGAGAAGTAATCGATCCAGATGGTGGGATTCTCGTCGGTGCCGTAGTTGGGGAGGTAAATCCCATTGCGAATGTCGTTGCCGTTCTCGTCTGCCTGGGTATCCTGATACACCGGTGCCACTAGGAAGTTCTCACCGAACATATACTGGTACTGCGTCGAAGTGCTTGCGGCGTACTCGGAGTTGTCGGAAAGCAGCATGGCGCGGATCATGGGCAGGCCGGCATCGCCGTTACCCGTGTCGATGTTGGCCGCCGAGGCCGCGCTCGTGTAGATATAGGGCATGAGCTGCGCCTTGAGCTTGAGGTAGAAGCGCGAGATGCCTGTGTAGGGATCGCCGTGCGTCATGGGCGATTTACGGTAGGTGCCCCAACCGTCCATGTCAAGCATAGAGGGCGTGAACGTCTTCCACTGGTAGTCACGCGCAGAGATGATGGGGTCGCCGCCAAAGATGCCATCCATGTCGGAGCCGATGTTGGGGTTGCCCGAAAGACTCTGACCGATATACGTGGGGATATGGAAGCGAATGTACTCCCAGTTACCGCCATACTGGTCGCCGGTCCAAATGCCACCAAAGCGCTGCGTGCCGGCCCAACCATCGAGCGTGATGATGTTGGGGCGCTTGTTAGCGCCGGTCGTCACCGTGTCATAAGCTGTCTTGATGCCATTAAGACCAAAGGAGTAGCCAGATCCAACCCAGGCAACGTCGGTCTTAAGGGTAGTGATGCCTCCCGTCTTGACCTCGGCGTCGAAGTCGCGAAGCAGATGCCACGGGGTCTCAGGGTTGCTGTCGGGCTCAAGGTTGGACTGGGTCCACAAGCCCGTGCTCACACCCTTGGAGTTGGCATACTCGGTGAACTTCTTAAGGTTGTCGACATTGGCACGCACAGCGTTAAGACGGTCGGCCGAGCTCGCTCCGTCGGAGTTGACGCCGCCGGTCTTGTAGTAACCGTTCTGGCCATAGCCGGCGCCGTAACCGTCGTTCGGCAGGAACCAGCCGAGCGGCATGTCGTTGTCCTCGTAGTCATCGATAACCTGACGAGCAGAGAACTGGCGGTCGAAATCGGTCGCTTTCATGTTCTCGGTATCAACCGTAGGGCCCTCACCGTTGAGCGTCTCGGCCGCAAGTGTGCCGTCGAGCTTGTAGCCCGTCGACATGCCAGACTCGTACTTAACGTCGCCCTTCTCGCTCGAGGACTTGCTGCCCTTGGTCTCCCACTTCTTTTGACCCGAGGTCGTTGACCAGCCATCACGGTTATAGGCATTAAGATGACCAAGGTAGAACCCGTACTCGGGCAGCAGTACCGGGTTACCGGTCACCTTGTAGTAGTCCTGCAGCATCTCAGTTGCCACGTTCGAAGCTCCCTCGTTGGTCGCCACGAAGTAGTAGGCATCAAACTCATTCTCGCTGTGCAAAGTCGTGACCGTCGATGAGTCCGTGGAACCGAAGTCGTAGGAACCCTCTGCAAACGTGTTTCGGAGCACGCCGTAGCCGTCACTCGTCCAATAAAACGGGTTGGGCGAGGCAACGCCGCCATCGGTCCAGTTGTTCGTGTTGGAGATGGCGATGGTCTGGTTGGTGTGCAGGAAGCGTCCGTTCTGGGTGCCGCCGCCAAAGAAGTTCTCGGACTTCTCCTTGGCGAGCGTCTGGACGGTACCCTTCTTATCAAGGTCGAGGGACGCGGACTCGGAAACCACGACACGGTCGCCTGACTTGATACTCATCTTGCCAGTCGCCTTGTCCAGGATCACGGTCGCCTTTCCGCCGGTGATCTCGATAGTGTCGCCCTTGTCGGCAACCGTCGCACTCGGCTTGCTGTAGGTGTCCGAGGTATCGGGCTGAGCCTGGATCTTAGCCGTGTGGGACTTACTGCGCGGCGTGGCGTACTCGGAAAACTCACCCTTGGGGTCGACGTTATAACGGAAAATACCGTCCTCGAGGAACGTAATACGGCCCTTGATGCCGTCAGCGAAATCGATGTCGACGACATTCGAGGCAGACTGGGACACGGTCGCCGAGTCGACGCCCTTGAGTGGCGTGGCAATCGCCTGCTGGGGATTGGCAAACACGAGCGTCGCTGCAGTGGCAACGAGGACCGCGCTTCCCTTCACCCACCGTTTCGTAAAAATGGAATTCCTGCGCATCTGGTCTCCTTTCTTCCGACATGCTGAGGTGCCGAGGACGCCCCCCCCCCGGCAGCATGGGAAAACGTATCAAACGGAGATGTTCGGTACATTCCGCACAATGGGGGCCACCCGTTACCAAGGGGCCAACTGGTAGTAACCAGATAGCCACCTACTAGGTCATATCAACATATGGGAGCACTTGCGCACCCAAGTTCGGAATTCTCCCAGCGGCAGCAAAATAAGCGTCAACGGCAAGGTGGGCTTAATAAGCCATACCAATTGGTTCTTCAGTCAAATACCAATCTAGCAAAAATGTACTGTTTATCTGGTATTACACAGACCATACCTTTCCCTCGGGAACTGGGCTTCGCGAAGTTTCCCGAGGGAAAGGCTCAGCCGCCATCCTGCAACCTACCGGGGATTGCCATGACGTACGTTGGCTGATTTGGTTTGGAATGAGATGTTGACGGTGGCTGATGGGCACAACTGTCCCGGGTGCATTTCAAGATGCACCTAAATGTCTGTCTTTATCCTTATAGATTGTCCAGGTAGTCGTCGGCATCATAGGTAAGGCTGTAAGCTTTATTCAGGATGCGCACGAGCTCCTGGGCATCGTGCTCGCCGAGCGCTGAGAGTTGTTTCGAGAGCGATGCCACACTCTCGGCATTTTTTTTCGCCGCGAAATCACGGCCTTCCTCGGTAATGCTCACCAGCACACGCCGACGATCGTTTGGATCAGTCCTGCGCTGAACGTAACCCTTACTCTCGAGTGAATCCAAGATATGCGACATGCGCGCACGGGAGAATTTCAGCTTCTTGGCAATCTCGGAGGGAATGACATCACCGTCAATACCCGATAGATACTGTAAAACCGGTGCCTCGCCCACACTGGCGCCGCCGGCAGCACTCAAGGATCCCTTGGCAAGGGAACGTGAGTACACAATCAGTTTTCGAGCGACGTCATCGTAATCCACTGGGGATATTGTCCTTTGCAACTCTAGAAGGGCCATAAAACCGTCATTTGCCGTACATTAGTTAACATTCGCAACAATTATTTATGATACCCCAACGCGGAAGTCTATTGCTCGTCCTTCTTGCGTCGCATAAGCTCCTCAACGTCGACACCAGCGGCCTCGAGCATGCGCTCGACATTCTTTTTGGCGTTGGTCGTGCCGACCTTAAGCACGATCGAAAGCGGAGTGCCCACCACCAGGCACACGATGCCCACGGGGACACCCCAGCCGGGGCCGCCCTGCATACCCCACATCCCCATCAAAAAGCCAATCGCCACGAGCGAATAGCCCAGGCGCAGCCAAACATTGAGCCGCTGAATAGCATCGGTCTGCATCTTTGCCTCGCGAATCAAGTCGTCGCGCGAAAGGTCGTGTCCATGTTTCTCGTGCATATGGTCCTCCTCGTGCAAAGTGTGCATCATGCGCAAGTGCATCGTTTGTCGAATACGTCATCTTTCAAGAGCAATATAGCGGGTGTCGTGTAGGCGATGGAGGTCGCTGGCCATATTGCCCTTGAAGGGCGGCGCAAAATCAGAAGGCCGTGCGGTTGAGGCCGCACGGCCTTACAGGGGGCCAGGGGATGATGACTAGTAGCTCAGTGCCGGGTCGAAGAAGCCAATGAGAACGCCCACAAATGCGATCACAACGAGGATCAGCATCATAACGATGGGGTTGACCTTCTTCTTGGTCATCATGTACCAGCAGAAGATGATGAAGATCATCGGCAGCAGGTGCGGATAGATGCCATCGAGCGTGTCCTGGAACTTACCGCCACCGGGCAGCACCAGGTTGGGGCTGCAGGTGATGGAGACCCAGGTAGCACCGACTGCACCGATGACCATGGTACCGACCATCACGATGGAATCACGCAGAGCCTTGGCCTTGGGGCCGACGAGGGCCTCGACCGCCTTGCCGCCGAGCTCATAGCCCTGCTTGTAGGCAAAGCGCATGCCAAGGAACATGAGCAGGTTCCACACGACAATATAGAAGATGGCGCCGAGCGGGGAGCCGCCGGTCGAGAGACCGAGGGCAATACCGAGCAGGATCGGGATCAGGGTACCGACGATCAGCGAGTCGCCAAGGCCGGCGAGCGGGCCCATGAGGCCGGCGCGGATGCCGTTGATGGCGTCGTCGTCGATGGCCTCGCCGTTTGCGCGAGCCTCCTCGAGGCCGGCGGTGACGCCGACAATCATGGTGCCGATCTGCGGCTCGGTGTTGAAGAACGCGGAGTAGGTCTGGAGGGCCTGCTTCTGCTCCTCGGGCGTGTCGTAGAGCTCCTCGACAATCGGAAGCATGGCGCACAGGTAACCGAAGGTCTGCATGTGCTCCTGCGAGAAGCAGGTCAGGTTGCCATAGGACCAGTTACGGAACGACTTGGCAAGCGTTTTCTTAGAGAGCTTTTTCTTCTCTGCCATTAGATGTCCTCCTCTTCCTCATCATCGGAGCCCGAGGCGATAGCTGCCTTGGGAGCGTTTGCGAGGTCGATCTTGAGCGAAGCGATCTCATAGTTGATCAGGGCGAAGAAGCAGCCGATGCCGGCGGCGGCAATCAGGTTGCATCCCATGACAGCGGACAGGGTGAAGCCGAAGAAGAACGTGAGGAAGTCCGTCGGCTTGGAGATGACCTGCTTGAGCAGGATGGCGATACCGACGGTAGGCAGCAGCGAGCCGACGGTGAACAGCGTCTTCATCGCGATGCCGTCCATGGGCATGTAGGTCTTCATGAGGTCGACCATGGCGGTGCCGCCCATGGTGATGATGAACGTCGGGAGGAACGAGCAGACGATGTGACCGATCCAAGGCAGAACGTTGTTGACCAGGTAGAGCTTGTGGAGGTCGCCCTTCTCGAGCCACTTCCAGCCCATGCCCTGCCACACCAGGTTAATGGTGGCGGTGCCATAGAAGAGCACAGTGCCGAGCGTGCCGACGGCGGCACCGAGGGATGCGGCCATGCCGGCAGCCTCAGCGGAGGCGGGATCGATGCCCGAGTTCTTGATGGCGAGGATCGCCAGCGGGATGCCGATATAGGACACGGCGCGGACGTCGGCGGAGACGGTTCCGCCGGGGGTCACGAGAGCGATGTAGACAACCTGGATAGCAGCGCCGACGAGGATGCCCGTCTGCATATCGCCCATGATGATGCCGACGATGAGGCCGGCGACCAGAGGACGACCCAGAGTGTAGTTGCCGATCGTCGTGCCGCCCATGCCAGGCAGTGATGCCAGGCAGGCGAACAGGCCGAACAGCGCGGCTTGGAATGCATTGATTGCCATGCTTTCCCCTTTCTTTATTCCTCAGCCCCTTTCCCCAGGGCTGTAGGTACCAAAATGCAGCTGGCGCCTAACTAGAAGCCAAACTGACCGCGGAACTTGGGCCACTCACCAATGGATTTCTCCTTGATAAGGGCGAACTCGACCGTGTAGCCGGCGTTGGTGAGATCCTCGAGCGCCTGGGCCTCTTCCTGCGTGATCGACTGGTTGTTGCCGAGCTTGGTGGCGCCGGGACGGTCGTTGCAGGGGCCGACGATGATATGGCGCATACCCGGATCGAACCCGAAGTCGACGAGAAGCTCCTTCATGTCCTGCGGGTTCTTGGTAATCAGGAAGTACTTGGTCGGAGACTTGATAACCTTCTCGGAGACCTCCTTGAAGTGCTCCTTGGTCCACACGAACGTCTTCTTGCCCGAGGCACTCTTGTAGGCCTCCTTGAGCACGGGATTGGACGCCGCGGCGTCGTTGACGGCGATAAGACCGTCGCAGGGATACTCGAGGGCCCAACGGGTAACGGTCTGTCCATGGATCATACGGTCGTCAATGCGGATGAACGAAATCATGCGTTCTCCCTTTCCTTATCACCGGGGGTCTTTCCTCTTAACCCCCGCTCCATCACAAAAATTGGGGCGGATGCGCTGCCTAGATGTCGTCGTCCTCGTCGTCGGCGTCATCGGTCGGGACCACGAGCTCGGACATACCGTTCTTGCCCTCCTGCAGCATCATCTGCTTGAGGGAATCCAGGTCCATGGTGGCAAGCCCCATCATGGCGGTCATAGCCATGGGCAGATTCATACCGCCGAAGGCAATGGTGTGGGCGAGCAGGCCCTTCTCGGCCAGCGTGTTCATAGCATTGGTGAGCGGCGATCCGCCCAGGATGTCACCGAGCAGGACAACCTCGTCATCGGCGGTAACAGGAGCGAGCATCGCCTTGACGTTCTCGACATACTCGTCAGCGCCCATGCCGTCCACGAGACTCGTCGACAAGATGTTCGGGGCGTCATTGCCGAGCATCTTGAGGACACTGTGCAGTCCGGGAGCGAGCGTTCCGTGACTGACCATTACCAGATACCGCATGCGGTCTCCTCTCGACCTGCCGTGTATCGCACGGCTTTGCTTTTTGCCGAGATTATTGTTGCGCTGGGGCATGTTCGGTACAAGAAAATAGTTGCGAACGGTAACTATTCATCGGTTAACGGTAGCAACTATTTTTGTGCCTAAATTATTTTTTCTTCCAATTATTTTTAAAATAGCAGGTAGATTGCCTGGTAAATGTTTTATGTTCCTTATGTACCATACATATCAACAAGAATCGGGCCTGATATCACCGGTTTGTCCCGCAGTGTCAGACCATGTCACGTATGCTCACGACATGGAGGTACCCCATGGACATGATCTCGTTTCTCGCCTCCGAACCCTTCGATCGCAGCGGTGATACGCCGCTCTATGTCCAACTTAAACATCGAATCGCTCTGCTTATCGCCAGCCAGGCGTTCGACACCAAGACGCCGCTGCCACGCGAGCTCGAAATCTGTGAGCGGCTGGAGTTATCGCGCGCGACCGTGCGCCGCTGTTTCCAAGATCTCGTCATCGAGGGGCGCGTGGTGCGCAAACGCGGGCAGGGCACGTTCATCAAGCCCCAAACCTCAGCGCCCGGCATCGACCTGGCCCTGAATTTCAGCGCGCGGATGCGCGAAGCGGGACGGGTTCCGAGCTCGCAGATTCTCGCCTTTTCAAGCATACCGGCCATCCGTGGCATCGCCTCCGGGCTCAAAGTGCCCGAAGGGACACCCGTCTGGGAGATTCGCCGCCTGCGTCTCGCCAACGACAAACCCATGGAGCTCAACTACGTCTATATCCCCGTGTCACTTTGCCCCGAGCTCACGCGCAAAGACGTGGATGGCTCGCTCTACGCCTATATCGCGGAAAAGACCGGCATCCTGCCCGCAAGCGTCGATGCCGTCTACGAGGCGGTCAACCTCGACAAGCATGAGGCGCGCCTTTTGGGACAGAACACCGGTAAGGCGGCAATGCGCATCGTGCGTTCGACCTACGACAAGACGGGAACCCCGTTCGAGGTAGGCGTGCTCATCAGCTGCGACGGTCAGGCAAAGCTGCACGTGCACATCGCCGCCGACAAAACAACCTTCACTGCCACAGCCCAATAAATCCAAAACGTGGGCGCTGTCGTTCAAACGAACGACGGCGCCCACACTCATTTTCTATTCAGCCCTAGTCATCGCACAAAGCCCCTTCGGCAGCACACGGTGCAACCGAGTCACCGTAGGCCGGGGCGGGAGGCGGTCCTTTCTCTCGGAAAACTTCGCGAAGCCCAGTTTCCGAGAGAAAGTGTCCGGCTGCCGCCCCGGCCGACCAGGTCACATTACACCGTGTGCTGCGGCAGGTCCTGCAGGGCGATGACGTCCATGCCCATGTCGTTGGCGCTGCCGTGACCCTGCTGGTCCTCGCGCACGGCCTCGATGGCGCTCACGTATGTGTTGGCTGCAGACATCGCCGTCACGCAGGTCACGCCGCGGCGCACGGCCTCGGTACGCAGCAGGTAGCCATCGCCACGCGAGCCCGGACCGTACGGCGTGTTGATAATCACCGCAATCTTGCCATCGGCGATAAGGTCGCCGATGTTGGGGCGCTCGCCGTCATGCGGGCCGCTGATCTTCTCCACGACTTCGCACGTCACGTTGCCGCCGCGCAGCACGCGCGCCGTGCCCTCGGTGGAGCAGATATCAAAGCCCAGGTAGCGCAAGATGCGGGCGACCGAAAGGATATGGCGCTTGTCGCGGTCGCACACACTGATGAACACCTTGCCGCTGCTCGGGTCGGGCAGCTTGTAGTCGATCGCCAGCTGCGTCTTGGCGTATGCCTCGGGATAGCTCTTGGCGATACCCATGACCTCGCCCGTCGACTTCATCTCGGGCCCCAGGATAACGTCGGCGCCTGGGAAACGGCCCCAGGGCATAACGGCTTCCTTCATACAGAACCAGTCCAGCTGACGCTCGTCGCTCGGCAGGCCCAAGCTCGCGATGGAATCGCCTGCCATGATACGCGCCGCGCACTTGGCCAGCGGCACGCCGGTGGCCTTGGAGATGAACGGCACGGTACGGCTGGCACGCGGGTTGGCCTCGATCACGTAGACGGTCTCGCCCTTGATGGCGTACTGTACGTTGACCAGGCCGCGGACTCCCAGCGCCATCGCGATGCGACGCGTGGTCTCGCGGAGCTTCGCCTGCAGGCTCTCGCTAAAGCTGAACGGCGGAATGCAGGTCGCGGAGTCACCGGAGTGAATGCCGGCCTCCTCAATATGCTCCAGGATGCCTCCGATGTAGACCTCCTCGCCGTCGCACAATGCGTCGACATCGGACTCGATCGCACCCTCCAGGAAGCGATCGAGGTACACCGGATAGTCGGGGCTAATGCGCGCAGCCTCGGCCATGTAATCGCGCAGATGCTCGGCATCGTAGGCGATCATCATGCCGCGGCCGCCCAGCACATAGCTCGGACGCACCAGCAACGGGTAGCCAATGTGTGCGGCCACGGCCTCGGCCTCCTCAAACGAGGTGGCCTGACCCGCCGGCGGGTACATGATGCCCAGTTTGTCGAGCAGGGCGGCAAAACGCTCGCGGTCCTCGGCAAAATCGATGGCGTCGGGCTTGGTACCCATGATGTTCACGCCGCTCTCCTCGAGCATGCGCGCCAGCTTAAGCGGGGTCTGGCCGCCGAGCGTCACCACGACACCGTCAGGGCGCTCAACATCGATAACGTCCATGACGTCCTCGTAGGTAAGCGGCTCAAAGTACAGGCGGTCGGACGTGTCATAGTCGGTCGAGACGGTCTCGGGGTTGCAGTTGACCATGATGGTCTCGAAGCCGCGGGCCGCCAACGCATAGCTCGCATGCACGCAGCAGTAGTCAAACTCGATACCCTGGCCGATACGGTTGGGGCCGGCACCCAGAATCATCGCCTTGGGCTTGCTTGCCGGCGTGGTCTCGTCGGGGGCAACGCACTTCTTGGCGACCGGGCTCGTGCGGTAGATGTTCTCGTAGGTCTTGTAGTGGTATTCCGTCGCACTCGAGAACTCGGCGGCGCAGGTATCGACCGTCTTCATGCTGGGGACCACGCCCAGACCCTTGCGGTAAGCGCGAACAAAACGCTCGTCCGAGCCGGTCAGCGCGGCAATCTCGGCATCGCTCGTGCCATACTGCTTGAGTAGGCGCATCGCGTCGGCGTCAATGTCCTCCACGCGCAGGCCGCGGATGCTTTCCTGGACCTGCACCATATCGTTGATGCGGTTGAGGTACCACGGATCGATACCGCAAATGGCGTGGATGCGTGCAACATCCCAGCCGCGGCGCAGGGCCTCGACCACAAAGAAGATGCGGTGCTCGGTCGGGGTGCCCACGGCCTGGGCGAGCTCAGCGTCGCTCAGCTTGTCGGCGCCCTCCTTGCCGCCGGCGCAAATGCCCTGGTGCCCATCCTCCAACGAGCGCATGGCCTTGCCAAAGGCCTCCTCAAAGGTGCGACCGATCGCCATAATCTCGCCCACAGCCTTCATGCGCGTGGTGAGCGTGGGGTCGGTGCCCTTGAACTTCTCGAAGGCAAAGCGCGGTACCTTGACCACGCAGTAGTCGATCGTGGGCTCAAAGCAGGCGGGCGTGGCCTTGGTAATGTCGTTGACGATCTCGTCGAGCGTGTAGCCCACGGCCAGGCGAGCGGCGGCCTTGGCGATGGGGAAACCCGTGGCCTTGGAGGCCAGCGCGGACGAACGGCTCACGCGCGGGTTCATCTCGATGACAATCAGGCGGCCGGTTTGAGGATTCACGGCAAACTGCACGTTAGAGCCGCCAGTCTCGACGCCGATCTTCTCCAAGATAGCGAGCGAGGCGACACGCATGCGCTGATACTCAAGGTCGGAGAGGGTCTGTGCCGGCGCCACGGTGATGGAGTCGCCGGTATGTACGCCCATGGGGTCGAGGTTCTCGATGGAGCACACGATGATGCCGTTGCCGGCGTGGTCGCGCATGACCTCCATCTCGTACTCTTTCCAGCCCTCGATGGACTCCTCGACCAGCACCTCATGGGCAGGCGAGAGTTCAAGGCCCTGGCTCACGATGGAGACGAGTTCCTCGTGAGTATGCGCGATGCCGCCACCGGCGCCGCCCAAGGTAAAGCTCGGACGCAGCACGCAGGGATAGCCCACACGCTCGGCGATGGCCTCGGCGTCAGCCACGCTGTAGGCATAGCCCGAGCGCGCGACCTCCAGGCCGATCTCGGCCATGGCCTCGTTAAAGAGCTTACGGTCCTCGCCGCGCTCGATGGCGGCCAGGTCACAGCCGATCATCTCGACGCCGTACTTGTCGAGTGTGCCGTCCTTTGCCAGCTCGACCGCGGCATTCAGACCGGTCTGGCCGCCCAGCGTGGGCAGCAGCGCGTCCGGGCGCTCCTTCTTGATCACGCGCTCGATAAACTCGGCGGTGATGGGCTCGACATAGGTGCGGTCGGCCAAGCCCGGGTCGGTCATGATGGTCGCCGGGTTGGAGTTGACCAGGATGACCTCAAAGCCATCCTCCTTGAGGACCTTGCAGGCCTGGGCGCCGGAGTAATCGAACTCGCAGGCCTGGCCAATGACGATGGGGCCCGAGCCAATGACGAGGATACGCTTGATGTCGGTACGTTTAGGCATGCTAGTTCTCCTCGGTCTCGATCGCGGCGTTCTCGGACTCGGCGAAATTCCAGCCGGCGAGGCGGTCCTTCGCGGTGTCGATGTCCAGGTAGTTCTCCTCGCCGTCCATGAGTCGCGTAAAGGCGGTAAAGAGATAGTGGGCATCGGTGGGGCCGGGCGAGGCCTCGGGGTGGTACTGCACCGAGAAGCACGGCGCGTCGAGCAGTTGGATGCCCTCGGCGGTGCCGTCGTTGAGGTTCACATGCGTCAGGCGAATGCGGCCGAAGCGCTCGTTCATCACGACCGGCGCGATACCGCGGCGCACCCAGACGCGCAGGTCGCCATCGGCCGCGTGCTCGGTCTCGCCACCGGAAAGCTCGGGGACAAGTTTGCCCAAGCTGGGGAACAGCAGGCCAAAGCCATGGTTTTGCGCGGTAATCTCCACGCGGCGGCTCACCAGGTTCATAACCGGCTGGTTACCACCGCGGTGACCGAACTTAAGCTTTTCCATCTGAGCGCCGCAGGCCAGGCTGATCATCTGATGACCCAGGCAAATACCAAAGACCGGCACCTTGCCGATCAGCTGCTGCACCTGCTCGTAGGTCTCCACCACGGCATCGGGGTCGCCGGGGCCGTTGGACAAAAAGACGCCATCGGGATTCATGTCGAGCACCTCACTCGCGGGCGTATCCCACGGCACGACGGTAAGATCGCAGCCGGCGCGGACCAGGCCCTCCAGAATGCCGCGCTTCACGCCGCAGTCGTAGGCAACCACCTTGTGGCGGGCAGGGGCGGCGGCGGTGAGCGCAAAATCATGCGTAGTAGGCAGGTCGCTCGCAGCAAAGGCATGGGGCTCAGGGCAGCTCACGGTCTTGACCAGGTTCTCGCCCACCAACGTGGGGGCTGCGGCCAGACGCTCGGCAAGTTCGTCGACGTCAAAGACCTCGGTCGAGATAATGCCCATCTTGGAGCCGTTGTCGCGCAGGTGGCGCACCAAGGCGCGGGTGTCGACGCCCTCGATAGCGACGATACCGTGGGCGCGCAGGTACTCCGGCACGCTTTCGGCAGAACGCCAGTTAGAAGGCGTGGCGCACATGTCGCGCACGATCATGCCACGCATGGCCGGAGCGCTCGCAGGGCGAGCGGCGTCACCGGGGAAGGCCGACTGGACGTCGGTCTCATCGATGCCGTAGTTGCCGATCTGCGGATAGGTCATGGTTACGATTTGGCCGGCATAGCTCGGATCGGTCATGACCTCAAAATAGCCCTCGAGCGAGGTGTTGAAGCAGACTTCGCCGGTCGCGGTGCCCTCGGCGCCGCATGAACGTCCATAAAAAATGGTCCCATCCTCAAGGTACAGGATGCAGGGACCGCAGATGCCCTTACTGGTTTTTGCCAGCATACGCTGGCAAAGTTCGCTGGGCGCGATGGTGCGGGCAGCAGTGCCCGCGGTATGGTTGTTCGCCATAATTCTCCTTCCCGGTCTCACGGGACCGGCTTAAAGGTTGGTAGTTAGGCCTCGCGGTATTGTAACCGCAAGTATGCTCCATGGCGTTAATTTCATCGAAATGTTTACGAAATGATAATTATGACTTTCTATGCATAATGATTTTTTAATCCCCGTCCCAGAAAAATTATCCCGCGTGGGCTTGTGGCTCACGCGGGATAATGGCCTCTTACTTTTTCTTGTCCTGCTCCAGCAGTTCGGACGGCGTTCGGTCGGGCTTGCCGCCGCGGAAAATCTCGCGGCCATGCAGACGATGCTCCAGGTCACGTTCGGCCTTTTCCTCGTCAATCTTGGTCTGGCTCACCACCGGGTCCTCAATCAACGACGACACCGAGTTCACCTGCTTCTGAATGCGCTCGGCGATGGTGTCATCCATACTCACGATGCGCATCTTCCAGTCGATACTCGTAGCGTTGGATGAGCTCTTGGTCCACACGAACGTCAGGATGGCGCTCTGGTGGCCCTGAGCGGGAAACATGCCAAAGAAGGAATCGTGCTGAATGTTGCTATCCTCGTCGATATAGGCGTGAACGTTATACACCACGCGGTCAATCTTATCGTTGAGCAGCGCGTTGGTCGCAAGTGCCGCGGCCTGAATCTGCCCGTTGGACAGCAGCTCGAGCTCGTTGGCAGACGATGTGTCCAACACCGTCACCTCGACCGTGCCCGTACGCTCATCGGCTTCATCGACGGTAAAGTCGAGCGGGAACTGCGTAAAGCCGTTGCCCCACTCAAGGCCGCCCTTCAGCGCCGTCGAAACGGTATCGACCGAAACGCTCTCGGACAGATTGGCGGTATTCAGACGGCGCATCACGCCGTAGCCAATCTGCATGCCCACGATCAGCACCAAAATACCGATGACCACGGCCATCGCGGTCTTCGTAATGGTATGGCTCACCTGCGAGCCCGAAGGATCGTCCTCGGACAGCGGGTCGATATGTTTTGCCTGGCTCGCGCGGTCCTCGCTGCGCAGCTGCGCTAGCGCAGCTTTGTCACCGCGCTTGGCCGCAGCCTCCTTCTCACGCATGCGCTCGGTTCGCTTTTTGGCAAGCGTGGGATCCAAGACACCGGATGCATCGATTTCGGAGAATAACTCCGTCACTTCTTCCGGAGTCAAAGGGTTCTTGTCAGCCATAAACTTCCTGTCATATCAATCAGTCGAGCTCGTGCGCACGCGCACCTTCGAACTGCATTCGATAGTAACGGGCATAGGTGCCGCCACGGGCGAGAAGCTGTTCATGCGTGCCACGTTCCACAACGCGACCATGCTCAACGGTCGCAATCTCATCGGCATGTTTAATGGTCGAGAGACGGTGGGCGATGATAATCGTGGTGCGGCCGCGTGCCAGCTCTTCGAGCGACTCCTGGACTGCCTCCTCGCTCTCGTTATCCAAAGCACTCGTCGCCTCGTCCAAGATCAAGATTTTGGGATTCTTGAGAAACACACGCGCGATGGCAACGCGCTGTTTCTGTCCGCCCGAAAGACGGCTGCCGCGCTCGCCCACGACCGTGTCATAGCCCTGTGGAAGCGACTCGATAAAGGCATCGATGTTGGCGCGACGGGCGGCCTCGGCGATCTCTTCCGCCGTAGCGCCCGGCTTGCCGTAGGCGATGTTCTCGCCAATCGTGCCGTCAAACAGATAGACATCCTGCTGCACCAGGCCGATGGCGCGACGCAGGCTCCGCTGCGTCACATCGCGCACGTCCTGGCCGTCGATGCTAATGGATCCGGCGGCCACGTCATAAAAGCGCGGCAGCAGCGAACAGGTCGTGGACTTGCCACCGCCCGAAGGGCCAACCAAAGCGATGGTCTGCCCGGGCTTGATGGACAGGTCCATATGGTCGATAACGGTACGCTCGTCGGCATCGCCCTCGCCCAGCTCAACATCCTCGTAGTTAAAGCACACGTCGTGATACTCCACGGCGCCGGCAGTCACCTGCAGATCCGTAGCGCCCGGCTTGTCCTGGATATCCGGCGCGGTCGAGAGCACCTCGTCCATACGCTTAAAGCCGGCGATAGCCTTCTGATACGTTTCGGCCGAATTGACGAGTGTCTCGAGCGGCGTGCAGAACAGCGAAATATAGAGTGCAAAGGTCGCCATATCGACCGCCTGCAGCTGTCCCTGAGCCACCAGCCAGCCGCCGAGCAGCACCACGATCACGTAGAGCACGCCCGAGAGCAGGCCATACGTCGCGGTATAGACGCCCATGGCGTGGTACATGTTCTCTTTGGACGAAAGGTAGCGATTGTTGGAGGCGCGGAACTTGAAACGTTCGGTCTCCTCATTGGCAAAGCTCTTGACCACGCGCATGCCCGCCAGCGAATCCTGCAGCTGCGCATTGATGCCGCTGATCTTTTTGCGATTGTCGCTAAAGACCTCGCGCATGCGCATGTTCTGCCAAAACATGATGACCGCAAACGCCGCCGTCACCACGGCCATGGCGAGCGCCAGCACTGGGGCGATGGTAAAGAGGATCACAAACGAGCCGATAATCTCGATGCCGCAGATGATGATCCACTCGGGCACGTGGTGCGCCGCCTCGCAGATATCGAACAGGTCGTTGACCACGCGGCTCATCATGTCGCCCGAGCTGTTGCGGTCAAAGTACGCAAAGCTAAAGCGCTCATACTGGTCAAACAGGTCCTCGCGCATTTTGGACTCCATGCGCGCGCCCATCACGTGACCCCAATAGCTCACAAAATAGCGGCAGGCGCAGCGGACGGCATACATCAGCACCAAGCCCACCGCGATCATGCCGAGCGCCTGCATAATGGCAGCCTGACCCTGAGTAAATAGCCCACCGGTCAAATTGCGCAGGATAATGGGGAACGCAAGGTCAATGGCGGCAAGCACCAGAGCGCAAACAGTATCAGCAACAAAAAGCCCCATCTGGGGCTTGTAATAAGACAAAAACCTTCTAAACATGCAGTCCTCGGAGATAAAACAATAACGTAAGACCCTGGGGCAAAATAATCAGTAGTGTTTGCCCCAGGGTCGCCCTCGCTTTTAAAGCTCAGTTCCGCCCAGCCTGTGTGCGATGCTATCGCAAGCCAAGGCACCCACAACGGTCTTGGCGTCTTCGATCTTGCCGTCGAGTACGGCGTCGATCAGCTCGTGCAGCGGCACCAGGTCCACGTTGACAAACTCGTCATCATCGGGGTTGGGCGCATCAAACTCGAGCTTGGTAGCCAAGTAGATGTGAATGATCTCGTCACAGAAGCCGCAGGACGTGACAATCGACGTCAAAAAGCGAATGCGACCGGCCCTAAAGCCCGTCTCCTCATGCAGCTCGCGCTTGGCGCAATCGAGCGGGTCCTCGCCTGGATCGAGCTTGCCGGCGGGAATCTCGACCGTCACGCGGTCGATGGCGGTGCGGTACTGACGCACCAGTACAATCTTGCCGCTCTCGGTCAGTGCCACAACGGCCGCCGCACCCGGATGGCGAACGATATCGCGGGCGCTGCGGTGACCGTTGGGCAGCTCAACCTCAAGACGGTGGACGTCGAGGATCTTGCCCTTCCAGGCACACTCCTCCGAAAGAATCTTCTCGTGCAGCTCGGCATCGTGCGGGTCGTCGTCGCCCAGCACCAGCGACGGCTCGTCAGCGACCTCGCCACCAGGCTCGCCCTCGGCGTGCCCATACATGCGGCTGCCCTCTTCGACGATCTGCGCGTCCACGAGCTCTTCGTTCTTCTCGTCCATCCGTCTCATTCCTCTCGGACTTTAGGCATCCCAGGCGTCGCGGCCACGCAGCGCGCGCAGACCGATGTCATGACGCAGGGTCTTGCCCTCAAAATCAATCTTCTCGCAAGCCTCGTAGGCAAGGTTGCGGGCGTTCTCGAACGTGTCGCCCAGCGCGGTCACGGCAAGCACACGGCCGCCGTTGGTCACGAGCTGGCCATCCACCACGGCGGTGCCGGCATGGTACACGGTCACGTTCTCCATGGCCTCGGCGTCGGCGATGCCGGTGATGACTTTGCCCTTCTCGTAGCTGCCGGGGTAGCCCGCGCTCGTCAGGACAACAGCCACGGCCCACTCGTCACGCCAATCGAGCTCAATCTGATCGAGCTCGCAGTTGGCACAAGCCAGCATGACCTCGACCAGGTCGTTCTTGAGGCGCGGCAGCACGACCTGCGTCTCAGGGTCGCCAAAGCGGGCGTTGAACTCCAGCACCTTGGGGCCGGCGGGGGTGAGCATAAAGCCTCCGTACAGGCAGCCGCGGTAGTCGATGCCCTCGGCGACAAGCTCGGCCACGGTCTGCTCCATGACCGCCACCATCGTGGCGTGCTCCTCGTCGGTCACGATGGGCACCGGGCTGTAAACGCCCATGCCGCCGGTGTTGGGGCCAAGGTCGCCCTCGAGCGCACGCTTGTGATCCTGCGAGGTGGCCATAGGACGCACGGTCTTGCCGTCGGTAAAGGCCAGCAGCGAGCACTCGGGGCCAACCAGCATTTCCTCAATGACAACGGTGTTGCCGGCATCGCCAAAGGTGCCGCCAAAGCACTCGCGCACGGCTTCCTCGGCCTGCGCAAGCTCAGTCGCCACGATAACGCCCTTGCCCGCGGCCAGGCCGTCAGCCTTCACGACCAGCGGGGCACCCTGCTCGCGCACATAGGCAAGAGCCGAAGCCTCGTCAGTAAACGAGCCGTAGGCGGCCGTCGGAATGCCGGCACGCTCCATGAGCTGCTTGGAGAACAGCTTGGAGCCCTCCATCTGAGCGCCCTCGGCACCCGGGCCAAAGCAGGGAATGCCCGCCGCGCGCACGGCATCGGCTACGCCCGCCACGAGCGGAGCCTCGGGGCCAATTACCACAAGTCCGCATCCGTGGCTCTGGGCAAACGCCGCCACGGCCGCAGGATCGCAATCGTCGAGAACCACGTTCTCGCCGCAGCTCGCGGTGCCGCCGTTACCCGGCGCAATGTAGAGCTTGCCGGCGCGCGGTGATGCTGCGAGCTTAGCTGCCAGAGCATGCTCGCGGCCGCCGCTGCCCAACAACAGGATGTCGATGGTTTGAGTGTCCGCCTTCAAGGGTGCCTCCTCTATGGATGAACGGCCCGCCAACCATGCGGACCCATTACAAAGCAAATATACCCCTCGGCCGCCCGCTTGGGCTGCAAAGGGGTATATCGCAATAACCGAATAGTGCCGATTACTTCCAGAATCGGTTGATGATCTGCTCGCGATCGGCGCCGACGCCAATGAACGTCACGCGGGTGTGTGCCAGATCCTCGATAAACGCCACGTAGTCCTGAGCCTCCTGCGGCAGCTCGTCAAAGCTGCGGCAACCGGTGATATCGCACTTCCAGCCCGGGAGCTCCTCGTAGATGGGTTTGGCATGCTCAAAGCGCACCTGGTGCTCAGGCACGCTCGTGTAACGCTCGCCATCGACGTCATAGGCAACGCATACCTTAATGGTGTCGAAGGCCGAAAGCACGTCGAGCTTGGTCATGGCGATGTCGGTGAGGCCGTTGACGCGCGAGGCATAGTTGGCGATAGGGCCGTCAAACCAGCCGCAACGACGACGGCGACCGGTGGTCACGCCGTACTCGTGGCCCTCCTCGGTCAGCGTGTGGCCGGCCTCGGACTCATAGGAAAGCTCGGTGGGCATGGGGCCCGAACCGACGCGGGTGATATAGGCCTTCATGACGCCCAGCACGCGGTCGACATTCTTCATACCGACGCCGGAGCCGGTGATGGCGCCGCCGGCGGTGCAATTGGAAGACGTCACGTACGGATAGGTGCCGTGATCGATGTCGAGCAGCGTCGCCTGGGCACCCTCGAACAGCAGGTCCTTGCCCTCATCGATCATGTTGTTGAGCAGCAGGCTCGTCTCGGTGATGTAGGGGCGCAGGCGCTCGGCCATGGGCAGGTACTCGTCGCAGATCTGGTCCACGGTGTAGGTGGGCAGGTGGTAGATGAGCTCGAGCTCGGGATTCACGCGGGCAAGAGCAGTCTCCAGCTTGTCGCGGAACAGCGCCTCGTCCAGCATGTCCTGCATGCGCAGGCCGATGCGGGCCATCTTGTCCTGGTAGCACGGACCGATGCCGCGCTTGGTGGTACCGATGTTCTTCTTGCCGAGCTTCTGCTCAAAAGCACCATCCAGATCGATGTGGTACGGCATGATGATGTGCGCGTTGCCACTGATCTTGAGGTTCTTGGTGGTGATGCCGTCGGCCTCGAACATGTCAATCTCCTCAAGGACAACCTTGGGGTTGACGACGCAGCCGTTACCGATCACCGACACATGGTCGGAATACATGATGCCGGAGGGCACCTGGTGCAGGCCGTACTTCTTGCCGTTGACGACGATGGTGTGGCCGGCGTTATTACCGCCCGAATAGCGCACGACGGCATCGAAGTCGCCGGCGACCAGGTCGCAAATCTTACCCTTGCCCTCATCGCCCCACTGGGCACCGACCAAAACGGTTGACGGCATGTTTACTCCTTACATTCATGGACTGTCTACGCGCCACGCCGGCACGCAGAAGCACAAAACATTCCCAGTATACCCGTGCAACGGGCGCCTGTCCTACTCCTCGGTATGCGCCCCATCAAGCTCATAGAACTTGGTGGATGCCGGCAGGAACATCAGGTCGACGTCACCGATCGGGCCCGAACGGTTCTTGGCCACGACGATACGCGTAACGCCCTCGTCGGGTCGATCGTCACGCGAGGCCTCGGCCTCGTCGGCGGAGCGGTCCAAGAACATAACGATGTCGGCGTCCTGCTCGATGGAGCCCGATTCACGCAGGTCGGAAAGCTGCGGGCGTTTGCCGGTACGGGACTCGACCTGACGCGACAGCTGCGACAGCGCGATCAACGGAATCTTGAGCTCCTTGGCCATGATCTTTAAACCACGCGACATCTCGGAGACCTCGACGGTACGGCTCTCGGAGCGACGCCCCGGCGGAGGACTCACCAGCTGCAGGTAGTCCAGGATAATGATGGCCTTCTCCTTGTTGTGAAGCATGCGGCGGCTCTTGGCGCGGATCTCGGTCACCGTGGTGCCGGGCGTATCGTCAATCAGAATGTCGAGCTTAGACAAAGTCTGCGTGGCCTCGTTGATATTGGCCCACTGCTCGGGGCTAATGCGGCCCGTACGGAAGTCGCTGATCGAAATCATGGCGTAGGCGCAAATCAGGCGCTGGGCAATTTCCTTGCCCGACATCTCCAGCGAAAAGAAGCCAACGGTATAGCCCGCAGCGGCGGCATTCAGCGCCAGGTTCAGAGCGAACGACGTCTTACCCACGGCAGGGCGGGCGCCGATAATGATGAGCTGGCCCTCGCGGAAACCCATAAGCATGCGGTCGAGCGACGGGAAGCCGGTGGGCACGCCCGCGGCCTGTCCGCCGGCCTTACACACTTCCTCGGCCTCGTTATAGGCCTCGACCATAAACTCGGTCAGTGTCTTATAGCTCGACTTGACCTCGCGCGCCGTGACCTTGAGCAGCTTGCTCTCGGCCAGCTCCACGACCTCTTTGGTGTCGGTAGGGGCGTTATAGGCCAGTGCGTTGATCTCGTTGGTGGCACCGATCAGCTCGCGTAGCATCGAGTCGCGACGGACGATGGCGGCATGGTGCTGCCAGTTCACGAGCGACAGGGTCTGACCCATCAGCTCCAAAATGTAGGCCTCGCCGCCCACGGCATCAAGCTTGTTGATGCTGCGCAGGTAATCGATCAGCGAGATAGAGTCGATGGGAATGCGGCTGTTGTACATATCGACCATCGCGGTGTAGATGGTCTTATGAATGGGCCGGTAGAAGTCATCGGGCTGCAGCTCGACCTGGGCCTCCTCGACCACCTCGGGCGACAGCAGCATGGCGGCCAGTACATTGGCCTCTGCATCTTGGTTTTGAGGGAGACCCAACTTGGAGCCACGGTCCTCGACCGTCAGCCCCGTCTCCCTTTCATCATATGCCATGAGCATCCTCATTCATATCGCTTGCGAGCATCCATAGTATCAGCCACAGTCCCAAAACGGGCCGCGCCCCGGCAATCATCACCGAACGAAACGGATGAACGGTCCCGTGTATAGGACTTCGACGCAACGCCTGCCATGACGCTCGCTGAGCGTAGAAAACAAAAGGGCGCCCTGGTCTCCCAGAGCGCCCTTCTTAGAACAAGATTGTTGCGTTGCAGCAAATGCTACTCGGCAGCAGCCTCAGTCTCGACCTCGGCGGTCTCGGCCTCGGCGACCTCAGCGGCCTCCTCAGCCTCAGCCTCGGCAGCGAGCTCCTCGGCGGTAACGCCAACGAGAACGACAACCTCGGCCTTGATCTCGCGGTACAGCGAGATGGCAACGGTGTGGGCACCGGCAACCTTGATGGGCTTACCGAGCTCGACGCGCTTGCGGTCGATGTCCATACCGAGCTGAGCCTTGATGGCGTCAGCGATCATAGCGGCGGTAACGGAGCCAAAGAGGATGCCCTCGTCGCCGACCTTGACGTCAACGGTGACCGTCTTGCCCTCGAAGGCAGCCTTGGTCTCGTTGGCGGTAGCCAGACGGACGGCCTCGCGCTTGGCGATGTTGTTGCGACGCTCGTCAAGCTGCTTGAGGTTGCCCTTGGTGGCGGCAACAGCGAGCTTCTTGGGGAACAGGAAGTTCTCAGCGTAACCCTGAGCGACCTCTACGACGTCACCCTCGCCGCCCTTGCCCTTGATCTCATCGAGAAGAATAACCTTCATGATGCGTCTCCCTTCTTAGCCGCGGTCGCGGTTGCCACGAGAGGAAACCACGGGGACGGTGTACGGCAGGAGAGCCATCTCGCGGGCGCGCTTGATGGCGTTGGCGATGTCATGCTGATGCTGCGTGCAAGCGCCAGTGACGCGACGGGGCTTGATCTTGCCACGGTCGGTCATGTACTTACGGAGAAGCTGAGTGTCCTTATAGTCGATGAACTCAGTGTTCTCCTTGCAGAACTGGCAGTACTTACGACGCGGCTGACGCGCAGAAAAATCATTAGCCATGTCAAAATACCTTTCGTTTGGCAACTTCGGCGAACCGAAGCCGCCTCTCACTCAAAAATAGGTGAACAGCCCTTAAAACGGGATGTCCTCATCGTAGACGTCGACCGCGGGCGGCGTAGCCACCGGTGCGGCAGGACGTGCTGCGGGCGCGGGGGCTGCGGGGGCGTAACCGCCCTGATCGTAGCCACCCTGGCCACCACGGGAGCTCATAAACTCGATCTCATCGACGATGACCTCAAGCTTGCTCCGGCGCTGGCCGTCGCGCTCCCAAGAGCTGTAGCGCAGCTTGCCCTCGATCGCGACCTTGTTTCCCTTTGCCAGGAAACGGCTCACGGCCTCGGCGCGCGTGCCGAACATAGTGCAGTCGACAAAGTTGGGATAGTCCTCCCACTCGCCAGTCTGCGGGTTGCGGCGACGATCGTTCACGGCGACGCCAAAGGACAGAACCTGGGTTCCGCCGGCGGTGGCGCGCAGCTCGGGATCACGCGTGAGGTTACCGGTGATGTTCACTCGATTGATGCTCATAACTCACTACTTCCTCTTGGGGCACAAGCCCAGTCCAAAACGACAGTCTTACTCCTGGTCGTCGCGACGGACGATCATGTGGCGGACCACAGCATCGGTGATGCGCAGGACGCGATCAAGCTCGGCGATCTGGGTAGGATCTGCGTGGAAGTTGATGAGGGTGTAGTCACCATCGGTGAGGTCGTTGATCTCGTAGGCGAGCTTGCGCTTGCCCCACTCGTCAACGGAGTCGACCTTGCCAGCGCCCTCAGCGATCGTGGTATCGATACGCTTCATAACAGCGAGACGAGTCTCGGGGTCGAGCGACGGGTCAACAAAGAACAGCAGTTCATAAGCCTTCATATTGTCACCTCCTCTGGGCAAATGTGGCTTCAGGTCGTGAAGGTGCGCCTGAAGCAGGAAAAGACTTGGTAATAATATCTTTCAACCTCCCAGGCTGCAAGAATGTGCAGCTACAACCTCATGACCTCCACATATGTCCATACTCACACGGCACTTCATGCGTCTTCCAACCAAATGCTGACCAAGAGCTTGACGAATTCGATAGCAAGATACGCTGCGGCGAGGACAACCTGAGTCAAACCGCAGGTCCCCGATTGCAGGGTTGTGGTCGCGAAATGCATACCACCGGTTCGATCGATTACCTCAAAAATTTTAAATTCGCTGCCACGTCATTCATGAATACCTATTTTGAACAGATCATCGAGCGGGATCTGGCTGGTCAGGATGCTTTTTTAGTACTCATCTGGCACATGCCGGATACGGGTGCGGAGCGAGCGGTTTAAAAAATGCCAAGTTTTCTGTTTGCACTTTTCGATTCCTCGTGTATACTGACTTTCGCATTTAACGGAGAGTTGTCCGAGTGGCCGAAGGAGCACGATTGGAAATCGTGTAGGCGTCAAAAGCGTCTCCAGGGTTCAAATCCCTGACTCTCCGCCAGTTAATTCCAAAGCAGGCCTTAGTGCCTGCTTTGTTTTTACCCCACGCGGAGGGGTGGCAGAGTGGTTGAATGCGGCGGTCTCGAAAACCGTTTGGCCTGTATAAGGTCACGAGGGTTCGAATCCCTCCTCCTCCGCCATTTTGGTTGAGAAAGCTCCCAGGAATGGGAGCTTTTTTGTTTTGAGTCCCTTACAAGCAAATTCGGCGGAGGAGGAGGGATTCGAACCCGCCAGGGCGCGGAGCGTAAAGAAAACGCGCCGTTGGCGCGTTTTTAGCGCAGCGCGGTCGGCGCCAGCCGACCGGATAAATTTTGAGCTTCGCTCAAAATTTGGACATCCCTCCTATTCAGCCACGCCCCCATCGCGTTCAGCATCAACCCAGCCCCGACCGTTTGCCGAGCAATAGGGTCGCAATCGGCGCCGAACATGTACTATGTACGGGCATTGTCCAAACCCATAGTCCAAAGGACCCCATCTTGCCCGTCGTCGCCGCTGTAACCGTTACCTCACATGCCTCGGATGCCATGGTCGCTATCCCATTTTGGCTCGAGATGTTCGCCGTTGTCGCTGCATCGATCTCGGGTGTGCTGGTTGCGCGCGAACACAAGCTCGACCTGGTGGGCGCGGTCGCGCTCGCGGTGGTCTGCGGTCTGGGCGGCGGTCTTTTGCGCGATATGACACTCCAGGTCGGCAACGTCTATATCCTCAACCAGCCAATGGCGCTGCCGCTCTCCATCGCCACGGCGGCCATCATCTACATCTTCCCGGCGATTGTCGACAAGCCCGATAAACTCATTCCCCTGCTCGATATCATCTCGGTCGGCATCTATGCGGCAACCGGCGCGGACAAGGCGCTGGTCTACGGATTTGCACCCGCCGTATGCGTCATGATGGGCTTCTTCACCGCGGTGGGCGGCGGCATGCTGCGCGACGGCTTTATGGGCGTGGTTCCGGGCATTTTCCAACGTACTAACTTTTATGCCATCGCCGCCATCGCCGGATCGACAAGCTATGTGTGTCTCGTTATGAGCGGCATCATGAGCAATGTCGCCGCGCTGGTCGTATGCGTTGTCGTGACCATGGGTCTGCGCTGGCTCTCGCTGCGCTTTGACATCAAAAGCCCCACCGAAGAAGACATCGCGCGCTTTTTGCATCGCAAAAAGTAGATAGCGCGGCACGACCCTCCGAAATGCAACTGAGAGGTTCTTTTAGAGCGCCCGCGCGTTGGGTACCCTGTTAAGTGCATATCGAGCATCTGACGAAGGATTCACTATGTCCCGCAATCAATTCCCGTCGACCCAGCGCCGTAAAGCGTGGGGCCGCATCACCATCCTATTCGCGCTCATCGCGCTGGCGCTCACTGCACTTCCCACGGCGTCGTTCGCCGGCACGGACACCGCAGGCAACGTACTTGCGACCGACAATGACGCCAATTCGTCCGGCGTCGAAGGTGACCTATACTGGGCAGGGCAGGCCCTCAACTTGGACGATGCGTCCATCGGCCGCGACATAATTGCAGCAGGCGAGAGCCTCTCCATCCGCGACTGCACGGTGGGCGGCGCCGTCCGTCTGGCGGCGCGCACCATCGACATTGCCAAGACCACGGTTGATGGCAGCATGACCGTTGCTGGCCAGCATGTCGTTCTCAATTCCGACAGCACCGCCAACTGTTTCTACGCGATAGGCGAGACGGTTGCCTTGCGAGGCTCCACCAAGTCGGCAGCGCTCGCGGGCGATACGGTAACCATCGACGGCACCGTCGATGGCGATGTCGAGGTTTGGGCCGACAAGCTCATCTTGGGCAAGAACGCCCACATCACCGGCACCGTAAACGCGCACGTCTCCGAGGACCCCGAGCGCGCCGCGGGAGCCGAGGTCGGCGCGCTCAAGATCGACCGCACCGAGAACGAAGATACTTCCACCGTTAACGATGTCATCGGCGGTATCGTCGCCGCGGCACTCTCGGCCTGCTTTGTCGCCCTACTGCTCGAACTCGTCTTTCCGCGCGCAACCGCCAGCGCCGCCGGCATGCTCCACCAGCGCCCCATGCCCCTGTGGGTGAGCGGTCTTCTGGGCACGATTGCTATCGTCCCCGCCGTCCTACTGCTAATTATCTCTATCGCTGGTCTGTCGCTTGCCGGAGCCCTCATGTGCGGTGTTATTGGCATCGCGCTGGTGTCGAGTGCCTTTGCAGGGTGCGCGATCGCGCGCATGGTCGGACACAGTCAGAACCGCTACGCCATGGCAGCCGCCGGCGGCGTGATCGCAGGTGCACTTACGGCAATCCCCCTCGTAGGCGATTTCATCAGCGGCGTGGCCTTTGTCTTCACGCTCGGCTATGTTATCCAGATCATCTGGCGCAACGCTCACCTCAAGTCGCAACAGCCGGCTAATACGCCGGAACTCCCCACCGCCTAGCCGCCAACCACCACAAAGGGGACAGGCACCTTTGTGGTGGTGCAAGCGAACCTGTCCCCCTTGCACCAAAAAGGGCGCCGACCATCGCGGTCGACGCCCTTTCTTATTGGCGGTTATAAGCCCCAGCGCTTATTTGTTGACCTGGCCGGCGCGGACGGCAGCCTTCTTGCGGTCGGTGGCGTTGAGCAGACGCTTGCGCAGGCGAATGTTCTTGGGGGTGATCTCGACCAGCTCGTCGTCGGCGATGTACTCCAGCGCCTCCTCCAGCGAGAAGGTGCGAGGCGGCACCAGCTGGACGGAGATATCGGAGGTCGAGGAACGCTGGTTGCCCAGGTTCTTGGTGCGGGCGATGTTGACGACCATGTCGCCAGCCTTGCTGCGCTCGCCCACGATCATGCCCTCGTAGCACTCGGTGCCCGGCTCAACAAACAGCTGGCCGCGCTCCTGCAGCGTACCCAGGGCGTAGGCAACGGCCTTCTCGGTGGTCATGGAGATCATAGCGCCGTTCTGACGGTTGCCGATCTCGCCGGCGTAGGGGCCATACTCCAAGAAGGTGTGGTAGAACACGCCCTCGCCGTGGGTGACGTTCATGATGCGGTTCTTAAGGCCCATGATGCCGCGGGTCGGGATCTTAAACTCGAGGTGCGTCACGATGCCCGAGGTATCCATGCTCGTCATGATGCCGCCGGAGGTACCGAAGACCTCAACGACCTTGCCCGAGTACTCGTCCGGGCACTCGACGACGGCCTGCTCGACGGGCTCCATCTTGTTGCCGTTCTCGTCCTTCTTAAACAGAACGCGGGGACGGCCAACCTGGAACTCAAAGCCCTCGCGACGCATGGACTCCATCAGAACGGACAGGTGCAGGATGCCGCGACCCGAGACCTCGACGCCGCTCTTGTCCTCGAGCTCCTCGATCTTCATGGTCACGTTGTTCTCGGCCTCGTTGAACAGGCGCTCCTTGAGCTGACGGGCGCCCACGATGTCGCCGTCGCGACCGACGAGCGGGGAGGTCGAAGCCTCAAAGACGATGGACAGAGTCGGCGGGTCGATCTCGATGGGCTCGAGCTCAACGGGGTTCTCGGGATCGGTGTAGACATCGCCGATATCGGTGCGGTCGATGCCCACGACGGCGGCGATGTCGCCGGCGCCGACTTCCTGGCATTCGGTGCGGCCCAGGTAGTCGAAGGTAAAGAGCTGCTTGACGGTAGCGGTGGCGCTGGAGCCATCGTTCTTGACGACCAGGATCTGATCGCCCTGATGGATGGTGCCGGAGTACACGCGACCGATGCCGATGCGGCCAACGAAGTTGGAGTGGTCAATGGTCACGCACTGCATGGCCAGCGGGGCGTTCTCGTCAACCTCGGGAGCGGGCATGTCGTCGATGATCATGTCGAGCAGCGGATACATGTCCATGTTGCCGTCGTTGGGGTCAAGACGGGCAAAGCCATTCATGGCGCTGGCGTAGACCACGTGCTCCATGGCAAACTCGAGCTGGTCGTCGGTGGCACCCAAGTCGGCCATGAGGTCCAGGCAGTCGTTGTAGGCCTTCTCGGGGTTGGCGCCCGGACGATCGATCTTGTTGATAACGATCATGATCTTAAGGCCGGTGTCGATAGCGTGACGCAGCACGAAGCGGGTCTGGGGCATGGGGCCCTCAAAAGCGTCGACCAGCAGCAGGGCGCCGTCGGCCATACGCAGCACGCGCTCGACCTCGCCGCCAAAGTCGGCGTGGCCCGGGGTGTCGATGACGTTGATCTTGACATCCTTGTACTCGATAGAGATGTTCTTGGCGAGAATCGTAATGCCGCGCTCGCGCTCCTGGTCGTTGGAATCCAGGACACGGTCCTCGACCTGCTGGTTGGCACGGAAGGCGTCCGTGGCACGCAGGAGCTTGTCGACCATCGTCGTCTTGCCGTGGTCGACGTGGGCGATGATGGCGATGTTCCTCAGATTGTCTACGCGCATGTAGTTCCCCTATCTTCTATCCATATACAAACGGCACGCGTATGCGGCCCGCCCAGCGACACAACGCTCAGCGGGAATATTGAGCCTTTTACCGAAAACTCGTTTATTTTAGCGATTTTAGATGAGAGGGGTTTCCTCACCTGCAGGTTCAGGGTCGCTCCACATAAAACCATCGCCGGCACCCATGCCCTCATACAGCACGTATGCCGAAAAACCGCTCTCGAGCGTGGTTTCGAAGAAGCTCACGAGCAGGGCGTCGTGATAGCCGCCGTCAATTTCGACACAACCGGTGTAGCCGATGGCATAGCGGGCGATGCGGCCCAGGCCCTCGTCCTTAAGACCCATCTTGTGCTCGGAGATAAAGTTGGTGGCCGCCTCGAGGCACGCCTCCTCGCCATCCTCATCGAGCGCCGCCAGATAACGGTTGGAAGCAGCGTCCTCGATCGCCACAACTACACCCGGATTCTCGCCGGCGGCAAGGTCGTCCAAGAACGCACCAATCAGGTCACACACCATGGCGTCGAGCTCGGCGGAGACGTTACCGGCGTCCTGCATATCCTGTGCCATCTTTAGACCTTCCCATCGAGTCTGGCGTCGTTACAGTTCTTGTGCCTCGGCAGCGATCTTGGCGGCAGCGTCGCGGGCGCGCATCATATCCATCGCGCGCTTGTCGAGTACCTTGATCTGGTTGGTCAGCATTACTGCATCGACCACACCCCAGATTACCAAGCCTGTTGAAATCGAAAACCCAAGCGCACCAACTGTACCACGAAGGCGCGAGCAGATTGCCGCGACAAGGGCGGAGACGACAACCATCTTGATAAACGAGCCGCGGCGCTCGCGAAGCGTGCGGGCCTGCGTCACATAGGCAATGCGTGCCGCCTCAGAAGCCTCCGAGCGCATCTGGGCCTCGCGCGCAATGGCCGCCGCCTCAGCCGACATACCGCCGGCCATCAGCGAACACTCCGCAACTCTGCCGCCCCGCATTTAGAAGTCATCGGGGGAGAGCGTATGGACGAACTCGTCGAACTTCTCGAACTCCTGCTCGTCGTCGACATCCTCGGCGTGGGTGGAAACAGTGCCCAGGCGATTCATGATGTCGTCCTCCACAAACATGGGGGCATTACTGCGCACGGCAAGGGCAATGGCATCACTGGGGCGGGCGTCGATCTTGCGTTCCTCGCCATCGGCCAGTACGACGATCGTCGCGTAGAACACCGGCGGCTCGGCGCGAACGATCTCGATGCGCTCGAGTTTGGCGCCCAGGGCGTCAACGGTATCGAGCAGCAGGTCATGGGTAATCGGGCGCTCGGCGCGGCCGCTATCGATGCCGCGGCTGATGGCAGCAGCTTCAAACGAACCAGTCTGAATGGAAAGGGAACGCAGCGGCGCGGGCGAGTCCGATTTGCTGCTGCGCTCACGAAGCACGATAAGCGATGGCACGGGACCGGCGGCCATGACGATGGTCTCTATGTCGACGCGAACCATGGAACACCTCCGGTACGTAGCGGTTAACACGCGGCAGCCCGCCGCATTGAATAGCTATACTACCCAAACTTTCGCACAGCACACAAAATCAAAGTAGTTAATTTGGGACGGGGCTTTTTGACTACTTTCAGTAGGTAAGAAAAAAGCCCCGAGGCAACGCCCCGGGGCTCTTCACAGTTTTGATGGTGGACCTGACAAGATTCGAACTTGTGACCTCCCGGTTATCAGCCGGACGCTCTAACCAACTGAGCTACAGGTCCATCATGGTGGAGGTTAGGGGGATCGAACCCCTGACCTCAGGCTTGCAAAGCCCGCGCTCTCCCAGCTGAGCTAAACCCCCACGGAGACAGTAATAAACACCCCAGCGGCGACTCGGCTCTCGCTGGGGTGTTTATTGCGAAAGAAAGTGGTGGACCTGACAAGATTCGAACTTGTGACCTCCCGGTTATCAGCCGGACGCTCTAACCAACTGAGCTACAGGTCCATCGCGCAAGGGATATATTAGACGAGTCGTTACGCGCGCGTCAACAACTTTTTTGAAAATCTTTGAGGGGTGTGTCAGACGGCTGGGCGAGATGGGTTAGGTTTGCTGCTCGGGCAGTCCTGCGCAAGACGAAGGCCACATTAAGTGGCCTTCTTTGCGTGCGGAACTCGCGACAAACCTAACCCATCTCGCCCAGCCGTCTGACACGGGGCTCCAAGCTTGTCAAAAAAGCGGTCGGCGCGCAGGTGCGCCGACCGCCGATATAAGAGGTCTGATGATTTTTACCAGCTAGGGCCTCTTACTCGTCTAGGAGATCCTCTGGCATGTCGTTGCCGTCGCCTAGATCGACAGGGGTTTCTTCGGGGGCAGAGCCGTCTTCTGTGGCTTCGCCTTCGGGCTTTTCCTTGGCGGCCGTCATGCGGGCGACAGCGCATACGCGGTCGTTGTCGTCGACGGTCATCATCTTGACGCCCTGGGTGGCGCGGCCAGTCTGGCTGATCTCGTCGGTCTTGACGCGAATGACCGTCGCGCCCTCCGTCACGATGAACAGCTCGTGCTGCGGGCCCACCGTCTTCATGGCCGCGAGGTTACCCTTACGCTCGGTCATTTGGATGGTGTAGACACCCTGGCCGCCGCGATTCTGCTCCGGGTAGTCCGCGACCGGCGTGCGCTTGCCGTAGCCGCGCTCGGTGATGACGAACAGATCGCCGTTGCCGTTAGTGACTTCCATACCCAGAACGCTCACGCCGTCCTTCATACCGATACCGCGAACGCCGCTGGTATCGCGGCCGGTGGCGCGCACCTGCTCCTCGGAGAACATGATCGCCTTGCCCGCGGTGGTGGCCAGGATAATCTTGTCGCCCTCGCGCACGCGGCGCACGTTCAGCAGCGCGTCGTCGTCACGCAGGTTGATAGCGATCAGGCCGTCGCGACGGCTGCGGTCATATGCGCTCATCACGGTCTTCTTGACCATGCCGCTCTTGGTGGCAAACATCAGATACTCGTCGGCAGGGAACTCACGGCAGCTGATGACGCTCGCGATCTTCTCGCCCTCCTCGAAGGGCAGCAGGTTGACGATCGCGGTACCGCGCGCCTGGCGCGTACCCACCGGCAGCTCATGCACCTTCAGGCGATAGACCTTGCCCTTGTTCGAGAAGAACAGCACGTACTCGTGCGTGGACGCGATGAACATCTCGTCGATGACATCGTCCTCTTTGAGGTTGACGCCCGACACGCCCTTGCCGCCGCGTTTCTGGGCGCGGTAGGCGGCCACCGGGATGCGCTTGACATAGCCGGTGTGGGTGATGGTCACGACCATGTCCTCGTCGGCAATGAGGTCCTCGACGTCCAGGTCCTTCTCGACCTGGCTGATCTCGGTGCGGCGCTTATCGCCAAACTTCTTGGAGATCTCGCGCATCTCTTCCTTAATGACGCCCAGGATCTTCTCCTCGTGCGCCAGCAGGTCCTCGTAGTAGGCGATGGCGCGGCGCAGGCCGTCCAGCTCTTCCTGAATCTTGTCGCGCTCCAGGCCGGTCAGGCGGCGCAGCTTCATCTCGAGGATGGCCGTGGTCTGCTCGGGCGTAAAGCCAAAGCGCTCGATCAGGCGACTGCTGGCCTCGGAGTCGGTCTGCGAGGAACGAATGATGCTAATGACCTCGTCGATATGGTCGAGAGCCATCAGGTAGCCCTCGAGGATATGCGCGCGGGCCTGGGCCTTCTTAAGGTCGAAGCGGGTGCGGCGGGTGACGACGTCGACCTGGTGGTCGATGTAGTGCTGCAGCATCTCGCGCAGGCTCAGGCATTTGGGGACGCCGTTGACGAGCGCTAGGTTGTTGGCGCCGAAGGTCGTCTGCAGCGAGGTGTACTTATACAGGTTATTGAGCACGACCTGCGGAATGACGCCCTTCTTGAGCTCGATGACCAGACGGATGCCCTTCTGGTTGGACTCATCGCGCATATCCGAGATGCCCTCGATGCGCTTGTCGTTGACGAGCTGGGCGATCTTCTCCTGCAGGGTGCCCTTGTTGACCATGTAGGGGATCTCGGTAAAGACCAGGCGGTTGCGGCCGGTCTTGGTGGACTCCACGTGAGCCTTGGCGCGCACGGTAATGGAGCCGCGGCCGGTCTCGTAGCTCTGCTTAATGCCGGCGCTGCCCATGATGATAGCGCCGGTGGGGAAGTCCGGACCGGGCATGATCTGCATGAGCTCGTCGACAGTGGCGTCGGGATTATCGATCAGGTAGCAGGTTGCCTCGATCGCCTCGGTGAGGTTATGCGGGGCGATATTGGTGGCCATGCCGACGGCGATGCCCTGGCTGCCGTTGACCAGCAGGTTGGGGAAGCGCGCAGGCAGCGCCTGAGGCTCGGCGAGCGATTCGTCGTAGTTGGGCTGCCAGTCGACGGTATCCTTCTGCAGGTCACGCAGCAGCTCCATGGCGGGCTTTGCCAGGCGGCTCTCGGTGTAACGCATGGCAGCGGCGCCGTCGCCGTCGATGTTGCCGAAGTTGCCGTGGCCGTCGATGAGCGGCGTGCGCATGGAGAACCACTGCGCCAGACGAACCATTGCCTCGTAGACCGCGGAGTCACCGTGCGGATGGTACTTACCGATAACTTCGCCGACCGTCCAAGCGGACTTCTTGTGCGGGCGGTTGGGGTAGATGCCGCTCTCGTTCATCGCATACAGGATGCGGCGGTGCACCGGCTTTAAGCCGTCGCGCACGTCCGGCAGGGCGCGCGCCGTGATGACCGACATCGAATACTCGATAAATGACTGCTTCATCTCGCGGCCAAACTCCGAAATCTGGAGCTGGCCACCGTTGATATCCTCGCCGGCCGAGGCGCCGCGATCGACTTCGCCAAAGCTCTCCTCGAGCTCACCGTCGTCGTCCTCTTCCTCGTCATCATCGGCATCGGGGTTATAGGCATCCGGATCGCCGTCCTCGCCCTGCTCAGCACGGGCAAGCAGGCGCTTCAGATCGTCGGGCATGCCGGCATCGCCGGCCTCGCCCATACCCTCGTTATTGTTGATATCGTCTGCCACGTTACCTCCTCTTAAGCGTCAAGGAAGCGTGCATCATGCGCATGCTTCTCGATGTACTCGCGGCGATAGCCGACCTCGGAACCCATCAGCTCGCGCACGGCGCGGTCTGCCACCACGGCATCCTCGATCGACACGCGCTGCAGGATGCGGGTCTTGGGGTCCATCGTCGTTGAGGCAAGCTGCTTGGGATCCATCTCGCCCAGACCCTTGTAGCGCTGGACGGTATAGCCCTTGCGCTTCTTGGTGATCTTGCCGTCCTTGGCCTTGCCGTCCTCGTCGTTGTCGTCGGGGTTCAGGCCCAGACTCTGGATGGTGTCGCGCAGGATCTCGTCTTCGGGCTGGCGGCCGTTGGGATACACGTAGTGGATCTTGTTGCGCACCTTAATGCCAAAGATGGGCGGGCAGGCAACATAGACGTAGCCGGCATCGATCAGCGGACGCATGTACTTGTAGAAGAACGTCAGCAGCAGGATGCGGATGTGCGCACCGTCGACGTCTGCATCGGTCATGATGATGATCTTGTGGTAGCGCGCCTTGGTGATATCGAAGTCGCCACCGTCGCCGGCACTCGTCGTGACGCCGCAGCCGATCGCGGTAATCAGCGACTGGATGGTGTCACTCGAGAATGCGCGATGGTCACCAACGCGTTCGACGTTCAGAATCTTGCCGCGCAGGGGCAGAATCGCCTGGATGTCTCGGCGACGGCCGTCCTTGGCCGAACCGCCTGCCGAGTCGCCCTCTACGATGAAGAGCTCGGTCAGCTCGGCATCGCGCACTGAGCAGTCAGCGAGCTTACCGGGCAGGGACGCCGTCTCGAGCAGGCTCTTGCGGCGGGTCGCCTCGCGCGCCTTGCGGGCGGCGTTGCGCGCCTTGCAGGCCTGTTGCGCCTTCTTGACGATCTCGCGGGCGGGCTTGGGATGCTCCTCCAAGTAATCGGCGAGGCCGTCGGTCACGATCTTGAGCGTGAGCGCGCGCATATAGGAGCTACCGAGCTTGGCCTTGGTCTGCCCCTCAAACTGCGGATCGGGCAGCTTGACCGAGATAACGGCCGAAAGGCCCTCGCGCACATCGTCGCCGGTCAGGTTGGCGTCTTTTTCCTTGAGCAGGTTCTGCTTGCGCGCGTAGTCGTTGATCACGCGGGTGAGCGCGGTGCGGAAGCCCTCAAGGTGCATGCCGCCCTCGGGAGTGTAGATGTCGTTGGCAAACGACATGACGTTCTCGCCGTAGCCGCTATTCCACTGCAGGGAAACCTCGACCTCGCCCATCTTGGCCACGGGAGCGTCCGGGTCCGATTTGCCCTCGATGTAGATGGGCTCCTTAAAGGCCTCGGGGACGTCCTTGCCCTCGTTGAGGAACTTGACGAAGTCGATGATGCCGCCCTCGTAGCAAAACTCCTCCACGTGGGGAGTCGCCTCGCGCTCGTCGGTCAGCACGATCTTGAGGTTCTTATTGAGGAACGCTGTCTCCTGCAGACGGTTGTGCAGCGTATCGAAATCGTAGATGCAGGTCTCGAAGATCTCGTCGTCGGGCCAGAAGGTGACGGTGGTGCCCGTCGAATCCGAGGTGCCCACGACCTCCATCTTCTTGACGGTCTTGCCGCGCGAGAACTCCATCTCGTAGGTGTTGCCATCGCGACGAACCTGAACGACCACGCGCTTGGACAGTGCGTTGACGACGGAGATGCCTACGCCGTGCAGGCCGCCCGAGACCTTATAGGCCGAGTTATCGAACTTACCGCCGGCGTGCAAGATCGTCATGACGACCTCGAGCGTCGGGATCTTTTTAACAGGGTGCTCGTCGACGGGGATGCCGCGCCCGTTGTCGACGACCGTGATGGAGTTGTCGGCGTGGACCGTCACCTGGATCTCGGTGCAGAAACCGGCCATGGCCTCGTCGACGGAGTTGTCAACGATCTCCCACACCAGGTGATGCAGACCGCTGGCGCTCGTCGAGCCGATATACATGCCCGGGCGCTTACGAACGGCCTCGAGACCTTCGAGAATCTTAATCTCGCCGCCATCGTAATCGTTTTCGTTTGCCACACGTCCTCCTTCAGTCAAGAAAATGTGTACAGCCTTACTAGTTTATCGTAAAAAAATACCCTCGGGACCGAGGGTATTTGGCTCTACAAGGCCACCAGATGCGATTTAAGGCTCTTTTTTGCTTTGCACGCCCTTGGCCCACTCGGCACTGGCTCTCATGGCATTCTCGAGGGCCTCGCGCAGTTTTTGGTCTTCGATGGGCGCCACCTGGCGCTCGATCTCGGTGCACTCGGCCTCACTTAGGTCGGCGTGCGGGGCCGGCGGGCGCTCGGTCGTCGCCGGGCGCAGGCGCTCCTTGGCGGCGGGCGGCGTGTGACCGGGCGCGGTGGTTTTGAACACCAGGCCGTCCACATGCGCACCGGCGCGCTCCATGCGCGCGCGGATGATCTCGCGCAACAACGTCATTTCCTGCGTCCACGAGGGCGAGTCGAGATACACCAGCAGCTCATTGGACTCGGGCAGGTAGCGCAGCCCCGTCACATGCCGCCCCTCGCGCGTGCCCGAGCACACCGCGTTCCATGCGCGATAGACCGTGCGCGACTCCTCGGCGGCCTCCATCTGCGCACGGCGCTTAGGCGTTGCAGCCGCCAGGATGCGCTGGCGCTCTGCGTTCAAAAACCCGCTGAAGGCGACTGTCTCGCTCTCGCGCTCGTAATTAGCACGTCTCACCCATGCTCACCACCTTGGCTCGATCAAGCAGGTCATCGGTAAAGTACCCCAGGTTGGTCGTAGTTATGACCGTCTGGATATCATCGCCAATCAGCCGCAGGAAAGCGCCGCGACGCTCGCCGTCGAGCTCGCTCATCACGTCGTCCAAAAGCAGCAGTGGGGCGGTGCCCAGGACATCGCGAGCCACGGCAACCTCGGCCACCTTCCAGGACAGCACCAGCGTGCGCTGCTGTCCTTGGCTGGCAAATGAACGGGCGGAGCGACCCGCCACGGTAAACTCAATCTCGTCGCGATGCGGTCCCACCAACGTCACGCCGCGGCGAATTTCCTCGTCGGCATGCTCGTCAAGGGCGGCCAGCATGCGCTCGTACGCCCAACCCTTCAGCTCTTCGCGATCCTCGACCTGGGGCAAAGCCCCCAGCGTGGACGCATAGGTCACGTTGGCGGCCTCACCTGACGCTACTTGCCCGTAGGCAGTGTGCACATGGCCCGCCAGCCGGTCGAGCAGAGCCAACCGGTGCACGAGCAGGGCCGAGCCCGCGCGAGCAATCGAATCGTTCCACGCGCCGAGCATCTCGCGACAGCACCAGGTCTCCTTGAGCAGGGCGTTACGCTGGGTCACGCAGCGCCCATAGGTGCTCGCAAGATCGGCATAACGCGCGCTCAGCTGCATGCCGAAGTCATCGAGGGCGGCGCGGCGCACACTGGCGCCTCGCTTAACCATGTCCAGATGGTCGGGGCAAAACAGCACGCTCGGCAGAATCCCGCGCACACCGGCGGCAGAGCATCTCTTGCCGTTGCGACTAAACGAGCGCTTACCGTCCTCCGCGCTCAATCCCATATCAAGCACGCGGCCGTCGCCCTCGAGCCTCAGCTCGATCTTGCACGAGCCCACGCCGTCATGGACGAGCTCGGCTGCGGTCGGATGCCTAAACGAGGCGCCGCTCGTCAGCAGCTGCAGCGCCTCTATGAGATTGGTCTTTCCCGCCGCGTTGGGTCCCGCAAGTATCGTCACGCCCTCGTCCAGGGCAAGGCGATAGCTATCGAAGCTGCGGTAGTGCGCGACGGAAAGATCGCGGGCGAACATGGTCATGGCGCAGCGCTAGATGCGGACCGGCATGACCAGGTACAGGTAGTTGATCTTGTCGTAGGACTTGAAGATGCCCGCCTGCGAGTAGCTCTTGAGCTCCAGCGTGATCTCCTTCTCCTTGGACAGGGCATTGAGGCAGCCGAAGATGTAGTGGTAGTTGAAGGCGATGGTACCCGACTCGCCCTCAGCCTCGACATCGATCGTCTCCTGCGCAAGGTCCTGGTCATTGGAAATGGAGGACAGGCCCATCTGCCCGTTCTCGACATCGATCTCGAACTTGACGGCGGGGTTGGCGCTCGCGATAACGGCCACGCGCTTGAGGGCGGCGTTAAAGGCGGCGACATCGATCTTGACGCTCGTCACGCACGAATCAGGGATGAGCTGCTTGTAGTTGGGGTACACGCCCTCGATGCGACGCGACACGTAGGTGGTGTTGCCGGCCTCGAAGACGACCTGGGTGTCGGTAGCCCCGATCATGATGGTCGCCTGGCTGGCCATGATGTTCAGCGCGTCGTTAAAGGCGTCAGCCGGAACGTTGAGCTCAAAGGAGCCCTCGAGGGTCGAGGTCTCGACCTGCGTATCGCACACGGCCAAGCGGAAGGAATCGGTCGCCACCAGGCGTACGGTGTTGTTCTCGACCTTCATGTGCACGCCGCCCAGGATGGGGCGAGCCTTGTCGGTCGAGGTGACGCGCCACACGCGGCCGACCATTTCGGACAAGACATCGGTCGGCAGCTCCACGGCACTCTCGATGGCATAGGCCGGAAACTCGGGGAAGTCATTGGCATCGAGCGTGTTCAGCCTAAAAGAGCTCTTCTCGCAACCAATCAGCACCTGGCGCTCGGACAGCTCAAAGGTGACCGGGGCATCGGGGAGGGTCTTGGTGATATTGGAGAGCATCTTACAGGGGATAACCATCTCGCCCTCTTCTTCGACATGCGCCGCGATGCGATGACGGATCGAGATAGTGTAGTTAGAGGTCTGGAATTCCAAGATGCCGTCTTGGGCCTTAACGAGCACGCCCGACAGGATGGGGAGGGTGGATGCCGAAGCGACACCCTTCATAACGACGCCGATGGCTTGTGTAAGCGAGCTCTGGCTGACGGTGAACTTCATCTTTTAATACCTTTCTATAGATATAAATATCTTAATAATAGTAATAGCACTGACGAAACTGTTGATTACTCCCAAAGACGCAGGTCAGACCAAGAAAGAGAATCGACAGCAACCTGTGTGCAACAGGGGTGGTTTTCCACGTTCAAAACCTGCGCAAAGCTTTTCATCACCGCGGGTTGGGTTTTAGACACCTTATGCCCGTGGTTTCGACAAGTTTTCAACAGGTGTCTCTATTTCCCTACGAGCGCAGTGTAATTTTATCGCGCAGCGACTTGAGGTCTTCGGTGACGGTGCGGTCTTCCTGGATCATCTTCTGGACCTTTTTGTAACTCGTGCTGACGGTCGAGTGGTTGCGGTTGCCAAATTCGGCGCCCACCGCCGTGGTCGTCATCTCGCACATCTCGATGGCCAGGTAGATAGCGATATGGCGTGCTTTGGCGATATTGGCGTTGCGACGCGGGCCGATGAGCTCCTCGTGCGTCACGCCGTACTGCTCTTCGATGACGGACTGAACCGTCTGGACGTTGATCTTTTTGGCCGATGTGTCAAAGTACTGGCTGGCGATGGCGTCGATATCGTCAAAGGTGAGCTCCCCGCCCTCGCGCTCGCGGTCGCCCGCCTCGCCGGCGCAGCGCTCGCAAAAGCTCTCGAGTTCGCGGATGTTGGTGCCCGAGACCTCGGCCATGTGTTTAAAGTGCTCGTCGGTTAGGTGCCCGCCGTCGCCCCCATAGGCCGCCAGCAGCGAGTCGTCGCCTGCCTCGGGAGCGGCGACGATGGTGTTCTCGTAATAGCGCTGCAAGATCTTGTATTTCATTTCGTAGCTGGGCTCTGCGACCAGGCAGAGCATGCCGGCGTTGAAGCGGCTGGTTAGACGCTCGTCCATGCTCAGGTCCTTGGGGGCGCGGTCTGCCGCGATGACGACCTTCTTGTTGTTGCGGATGAACTCGTCCATGAGCTGGAAAAAGTAGTCCACGCTCGCGCGCTTGCCGATGATGTTTTGGATGTCGTCGATGATGAGCACGTCCACGCCGTGGTACGCCTGCATGATGGGGGCGTTGCTCTTCTTTTGGCGGTCGAACTCGGTCATCAGGTCGTCCAGATATGCCTGGGAGTTGGCATACTTGACCTTGATCTCGGGCGACTTTTCGGCGAGCTCGTTTTTGATGGCAAGCAGCAGGTGCGTCTTGCCCAGGCCCGATTTGCCGTAGATGAACAGTGATGTGCACGTGCCGCGCTCGTCCGCGAGGGCGGCAAACTTGAGTGCCGAGCGATAGGCATGGCTGTTCTCGGGGCCGTAGACAAAGTTCTCAAAGGTGAATTTTGAGTTCGCGGCGAGCGGGGCTCCATCCGCATTCTGCTCGGCCGGCACGGTCGGTGCCGGCATGGGTGAAGCGGGGGTCGCGGCTTGCGTGGACTTAGTCGGCGCTCCGCCCTTCATCTGGTTCATCATGCGACGAAAATCATCGGCCGAGAGCGTGTTCTTGATTGCAATGCCCGAATCCGCGCCCGCCGCTGCGTCGTGAGCGATGGGCATGTGCGTGACGGGTGCGTTCGTTGACGTCGCCGCCGCGGTCGGCAACGGTGCCATGGTTTCACGGGAAACATCGCTGTGCTGGTGCTCGATTGTCGGCACGTCGCCTGCGGAGGCTGGCGCCGCCGGGGAAGCAGCGGGAGCAGCGCCGGGCGCCGTCGCGGCAGCGGATTCCGTCGCGGCGCCTTGCGGTGCCACGATGTCGAGCGCAATCGGTGTAAAGGCGATTTCTTCCAGATAGGCCTCAATGGTCGGCTGATGCTTTTTGAGCTGCGCTATGGCAAAGCGCGAGGGGGCCTCGATCGTGAGCGTATCTTCGGTCAGGCTTATGGCGCGCGATTGCCCCAGCATGTTGATGAGGCGTGCATCTTGGCCGTCGCGCTGGCAAAAGGCGATGGCATCCCCCAGGATGATGCTTGCTTCCTCGTCCACTGTCTCTCCCGTTCTTTAGCTCTGAGCTCGCACGCGAGCGGCGCCGAGTTCGGTCAGATGGTATTTCTGGCCATGCTTGATGACCAAGCCGGCCTGCGCCAAGTCATTGAGCGTGCGTGACCAAGTGGGGGCCGAGTTTCCAAACGCCCTCGCCAGATCGGTTGCACCGCACGCTTGATTTTGCGCCAGATAGCCCAGCGCGGCGTTGCCGCGATCGCTTACGAACACGTCCGGTTGTGGCTGCGCATACTGATTTGCTGCATTAGGATACATCATTTGAGCTGCTGGTTGTTGAGAACTCTGCATCGGCGGCATTTGCTGTTGAAAACTTTGAGGCCACTGTTGGTAAGGCTGCGGAGGCATCTGCTGGGCCCAGGGGTTGTACTGCTGCTGCGGCATCTGCTGGTACGGCTGCTGATATCCCTGCTGGTACTGCTGCGGGAACTGCTGGCCATACCCCAGTGGCGGCATCTGCTGATATGGATATCCCTGCTGGTACTGCTGATAGCCCATTTGCTGGCCGCCCGGTGCCCCCGTCGCCTGCTGCATTGCTGCTGCATCCTGATCCGCCAGCGGCATGGCCTCTGGCACGTTTGGCGGCATCGACATCGATGCCGCCTGGGGCTCTTGTGTAGGAAGCATTCCGGGCTGCTGCATCTGTCCCACGGGGGGCTGCATCTGCTGCGTTGCCATGGGCTGCTGCGCAAAAGCTCCCGGCAGGGGATATGTGGGCTGCTCCGTCTCGGGCCGCACGGCAGCGCCGCGTCCGCCGGCGCGTTCGATTTCCTGCACGCGTTTAGGGTTCAGGCTTACCGTAACCACGGTGCCGTTGCCCATGTTGTCCTCGATGGATACGGCACCGCCGGCGTTTTCCAAATACTCCTGCACCATGGGAAACCCTGCTCCGGTTCCACGGATATAGCGCTTCATTTTGCTGTTTGCGCTGGTAACGCCAAAGTCGAAAGCGCGCTCCTTGTCGTCGATGCCGGGCCCCTGATCGGCAAATCGGATGGTGTCTCCGCCGTCCAGAATCGAGATGATGGGCTCGGCAAAGTGTGCGTGGATAAAGTTTTCGACAATCTCGCGGATGACCATGAGCGAGATATGGCCACCTTGTTCTTTCATGCACTGGTAGACGGTGTTGGTCGTCTCTTCCAAATACGTGCGGACATCTTGCGGATCAATGACGATCACACGTGGTGTCGACAGCATGTCGTCATAGACGGCGATGCGCGCGGCGTACATGGCTTTTGGCGCCTGCGTGGTCGTCTGCTCGCCTTCGTCGCGCTCTTCGCGCACGCCGGTGATGTGCTCGTTGTCGGGTGCCGGGTCTCCGGAATCGACCATGGTGTAAAAGTCGTCAGACATGCCGCTCGCAATCTTTCAAAAGGTTTCGGACAAATAGTAGCTCACCGTGCAATGTTTCTCATCTTTCGACAACTTTTCAAAACCTGCTGAAAACTTTGGAAAACGGACGAAAAGTTCTCAACATTGCCAACATGACCTGTTGAAAACTCAATGAAATATCGTGAAAAGTTGCCATGCACCGCTAAATCGAGCTCGGCTTATGGGGGAACCGTGTGAACTGCGCAACCTTTTACCTTTGATTTCTTGACATTTGAACATTGATTTCCCTACAATCTTCAAGCTCACGTGTCTATATCTGCGTCCGCGCCCCCGCGGACACTCGAAATGCAGCAGGAGGAACTTAAGATGAAGCGTACGTATCAGCCTAATAAGCGTAAGCGTGCCAAGACCCATGGCTTCCGTGCCCGTATGGCCACTAAGGGTGGTCGTGCCGTGCTCGCCCGTCGTCGCGCCAAGGGCCGCAAGCGTCTCACTGTCTAGCAGCGATACACACATCTCGCATGAAGACTATTAAGTCTCGGCAAGATTTCGAGCATGTGTTCAGTCAGGGGCGTCGTTTCAATCACCCTCTGATTCGAATGACCATATGTGAATCGGTTGGCGAAGGCGACTCCGGAAGGGTCGCCTTCGTTGGTGCTAAACGGCTCGGTTGTGCTGTCGTGCGCAACCGTTCTAAGCGTGTGATGCGCGAGGCCGCCCGCAGCTGTGGATTTCCCGTTGCGGGTTATGACATCATCTTGTTCGCAACTCCCAAGACGAGGGTTTCTTCGCCTCAGGAGATGGACAATGCATTGCGTTCGCTTATGAAACGCGCCGGCGTTGCCGGGGAGGAGCGATGAGCAATCACGTTTTGCGACGTGTTGCCATCGCTCCTATTCGCATATATCAACAGGTTATTTCGCCCTTATTGCCTGACGCCTGCATTTATTACCCAACGTGCTCGCAATACGCCGTCCAGGCGATTGAGAAGTACGGTGTTTTGAGAGGCTGCTGGCTTGCCGTGAGGCGCATCGCTCGCTGCAATCCCCTGCACGTCGGCGGTTATGACCCTGTGCCCTAGCGGGCACTCGCTATCGGAGGAAAACTTACATGTGGGATTGGATCGTTAACATCCTTTTCGAGCTGCTCAAGCTCATCCAGACCTTTGCGGTCGACTGGGGCCTGTCCATCATCATCCTGGTGGTCATCATCCGTCTGCTACTGACGCCGCTTATGCTCAAGTCGACTAAGTCGACGGCACGCATGCAGGTGCTGCAGCCCAAGATGCTCGAGATCCAGGAGCGCTATGCCGACGATCCCCAGCGTCAGGCCGAGGAAATGCAGAAGTTCTACAGCGAGAACAAGTTCAACCCGATGGCTGGTTGTCTGCCGCTGTTGATTCAGATGCCTGTCCTGTTCGCCCTATTTACGCTGCTGCGTAACCTGCCGGACTACTTTAACGACGGCGCGTTCTCGTTCTTTAATATTCTGCCCGACCTGACCACCACGCCGAGTGCCTCCTTTGCCGATGGCTTTATGGTCGCGCTGCCTGCGCTGGTCTGCCTGATCCTGTTCGCTGTCCTGACCCTGATTCCGCAGCTCTATATGTCGCGCAACCAGACCGGCCAGCAGGCTCAGAGCATGCGTATGATGGCCGTTGTCATGACGGTCATGATGCTTTGGATGGGCTGGAGCCTTCCCGTTGGTGTTCTGCTGTACTACGACGTCTCGTCTGCTTGGCAGGTTATCCAGCAGATTTTTGTGACGCAGAAGGTCATCGACAAGGCGAAGGCCGATGAGGAGGAGCGCCTTAAGAACGCGCCGCTGCAGGTTGAGGTCACTCGTCGCGAGAAGAAGCCGCGCCCGCACAAGAAGAAGTAGCGGGATATCAATCTTATTTAGGTACCTAACTTTTGGAGTACGTTATGTCTGAAGAGATCATCGAGGATATGCTTGAGGAGGTTGCCCCGCAGGTCGCGGGCGATTATCCCGAGATTGCACAGCGCTACAAGGCCGGTGAAGAGCTGACCGACGAGGAGCTCGACACCATTGCCGATGTCGCGATTTCCATCCTGCGTTCCATCCTTTCGCACTTCGATGCCGCCAACTCTCCTATCGATGAGTATGAGGGCGACGAGGGTGAGCTGATTCTGGATGTAACGGCTCCCGACCTTGCTGTTCTCATTGGCCGTCATGGTCGCACCCTTGATGCCCTTCAGGTTATGTTCTCTTTGCTAGTGAGCCGCAAGCTTGGCTTTAGGTATCCGGTTGTAGTGGACGTCGAGGGATACAAGAGCCGCCGTCAGGACAAGGTTGCCTCCATGGCTCAGTCTGCAGCCGAGCGTGCCATCCGCACTCATAAGAGTGTTTCGCTTCCGCCCATGAATGCCTACGAGCGCCGACTGGTTCACATTGCACTTCGTGGCAATGACGCCGTCGATACTCATTCTGAGGGTTCTGACCCCGATCGCCATGTGGTGATTGTTGCTCGATAATCTACTCGAGCTTATGCTAAGGGGACGTGGTTTCCACGTCCCCTTTTTTTGTCAAAAGTTCTCGATACACTGATTTTTGTCAGAAAGGAGCTTTCGTTGTTAGTACTTACTGATCAGCAAGCTGACGAGATGTTGACTCGTCTAACTTCCTATTGCAAAGAGTATTCCTTGAGCGTATCTGATGTTGAGATGAGGAATTGTATTCAGCATTTGGATTTGGTTCTGGAAACAAATAAGACAACTAATCTCACCCGTATTCTTAACGTTGAAGATGCTGCGGTACTTCATATCCTCGACTCACTTGTTTTGCTCCCCTATATCAATAAGGCTCCTGAGGGAGCTTTGCTCGATATGGGGACAGGTGCGGGCTTCCCTGGTATTCCGTTAACCATAACCACGCATCGTAAAGCTACTTATATTGACTCTGTTGGTAAGAAGGTTGATGCCGTCAATTCTTTTGTTCATGCTCTTGGGTTGAAACATGCTCATGCGGTCCATGATCGTCTTGAAGAATATGCTCGAAGCCATAAGAAGCAGTTCTCTGTCGTAACTGCCCGCGCACTGGCTCCTCTACCGATTCTTGTTGAGTATGCAGCTCCGTTCCTCAAGGATGGAGGGCTATTTGTTATCACCAAGGGCAATCCTTCGGATGAGGAGCTTGCTTCTGGCATGTCAGCAGCTAAGATTTGTGGCTTCACTTTGCTTCTGAATGACGCAATCGATTTGCCTGAGGGCTTGGGCCACAGGGAGTTCATTGTTCTTAAGAAGAGTCATCCAGCATCTGTTTCATTGCCTCGTGCAAATGGCATGGCAAAGAAGAATCCGCTTGCCTAGATGTTTCACGTGAAACATAATGGATACTAACAACTTGCAGTGTTTCACGTGAAACATGGCAGTTGATATCGAATCGGAATGTTTCACGTGAAACATCCTCCGTTTGACAGCTTTAATACACACCAGGAGGGACCGTGGGATTTCGCGACGTTAAGCGTTCTAAGAACGCAAAAGACACGCGTATCATTGCAATCATCAATCAAAAAGGCGGCGTCGGTAAGTCAACAACGGCTGTAAACCTTGCAGCAGCACTGGGTGAGCAGGGTCGTAAGACACTGATTGTCGATTTTGATCCGCAGGGAAACAGTACCAGTGGATTTGGAATTGAAAAAGAAGACCTTGATCACTGCATCTATGATGCATTGTTGAATGATGTGCCGGCAGAATCGCTTGTTCTTGATACAAATTGCAAAAAGGTATTCGTAATTCCAGCTACGATTCAGCTTGCAGGTGCTGAAATTGAGCTCGTAAGCGCAATTGCTCGTGAAACCCGCCTCAAAGACTTGCTTGAGCCGATTCAGGACGAGTTCGATTTTATTTTCATTGACTGTCCTCCTTCGCTCGGCCTGCTTACAATCAATGCCTTGACCGCAGCAGATAGCGTTTTGATTCCAATCCAGTGTGAGTATTACGCACTCGAGGGCGTTACGAAGCTGCTTGAGTCAATGAAGATGGTCAAATCACGTCTGAACAAGGGCTTAGACACCTATGGCGTGCTTATGACCATGTATGACTCACGTACTTCTTTGTCGAATCAGGTTGTTGAGGAAGTTCAATCGTACTTTGGTGATAAGGCGTTTAAGACGCTGATTCCCCGTACTGTTAAAATCTCTGAAGCTCCGTCTTTTGGAGAACCGGTAATTACCTATGCACCTCAAAATAAGGGTGCAAAAGCGTATATGAACCTTGCAAAAGAGGTGATCAAGCGTGCCTAGTGCAAAGAAACGCGGTGGATTGGGACGCGGACTCAATGCTTTGGTCTCAGAGGCTGAGTATGAGACCGGTGGTTCTGCTGCATCTGCTTCAAATACAGCATCTGAAACAAAACTACCGGTTGAGGATATCGTTCCCAACCCTAATCAACCGCGAATTCACTTTAATGAAACTGAACTTCGCGAGTTGAGCGAGTCAATCCAAGAACATGGCGTTTTGCAGCCGCTTTTGGTTCGCAAGCATGGAAACGGCTATGAGATCATCGCTGGTGAGCGTCGTTACCAGGCGTCAAAGCTTGCTGGTCTTGAGGAGCTGCCTGTCATCATTAAAGATGTTAATGATGAAGAGATGCTGGCTCTTGCTCTTATCGAAAATCTTCAGCGTTCTGATCTGAATCCCGTCGAAGAGGCTAAGGGCTATCGTCAGCTCATTGATGCCAGCGGTATGACCCAGGAGGCATTGTCGAAGGCAGTAAGCAAATCACGCTCTGCAATTACAAATTCGCTGCGCCTTCTCGATCTCCCCGAAGTAGTTCAGCAGATGATTTTTGAGGGTAAACTTACTGCTGGTCACGCACGTGCGATTCTTGCAGTTCCCAATGAGGATGCTCGAATTCGACTTGCAGAGAAGGTTGTTGCGGAGGGCCTTTCTGTAAGAGCGACAGAAAATCTTGCTCCATTGTTTTCTGCCGGAGAGACACCTAAGACGCCGCGGCCTGCAACGCCTCAGTCTTTTAAAAAGGCTGCGCGTGTACTTCGTCAGGTATTTAATACCAACGTGCGCGTGAAAAGCTCGCGTGGAAAGAATAAGATTGAGATTGAGTTTAAAGACGAGGAAGAGCTCTCTCGTATTCTTGGTGAAATGATTCAGTTTGATCAAGGAGGCCAAGATGAGGAATAAGATTTTAACTGCGATTGCATTGGTGACGACTGTCGCGGCCGGTGCCTTTGCTGGCTATAAGATCGCGACAGACGATGAACTTCGAGGTCGTTTGCTTCGTGGTGCGCAAGATATTGTCGATACTTCCAAGAAGAAAATGGATGTTATGACAGAAGATGTTGCCATGCGCACTGCTCAGGTAACGAAAAATCCTAAGATTAATCAAGGTTGGGTTAGCAACCAATGGGAAAATGTAGGCTATTAGGTACCTAACAATTACCCTGCATATTTTGAGCGGCCCTTGTCTGATTCATGAGACAAGGGCTGCTTATTTTGTCCGTAAACAATGGGGAAGCTAGCAGCGGTCCAAAATTGAGGTCAATAAATGAAACGGCCCCTGTTGCATATCCTGCAACAGGGGCCGTCCGATGTTTCACATGAAACGTTTTGGAGTGCGACTCCCCTATGCGCTCTTCTGAACTTTGAAGCGCTGCTTCAGCTGACCGCAGGCGGCATCAATATCATTGCCGCGAGAATTACGGATCGTGGTCTCGATGCCACGAGACTCAAGGCGGCGCTGAAGATCCTCAACCTTATGAATCGGAGACGGCTTGAGCGGGCTGCCCTCGATGTCGTTAAGCTGAATCAGGTTAACGTGGCACAGCGTTCCCTCGCAGAAGTCGCAGAGTGCCTGCATCTCGGGATTCGTATCGTTGACGCCTTCGATCATGGCATACTCATAGGTCGGGCGGCGGCCAGTCTTCTCGGTGTAGAGCTGAAGCGCCTCGTGCAGGCGGAGCAGCGTGTACTTCTTAACACCGGGCATAAGCTTATTGCGCGTCGACTGGATGGCGGAATGCAGCGACACGGCAAGCGTGAACTGCTCGGGGATGTCGGCAAATTTGCGAATTCCAGGAATAACGCCGCTGGTAGAGACGGTGAGGTGACGGGCGCCGATACCGATGCCATCGGGGTCGTTGAGGATACGCAGTGCCTTGAGAACCTCGTCGTAGTTGGCAAACGGCTCGCCCTGGCCCATGAACACAACGCTCGTGGCACGCTCGCCAAAGTCGTTGGATACATGAAGCACCTGGTCGACGATCTCCTGAGCTGTCAGCGAGCGCTTGAGGCCGTTAAGGCCGGTGGCGCAAAAGGCACAGCCCATGCCACAGCCTGCCTGGGTGGAAACGCAGACGGAAAGCTTGTTACGACGGGGCATACCGACAGTCTCGACGGAAATGCCGTCGTGGTACTCGAGCAGATACTTGCGAGAGCCATCTTTGGAAACCTGCTTGGTGAGCTCGGTCGGCGTGTCAAAGGCAAAAGCCTCTTTAAGCTGCTCGCGGAAAGCCTTGGGAAGGTTAGTCATATCATCAAACGAACAAACGTTCTTCTCAAAGACCCATTCGATGAGCTGCTTCGCGCGGAAGGCGGGCTGGCCGAGTTCTGCCACGAGCTCGCGAATATCGTTTTGGCTCAAGTCGCGAATGTCCTGAGATTTAGTCCTGGGATTCATGGAAGCCTTTCGATTTTGGGGAAACGTAGAGGGTATCGCTACAATATGGTATCAGCTGCAGAAATTATAGAGGAGGAGTCTGCCCATGCCGGGTAAAAGCCTAGAGAACATGCACGTAGCGGTCTTGGCGGGCGGTCATTCCGCTGAGCGCGAGATCTCGCTCAATTCGGGAAAGAACGTCGTGGCGGCCCTGAAGGAGGCTGGCTACACTTCGGTGAAGCTGCTCGACACGGCTGCCGATGATTTTATGGTAACCATGGCGACCGGTGGTTTCGACGTGGCATTTATCGCCATGCACGGCGCCGGCGGTGAGGATGGTGCCATGCAGGGTGCCATGGAGACCCTGGGTATCCCCTACACGGCCTCGGGCGTGCTCGCGAGCGCCTGCGGTGCCGACAAGGAGGTCTCTAAGCTCCTATACGCCAAGGCGGGCATTCCCATTGCCCCCGGCCTTGCGCTCGAGGTGGGCGATGAAGTCGATATCGATCACATTGTCGAGGTTTGTGGCGAGCGCTGCTTTGTGAAGCCGGCCGTTAACGGCTCCAGCTATGGCATCTCCCTGGTCCACGAGCCATCCGAGCTGCCCGCGGCAATCGCCAAGGCGTTTGAGTACGGCGACAAAGTGCTGGTCGAGAAGTGCATCGATGGTACCGAGATCACCGTCGGCGTATACGGCGAAGATGACGTACGCGCCCTGCCGATTGTCGAGATTCGTAAGCCCGAGGACTGCGAGTTCTACGATCTGGACGTGAAGTATGTCGACCCTACGGATATCCATCGCATTCCGGCGCAGATTTCACCCGAGAATTACGCTCGCGCTCAGGAACTTGCCTGTGCCGCTCACAAGGCCCTCGGTTGCCTGGGTATCTCGCGCAGCGACTTTATTGTGAGCGAGGACGGCCCCGTTATCCTCGAGACCAATACCATTCCCGGCATGACCGATACGTCGCTGTATCCGGATGAGATCCGCCACACCGACGACATGACGTTCCCGCAGGTCTGTGACAGCCTGATCCGTATGGGCCTTCGTCGAGCGGGCATTGCATGCTAATCGAGGACGCGGTTTCGTCAGGAACGCCGCAGTTTGTCATCGACTCCTATGCCACGCTTGCCGACCGCGCCAAAACCCAGTCCTTCGGCCTTATCGAGGAAGATGTGATTGTCCTCGATACCGAGACCACGGGTCTTTCGGTGCAGGACAACGAGCTGATCGAGATCTCGGCGGCCCGTCTTTCGGGCCGCGAGGTCATCGACCGCTTCGATACCTTCGTGCATCCCAAACAGCTGATTCCCGCCGAGATTACCGAGCTCACGAGCATTACAAATGCCGATGTGGCAGATGCCCCGTCGGCGGTTGAGGCCGTCGCCGCTCTCGCCGATTTTGTCGGTGGCTGCCCGGTGATCGCACACAACGCCACGTTCGACCGCTCGTTTATCGAGTCGATCAAAGGCGGCGTCAACGTGAGCGATATTTGGATCGATTCGCTGGCGCTGTCGCGCATCGCGCTTCCGCGCCTGGCCTCGCACAAGCTGTCTTTTATGGCCGATCTGTTTGGCTGCGACTCGGTATCACACCGTGCCAATGCCGACGTCGACGCCCTGTGTGGCGTATGGCGCGTGTTGCTCGTGGCGCTCACCGACTTGCCCCAGGGCCTCATGGCGCGCCTAGCCGACATGCATCCGGACGTGCCTTGGTCCTATCGTCCTATCTTCTCATTCTTGGCAGGGCAGAACCCTTGTTCTATCTTCTCTCTCAGCGCCGCTCGTGCTGACGTTCTCAAGGCCGATCGCGCCGACGATCGGGTGGACGCCGATGAGCTGCCGGTTCTCAAGATGCCGAGTCGTGAGGAGATCGAGGCAGACTATGCGCCAGGTGGCCTGGTCAATCGCATGTATCCCACCTACGAGCCGCGTGATGAGCAGATCGCGATGGCGCTCGAGGTCCGCGATGCGCTGGTCACGGGCACTCATCGAGTAATTGAGGCAGGCACAGGCGTCGGCAAATCGATGGCCTATCTGGTGCCTTTTGCCGAGGCAGCACGCCGTAACAACATCACGGTTGGTATTGCGACCAAATCGAACAATCTTGCCGACCAGCTCATGTACCATGAGCTGCCAAAACTTGCCGAGCAACTGGACGGTGGTCTGTCATTTTGCGCTCTCAAGGGGTATGACCACTATCCGTGCCTGCGCAAGCTCGAGCGCATGAGCCGCGGCCAGGTCGGGATTACCACCAAGCGCGATCCGGCGGACACGCTCACGGCGGTCGCGGTCATTATGGCGTACGTCTGCCAATCAGCCGATGGCGACCTCGACTCGCTCGGCATTCGGTGGCGCAGCGTCAACCGTCCCGACTTTACGACGGCCTCGCGCGAGTGTGCTCGTCGCCTCTGCCCGTTTTTCCCTGATAAATGTTTGGTCCACGGCGCTCGCCGTCGTGCGGCGCATGCCGATGTGGTGGTCACCAACCATTCCCTGCTGTTCCGCAACGTCGCGGCCGAGGGCAGGATTTTGCCGCCGATTCGTCATTGGGTAATCGACGAGGCCCATTCCATCGAGCGCGAGGCGCGCCGTCAGTGGGCGCGTGTGGTGTCGGCGGACGAATCACGCGTTCTGTTTGAGCGTCTGGGTGGCTCGAGCACCGGCGCGCTAAGCCAGGTTTCCCGTGATTTGGCAACCTCCGAGGGCTCTACGCTCTATCTGGGCCTTACCGCCAAGGCGACGTCGACGGTTGCGCGCGCGAGCATGGCGATCGCCGGCGTGTTCGATGGCGTTCGCGAGCTCGGTCGCCGTGCCCGTGGGGGCTATGACAATGCCAATCTATGGATTGGCCCCGAGCTGCGCGAATCTGACGACTGGCATGATTTCTTACAGTCGGCCTACACTGGCATCGACGCATTGGAACAAGCTGACAAGAGCGTCGACGCGCTGGTGCAAGCCGTCGCCGCCGACAAGCCAGAGGTTGTTGTCGACCTGGGTGATATCTCGCGCCGCCTGCACGAGCTGGCCGAGAACCTAAAACTCATCATTGATGGTACCGATGAACACTACGTGTATTCGCTGCAGGTCAATCGCAGGCTGCGTGCCGGCGGAGAGTCAATGACCGCAGAGCGCATCGACATTGGCGAGGCCTTGGCAACCGAGTGGCTGCCCGAGGTTCACACGGCTATCTTTGCCTCGGCGACCATGACGGTGTCCAAAAGCTTTGAGCACTTTAACCATGCGGTCGGCCTTGATCGCATCGGTGCTTCAACGTCGTCATCGCTGCACTTGGATTCGAGCTACGACTTCGATTCGAACATGGCTGTAGTCGTTGCGGGCGATATCCCCGATCCGCGCGATCGTGAGAGCTATCTTACGGCGCTCGAGCGCGTACTGGTCGACGCCCATCTTGCCATGGGCGGATCGGTGCTCACGTTGTTCACCAATCGGCGCGACATGGAGGACCTATACGCCCGCGTTGAGCCCAAGATGGCCCGTGCGGGTCTGGAGCTCAACTGCCAGCAGCGCAACTCATCTCCTCGTCGCCTGCGCGACCGGTTTATCAACGAACCGACCTCGTCGCTTTTTGCGCTCAAGGCCTTCTGGGAGGGGTTTGATGCCAGCGGCGAGACGCTGCGCTGCGTCATCATTCCCAAGTTGCCGTTCTCGAGCCCCACGGACCCGCTCTCGTGCGAGCGCAACCTGCGCGAAGACCGCGCATGGGCGCGCTATTCGCTGCCCGAGGCGGTGCTCGAGGTTAAGCAGGCCGCGGGGCGTTTGATTCGCTCGTCGACCGATAGCGGTGTGCTGATCTTGGCGGATCCTCGCCTGGTGACGAAGGGCTACGGAAAGAAGTTCTTAACGTCGCTGCCCACGAGCTCCTACCAGCGCATCGAATCGGCACAGATCGGTCACTATCTGCAACTGTGGCGCGCACGCCACGAGCGGCGGCGCTAAAGCGGACAGACGAGAGTTTTTGCCATATCGCACAGACGCTTTGACAGGGTGGGGTCATCCAAGATGCGGATGGCTCCGCCCGCTGCGATTATCTGGCTCAGTAGCCAACGCTCGGAGCCGTAATGCACGGTTACCGTTGCCATGTCTGCCCCGCTGCGCTCGATGAGGGTGATGCCGGCCCAGTCCAGATGCTCCGCCATATCGAATGGCATCAAGAGCTTTGCGCTACGCTGCGTCCGGGCAAGGGAATCGTGGAGGGATGCGACGTCCGGTGCGTGAGGCACGACGGAGTCTTCCGTCAAGGTGAGTCCCTCGATTTTATCCATGCGATAGGTGCGCTGCTCATCGACTGCGATGTCCCAGGCAATCAGGTATGTTTGGTCGCCGTTTGCCGTAATGCGCAAGGGGTCGACCAGACGCTCGCGTGGCCGTGCATCGTCCATCGAGCGATACGAGATGAGGCAGCGAACGCCGTCCTGAATGGCGCAGCTCAGCTGCTGCCAGTGCGACCCGTGGTTGACGGTGTCAAAGACGCACTGGTTATAGCCGAGCTCTTCGGGTAGAAGAGCGTGTCGAATCCGAGCTGCCGTCTGCGGCTCGATCCCCAACGATTCAAGTTCGTGGTTGAGCACAGCGCCCTCGGCGGCACTCAGGCGCAGCGGTAGCACACGTCCGGCGTCACCGGTGAGGACCACACGCTCGCCGTGGCATTCGCAGATGATGCGCGCACCCGATTCTCGGTCCGCGAGCGTCGAGACGATCTCGAGAATCTCGTCGAGCGATATTCCCGTGATGTCAAAGCGGCCGCAAATTTCGGTTCGTGTCATGCCGCTCTCGCCGGAGGCGTAGAGGGCCTCCATGATGTCGATGGCGCGCGAGAGTCTCTGCTCGCTGGTGAGTTTACGCACGGGCATGCTCGTGCACCGTCCTTTCAATGAGGCGGTTCCACGCCTGCTTGAGCGATTTGGGGGCCATGGGCCTCATGCCGTCCATGGCGCGGGCCATGCAAAATGAGGCGGCGGCTTCAAGGTCGCGCACGTCAACGGTCCAGATCCATCCCGCATCGGTGTGTGCGAGCTCACCTCGCCCGCGCGTGAGGCCGTTGATCATATCGATCTGCGTCTGCGGGGCGAACGAGAACGTAGCCGCAACGGGCGGGCGGTCGGCAAAATCGAATTCAAAGAACAGGTAGTCGTTGAGATTGAAGTCTGCAGGGATGGCGTAGGCCTTCGAAGGACGCCAAGCGCGAACGATACGGTCGCAGCGGAATGTCCTGATGTCGTCGGTGGCATTGTCGAGGCCGCAGAAGTACGCAACGCCCTCGCGCTCGAACATGCCGTAGACGCAGACGGTACGCTCTTTCTGCTCACCGCGTCCGTTCTGATATAAAAATCGCAGCGCGCATCGCTCGGCAAAGGCGCTCCATACCGCATCGACGGTGGGAGAGCGGCGGATCGGTGCTTCGTCCGCCGTCGTCCTGCCGGTGAGGTAGGCAATCTTGGAACGAATATCGGCAAGCGGCGCGGCAAAAGTGGATGAGCCGGCCGCTATTGTCTGGTCGATAGCGTTGAGCAGGATATCGGCGTCGTCTGCGGTGATGAGGCCGCCTGCCGCAAACGTGTGCTCGCGGTCGATTGTCCATGAGCTTTCCTCGGTCTCCTGCGCGCCGGCGGGGCGAACCTCCTTGATTAAGATGCCGCGTTCGAGCAGTTTGTCACGATCGCGCCGAAACTTGCGCTTATCCGAGTCGATATTGCCCGAGCCATATCCCAGGTCAGAATCCAAGACGATCTGCTCGGTCGTCAGCGGTTTGGGGGAGCTGTTGAGCACAAAGAAAAGATTGAGGATGCGCTGAGTCGTTTTATCGAAACTGGGCTCCGAATTCCCCTTTTTAATTGTCGCGGTCGCGTCGCTTGCCGTCATAGAGTCCTCGCATGAGAAGGTGGTTTGCTGCCATGATTTTAGTCCGATATGGAGATTAGGCTATATCCTTGTCCGCTCGGGGCGTTAAGATGGCCCGAATTCGGTCGTTTGCGCTCGCTCGGGGTATACTTTCGACTATATACGGTTCTAATGTGCATGCATTGGGCCTATTTGTCGGATTATGGATGTGGAGCGCACATGGCGAACACCCAGAACTATATTAACCACCTGCTGCAGAACACCGGCATCACGCCGGCATGCAGCGAAGAAGAGCGCTTGGCTGCCGAGGATATCGCTCAGATCTTCCGCAACCACGGCTTTGATCCCGAGGTTCAGGAGTTCAATGCCCCGGCGCCCAGCAGGTTGGCATTTGCCGTTACCGGTATTCTTGCGTTTGCCGGCGCCCTGCTGATGGGCATCGGCGGCGGCATCGGCTTGGTCGGCACCTTGCTGGCCATTGTCGGTGCCGTTCTTTACGTGCTCGAGCGCACGGGCCACCCCGTGGTTTCGCGCCTGGGCAAGACGGGCGTGAGCCAAAATGTCATCGCCTACCACAAGGCCTCGGGCCCGCTCGCGTCTCCGCGCAACCGCCCGGTGGTCGTTGTCGCACACTACGACTCTCCCCGTGCTGAGCTGCTCGCCCGCGAGCCCTATGCTTCGTATCGTGCGCTCATCGCCAAGCTGTTGCCCGTTGCCACGGTTGCCCCTGCTGCCGTTGCCATCTTGCGTATCCTGCCGCTCCCCGGCGCGCTCAAGGTTCTGCTGTGGATTGTCGCGATCCTCGCTTCCCTCGTTGCGCTCGCCAACGCGGCAAACATCATTTCTAACCGTTTTGTGCTTCCCTATACGTCCGGCGCAGTGTGCAACAAGTCTTCTGTCGCCGCTATGCTCGGCGTTATGGACAACGTTGCTCCCTTCCAGGGCGAAAACGAGTTTCCCGACGATGTTCCGTTCGATACCTATTTTGGGGAGCAGAAGCGTCGTGCCGAGGAGATGGCGCGCGCAGCAGCGGAGTATGCCGCGGCCCAACAGCAAAACGACTACGGCAACACCATCGAGTATGAAGAGCCTACCTACGCCGAGGACGAGTTCGGTCAGCCGATTGCTCCCGACGCTCAGACCGAGCCCGAACAGGGCGAGGCTTTCGACGAGCAGATCGAGGGCTTTGAGGGTGCGTCTGCCGACGAGACGCTGATTGGCGCCATCGTGCCCGAGGATCAGAATCAGGCTGTCCAGGCCGAAGAGTTCAATGACGAGGTTCCCACTGCCGAGCCGGCGGAGGAGCCTGTCGCGGCCGAGCCCGAGCCCAGGCTCTATCGCAATGCCGCCGGCAACATCCGCTTTGGTTCGGATGCCATCCGTGCGCTCGGAATGCTTCCCGAGTCCTGCACGCTCGATTACGAGGAAGGCGAGGAGCCGACGTTTGAGCCCGAGCCTGCCCCCGTCGTGACTGCATCTGCGCCCGTTGTCGCCGTGGATGATGAGTCTGCCGCGGTTGCCGCTGCCGTTGCCGAGCCCGAGGCGGTGTCCGCGATCGATCCCGCGGCAGGACTGGACATTTTGGCTCCCGCCGCGCCGACGCAAGACGTTACGGACGAGCCTGACGACGATTACGCTGAACAGCCGAGGCGCGTGTCTTACGAGAGCGATACTGATTTCTCGGCCGAGATTCCCGCGGCAACGCCCCATGCCGATATTGCATCCGCGTTCTCTTCGATTGGCGCCAGCGCTTCCAACTTCTTTAAGGGTGCGCTTGCAAAGGGCAGGAAATTTGTCGACGATTTCGAGGGGAAGCGCGCTGCCGCACGCGAGGCTGCCGAGCAGGAGGCTATCGCTCAGCAGCAGGCAGCCGAGGCGGCACGTGAGCGCGCGGCGCAAGAGTTCGAGCAGAACGAGGCTATGCAGTCCGTGCCTGTCGACGCCGCCGAAGCTACGACGTCCTTTGAGGCTCAGCAGCACGTCGATAGCACCATGTCGTTTGATGCCGCGCAGTTCGATTCCACGATAACGTTTGAAAAGCAAGGCACCGCGATTGCCGAGCCCCTTCCTGTTTCCGATGAGCAGGGCGACGCGGCAGACGATGACGAGCCTATTGATGCTGCCGAAATCCAAGATGTCGCCGGGCACGAGCCCGTCGAGGTCAACTGTGACGAAGAGCAATACGCGGCAGCCGATCAAGGTGATTCGACCGAGGTCGAGCAGGAGGAGGTGCCTGCGGTTTCCGAGGCTCCCGAGACAGATGAGTCGAGGCCTTACTCCACGCAGATTTTCACCATGCCGACCCCGAGTGGTTCCGGTGCCACGGTTGCCGATGTTGCTCCCACCCAGGACGAAACGGTCGATTCCCTTATGGCCCAGATTTCCTCCCAGGCATCACCGCGTCCGCAGGTGAATGTTCCCGATCCGGCGTCGGCTCCGTCGCCTGCACCTTCCTCGTCTCCGCTAGCTTCGGTCCCCGATCCGTCGCTGCCGTCGATGAAGCAGGCAAACGTTGCGTCTCGCACGTCGCTGTTCGACCTTCCCGACCCCTCCGCACAGGTCAACGACCCCTTTGCTACCGCTCAGGGTCCCGAACCCACATCGGCACCCGTTGCGCCTCCTAGGCCCGTTGCGTCGGGCGCACAGCCGATCGAGACCATTTCGGCTCCCGCCCCGGCGGCACCCAAGTCTCGCAAGCGCGGCCTGGGCGGCCTGTTCGGTCGTAAAAAGAAAAACGAACAGGACAGCATGAGTGACTGGCTGGGCGTCGAAGACGATTACGATGCCAAGAAGTCCGGTCGCGGCATCGGTTCGTGGGATAATTTCGAGGACGATAACGATGGCTGGAAGGGCGGCGCTACGTCTTCCGACGGCGCTTCTTCCGAAGATATGCTCTCGGCTGTTGCCTCTATGGGTGACGATGAGCTGCTCGGTCACGATATCTGGTTTGTGGCAACGGGCGCCTCGGATTGTGATGGCGCCGGTGTGAAGGCCTTCTTGGCTTCGCATCGCGATAAGCTCCGCGGCGTATTCTTCATCAATCTTGAATCCGTCGGCGCCGGTAGGCTTTCGGTGGTGACGGTTGAGGGCGAACAGCAGCTGCTCAAGGGCGATCGCCGCATCATGAACCTGGTCAGCAAGGTGTGCAAGTCGTTCCATGTCGATTGTGGCGCGCTCGAGATGCCCTATGCCAAGACCGATGCCTATGCCGCGCTCGAGGCGAGCCGCCGAGCCCTCACCATCGCCGGCGTGGACGGCACGCGCCTGGCTTGTGCTCGTACCGAGGACGACCTGCCCCACAATGTCAACCCGACGAACATTGCCACGGTATCCGAGGTCGTGACCGAGGTTATCCGCCGTTCGTAGACGGAGCTCTAAGGAGTCAACGTGTTTTCGTATATTAAGCGCCATTGGCCTGTCTACGTGATTTTGGCCTTGATCGCCATTGCGTTAGGATTTGGGGCTGCCTACATCGTGGGTGCGAAGGGCTCGACCCCCGCCTCCGCAATCAGCGAAGAGGTGGAGCAAGAACAGAGCACGGGTGCCGATGGGATTCCTGAGTCCGAGCAAGCAATCGTTGATGGTGGATCTTCTTCTGCAGAGTAGATACGGCGATTTAAATGATTGAAAGCGGGCGAGCCGGGGAACTGGCTCGCCCGCTTTTTCATCGCGCTAGCGCTTCTTTGGGATCGACCTAAGGCGAGCGAACCATAGGGCTGCGGCACCCGAGGTCAGGAGCGCGGTGATGCAAGCGGTGATGGGAACTGATCCTGTTGCCGGTAGGTCCTGCGGTAGGGTACAGCGTTGAATGACACGGTCCTCGTCATGTGACTCAAGTTTATCGCCGCCGCCGTTGCGGCAAAGATCGACGCGCGCGCTGTTGGTAAGTGCGGTTTGGGGCGTATAAGTCGACGTTGCCTGCATGTGCACGACTGCGCCCCGAGCGCCTGTGCCAAGGATTGCTTTGGCATCGTCAAGGTCGTCGTGCTCATCTTTGAGATCATCACAGGTCCAAGAATCTGCATCGCTTCGAGTCGTAAAGTCGGCGGCTACCGCACCGTATTCAATGCGAATGCCCGTTACGACGGTATTGGATGCAAGGTCGAGTTCTTTCGCCTCGAGTGTGGCGGATTCCGTGGTCGAGACATCCGCCTTCCAGAGGTGCCAGCCGTCGTAATCGACGAGGCGGCAATCTTCACCCAGACTCTCTTTTACTTCGTCGGACTCAAGCCAAGGATTTTCGTGCCCATCGTCAAGTGTCGCGTTTGCCGGCTCATCGACGTCTGTCGAGTCCAACGGCGTCGTGCGATACCACACGTTGCACAGACCGTTGAGGTCGCCGATGGCGACGGGGGTTTCGATTGAGACGAATCTCGCCGTATCGTCCTCGGCACACTCAAGATCATCGGTAATTGTGAACTCATCAACCCAGGTAGCTGAATCGTTTCGAGCGTCGATGGTATAGGAGAAAAGGCCGTCCGTATTGGTTTGCGTTGCGGTGCGATTTTTACCATCGCCGTTGGCCAGCAGACCCTTCCCGATAGGTTGGACAAGCTCCTGACGCTTGTCGACCTGTCCTTTGATCTCGATGGGCGCATCCTTCATCGCGACGGATTGGACTTCTCCCGTATCCTTTATTTCAAACGTTATCTCCTCGGCAAGGTCATAGGTCCGCGGAGACATCATTTCGCGCAACGAGTAGGTGCCGGGTGTAAGATGTTCGACGCGGTGCGGCTTGTCGGATGAGGTCCAGGAGTCTATTTCGGTTTTATCGGGACCATATAAGGTTAGTTGTGCGCCTTTCACTTCCTGCTCTCCGCTTGCATCGACCTTGGAGATATCAACCTTGGTGTAATCGTCGGATACGTTAAGCCGTGCTTCTACAACGGGTGTTTTCTGGTCGGCATAAGCGAGGTCTACGATATGGGGCGTCCGGTCGAGTAAGAAGCCTGCCGGCGCTTGAGTCTCGACAACCTCGTAGCGTGCGGCGCCAGATCCCAGCGGGAGGTCGTCCGCGCGTGCTTCTCCAGTTTCATCCGTTGTGACGGTAGCGACAGTCTCACCGTCGAGCGCGGCAATGCTACCGTCGGGGCGTACGATATCACCCGAGGCACGGATCTCAAAGATGGCGCCCGCGAGGCTGCTGCCGTCTACGACATCGGTTTTAACGATCCTGATGTTTCCGGTCGCGGCGTGGTCATAATACGAGGCGATTGCAACGGGCGTTAGGTTCATGTCGGCGGGTATGTTTACCTCGATCTCTTTGCCGACAAGATAGGGCTCTTTGGCCGAGGTTTCGCGTACATAATAGGTGCCCGGCACGAGCGATTCGGGCAGTGTGACGGTCCCGGTCGCGTCAGTCGTAAAGGTGTCCATTACGTTATGTGCTGGATGCCAGCAAGTTTGTGAGACAGGTTTGTGATTGCTGTCGAGGAGTTGGAAGGTGAATCCGGCTAGGGGAACAGAAACGCCTGTTTGGGCATCGCGTTTTACAATCTGGAGATGCGTCGACAGAGCGTGGTTGTCCACGATATATTGAAGCTCGGCGCCGTCGGAAATCTGGTTGGCCTCGACGGTCCATTCCCCTGCACGTTTAAAACCCTCTGGGACGGTTTCCGGAACCTCACGAACGGTGTAGCCGGCGCGGTCGTATGGGATGGCTCCGTGGACACCGGCGGGTCGCTTGCCTGCGCCAAACCATGCTTCGGGCTGATCTTTGGTGGAGGCAAAGCCATAGATGTTTGTGGTCAGTGTGCCTACAACCTGCTGAGAGCTGTTGCTCACAACCTCAAAGACAACACCTCCCGCCGGCTGCTCCAGGCCGGATTGGTCGCTATTGCCGTAGTCCTTGAATTTGGAAATTTCAAGGTCAAACGCAATGGGGATATCGGAAACGCGCGATTCGATCTCGACCACGCCTGAATCACCGAGCTGGTCGGCTCTAACGGTATAGGACCAGCTATCGTTGGATGGCAGGTAGCCCTCGGGGGCTTTTGATTCATAGATGGTAAAGGTTCCTAGGGGGACATCGGTGAGGGTGGCTCGACCGCTTTCGTCGGTCGTGAGGATTTGCGCCCATCCAGGGGTTGATTGCGACACACACGTGAACTCTGCTCCTGCGAGTGAAGATCCCACCTGGGAGCCGGCATTCGTCGCGGCATCGAGTTTTACGATACACAGGTTGATGGTGCCGGGCTGTTCATCAATGGCGACCTGTCCACCGTCATTCCCCGTGGTAAAGGCGATGCGATCACGACGGGGGACATAGCCGGCCGGCGCCTTCGTTTCAACTAGGTAGTATGCCGTATTGGGCAGAAGTGTTGCCTGTGCTCGACCGTTGCCGTCCATCTTGACGGTGCCGACATGTGCGTCGCTGGCGCCCTCAAAGATATTGAACGTCGCCCCACTAAACTGATAGGTATTGTTTCCGCTGGTAATAGCGGTGTTCGCAGACTGCTTTTGGAAGGAAACAGAGACTGCCGGCAGTACATAGAGCATGTCTTGACGTTTGTTGCCGCCCGATACGGCCCCTAAATAGCGCCGCGCGCGGTGCGGAGCGGCTTTGATGCTTCCTGATTTTGCGTTGTCGTGGAGCCATCGCGCAGCCGCCACGACTTCATCGTCGGCGGTAAAGTGCCCACTCTTGGTTTTGCCCTGAGCGGTCGTGTAGGAGTAGGTGCCGTCGACATGGGTAGTGCCGTTGAGCATCCATACGGCAAGCTGGGTGGCGGCGCGGGCGCGATCGGGTGAAAGATGGTAACCGCCAAACGACGTGGCGGTAGGATATCCGTGACAAACGATTGCCGCGAACTCGTCGTCGAGCCACACCCAGCCTTGATCAAAGTTGAGCCATGGGCCGCCCGGCTTGGTGGGCCCGGGGCGTTCCTGGTTCATGCAGTAGGCAATCGAGGCGTCCTGAGCTTCATATTTGCCGATGAAGAAGGGTCCACAATCATCGCTAATGGTGCGGAAGCCGAGCTGGTCGTAGCCATCGACGGCAAATGCGGCTCCCGGTGCCAGGCAGCCGAAAAGCAGGAAGAGGAGCAGGAGCAGCGGACCTGTTGCGATTGCGCTGTGGACAGAGTGCGTGGGTGCGTTGGACATGGCTGCTCCTTATCCCTCGTGCGCCGCACGGGGAGGCCGCGGCGCTTGGGATGAGGCTACCGCCATGGTTCATGCGGGTAAGTACCAGAAGCTGACCAAAAGCTTGCCTGATTTCTGACAAATCGAGCTCAAATACAATAATCAGATAAAAGTACAGGTAGAAGATGGTAAGAAAAGAAAGACAAAGGTCCTCATCTCCACAATTGACGCGATTTTCAAACGAATCTCCACAGCTAAAACAAGCATCACCACCCTTGTATCGAACAAGACAACCGCGTTATACTAGCCAACACACAAGCGGGCATCGCCAAGTGGTAAGGCATCAGCTTCCCAAGCTGACACTCGCGGGTTCGAGTCCCGTTGCCCGCTCCAGAAAAAGTAAAAGCACGGCACCGTTCCGGTGCCGTGTTTTTTTCAATAAAGTGCCGGGACTCGAACCCGACAGGGTGCGAGCGTTAAACAAATGAGCAAGTGTGAATTCTCACGCTATGCCGTTAACCAACTCACTACGGTACGTTTGCATTCTGTTTGCGTTGAGGCTATGGGCTTAACGGCGGTTAAAAGGTCGCCTCACTAGGTGTTGGAGACAACCTTCTCGATGGCGATATCGATCTGCTCCTGCGCCAGCTTGGTAGCCTCGTTTTCAAGCCGGTCAGCCTTGGCCGAGGTGCTCACGCTCCTGTCCATAAGGTCGGCGATGGCGGATTCAGCGTCCGCGCCGAGGCGAGGGACGCGAATTTTTTTGATATCGACAGGGCTAAGTTGAGGCACCGAGGTTCCGTATGCGCAACGTACGACCGACGGCCTGCCAACGGTGGGACTGTTCAGAAAAGCGAGCAGGTAGCCAGTTTGAATCTTTGTAACGTCGGGATAGATTCTCAGCAGATGGTTGCTGCCAAACATTCCCTCATGATTCTCCGTGAGCAAAAGAGCTCGTCCTAGGATGCCGTACTTTTGACCAGAACATGCCATGACGAGAGTTCCCGGCTTTAGGATGTAACGCTCCCAGTTGTTAATGAGCTTGGCGTAAACAAATTTTGTCGGTTGAGTGTTAACGTCAAAGATCTCGGACACACCCACAAAGGGAACGTTGGAATCGCCATAAAACCGCTTGAAGCGAGGAAGCTCTTCGACGTCCTCTACAAGTTCAGCAAGTGGCGCATACTCCATTACGTCAACCAATGAGTCTACGGCGCTTATGGAGCCGGCATAACTGTCAGCATCAAGGCGCGATCTGTTGTCAATAACTTTGGATAAACTCACCACGCATGTTCCTGCAGGACTTTCTGCCTCACAAGCAATACCGACCTCCTTCTCCAGCAGCTTAAACGCCTCGTCCCGCAGCCTCCATGCTTCACCGCGCAGGCGTACTGCCTCGGTGGCTTTGTCGCCGATGGCTTTGCGCGTGGCCGCATCGGGCATGATGACCGGAAACCCGTTGGCGTGGGCCACCTCGATATGCTTGATCATGTGGCCGTACTGGGCCGCCCGCGCGATCTGTTTGAAGAAGTCCGTCTTCATGTACGCGTAGAGCCAGCCGTACTCGGCCTGGTCCTTCGGCTCGATACGCAGCAGGTCGTGCGTGATGACCTTGTTCACGTGATGTGGGTACACGGCGGTAACGTTGCCTACCACGCCCGAGCACGAAAGTAGCAGCCAATCCTGCTTGACGTATCTAGAATCAGCCTGGGGCACGAAGGGCGCTGCGAGCCACTTTCTCACACGGGGGAAGTCCTCGAACACCTGGCCGGCGGTAAAGAAGGGCAACCCCTTGCCTTCCGGCACGGTGTACCCCGTCAGTCTGTTCGGCTGCCAGATGTCGGCAAGGTCGCCAAGCCTCTTATGGTTGTCGCACTGGTTGGCGAGGCTCACGAAGCCATACCCGTCGCGCAGGTAGGTCGAGGCTTCGAGCCGCACGTCGCCGCCCAGCACGGTGGAAAGCCGGATGCTCTTCACCAAAGGTGCGTTCGTCATTGGTCGCGCCTCCATTCAAGGAAGGCATCGGCTATTGCCATCGTCTCGTCATCCACCACACGCTCCGTTGAAGTGTGACCGCTCTCCTCCTCGGATCCCACCTTGCCTGTCACCGCGGTGGTCTGCTCCCGCACGATTGGGTAGCCGTCGTCGTCGCGCACGTAGGTGGTCTGTCCGCGCTTGTCGTGCCCCACGTGGTCGCAGATGGCCATGAACATCTTGTAATCCTGGAAGGTGCCGTCCTTGCAGTACGCCTCTTCCTCGCTGTCCCAGCGCCGCAGCACAAGGACAGATGTCTGCACGCCCACGTTGGGCTGGAAGGCGTCCGGGTGCATGTCCACCGAGCCCAGGATCTGTGCATGGCGCAAAATCCACTGGCGCACGTAGCCCAGACCCGGATTGCCCAGGATGCCATTGGGAATGACGAGCGCTGCTACGCCCACGCCGGGCTCAAGCAGGCGCACGCATCGCTCGATGAAGAGGATCTCGGGCGGCTGGGATGAGAAGAGCTTAGGTTCCATCCTCCACTCGGCATCCTCCTCGGACCACGACCAGGTGTGTCCAAGGTCGAAGGATTCCAGAATCGCTGGGTCTTCGATGGGAATCTTGGAGCCAAAAGGCGGGTTGGTCATAATCGCCGTAACGCCGTGCCCCGGCTGCAGTGCCTTATTTGCCGCGACGTCGGCGGCGTCCAGGCGCAGCGCCTTCTGCAGCTTGGGCTCAAAGCCCGAGAACGGCTCGAGCGAGTTTGCGTGGAACAGCTGCCCTGTACCGTCGTTGTTCATGACCATGTTCATCTTGGAAGCGCGTACCAAGATGGGATCAAAATCGATGCCCACGATGTGCTTGGACAGGAACTCGCGTTTGCGCGCGATCAGCGCCTCTTGCTTGGCGGTCTTGCTGCGTCCGCTCGCGTCGACGGAGTTGCCGATTTTCTCGAGCACATAGTTCATGGCCGTGACCAAAAACCCGCAGGTGCCCATGGCGGGGTCGAGGATGACGTCGTTTTCGGATGGGTCGACCATCCGCACCATCATGTGACACATGTTGCGTGGTGTGAAGAATTGACCTTTGTCGCCGCGCAGGTTGGAACCCACGATTGTCTCGTACGCGTGGCCCTTAACGTCCACGTCGCTCTCGAGCAGGGAATACATTTGCAGCTGCGCCACGATGTAGGCAAGCACGTCGTCGGTTAGCGCGATGTGCTCATCGGCCTTGAAGATTGTCTCGTACGACTGCTTGACGCTTCCAAAAAGTGCCTCGATGCGCTTGCGGCACTTCTTCTTACCCGCGGCGCCCTGGCGTTCGGTCGGCGTGATGTAGAACGTCGGCGTCTCGGAGTCGCGCTCGTCCTGAATTTTGCAGAATATGATTTTGAGCAGTTCAAGAAATGCCTCGGCCTTTTGGATGCCTTGGTTTCCGGCGATGTAGTTGTGGCAGCGGCGGAACGAGTACAGCAGTGAGTCGCTGGCGGCGGGGCGCAGTTGGTCGAAGCGCGGCGCGTCGTCGGGTACCTCGCCGCCGGCATGCGGCAGGTCGGGCACAGCTTCGGGGCCGCGCTTGCCAGCATCGTCCACCACGTAACGGAAGGTGAGCAGCTCGTCGCCGTTGGTCCACATGCCGTAGGTAGAATTCATGCAGGCAGACGCATAGGAATGCATCTGGTCCACGCCGTCTTTTTTGCCCTTTGCCTTGGTCTTGGGGTCTTTACACTCGACGATGATGTAGATGTTCTCTTGGGTGTGCGCTTTTCCCGGCTCCCAGATGGCGACGTCGACCGCTTTTCGGTTGCTGCCGAACTTGATCGACTCCTCGACCCCGATTTGCTCCTTCTTGTAACCGTACTCACGCACGAGGGACTTTAGGATTTCCTGGCGCACTCGCTCCTCGGGGGTGTCCCTGCGCTGCGTCACACCGTCGATGAAGTCCAGTATGGTCTCCGGCTGGATGATCGAAGCCTTGCTCACTTGCGACATTACGATTCCGTCCTTCCAACCTTGGTGCTGCTGCCAACGTGCGCGGGGCCGTCCGATGCGCCGCCCATCTCGCGGCTAATCAAATCTTTAAGAAACCCCTGTTTGTTCTCCTGCGCAGAGAGGAATGACCAGATCTCCTCTTCGGCGGGATAGAACCGCAGACAGAACTGCTGGGTCTTGTCGTGCTTGTACTTACGATCGGCCCGCTTTTGAGCTTCTGACGGCATGACACCTCCCAAGGACATGGCTTAGTCATAATAGGAATTATTATAGGTCTATACCTAGATATAGACAAGCGAAATATCGCGAATCAGCAGGTAAAGGATGATTTTTAATTAAAGAAAAAGAAGCCAACAACCGTAAAAACGGCCTCTAAGACGTTGAACGTTTTTACGGTTGAGGAAGGTGGAACTTGAGAAATGGTCCGCCATGAGCGCTCCCTGCCGCTCATGCATGGAGTGGCAGGGAGCTATTTCTGTTGTATGAGACTGTCGTCTCTCAAGGTTGCAATGCCCGATTGGGTGTCGACTTCAGTTGGATCAACCATATGCGCTGTTGCCTGACGCTGTGCGATGCTAGGCGACGAAGGATGTGTCCTATCACGACTGGCAGTCAGGCACATTCTGGGCTAGTTGCGCACTTGGCTTGGAATGTACTTGTTTGGCAGAATCGAAATCGCGAGCCATATCACTCGACTATGTGCCACTCAGCAGCCGAAGTGCTTCCAGCGTTGGTGATGCGACCAGCTTTCCGTAGGCTTTGGAGCAGATAGCTTACATGGTCGCCTTTTTGCTTTGCCGTAAGGTCTGCCGGCAAGGCATGATCCAGCCCTGCGATAATCTCTGCTCTTGAACATGGGCGCACGCGCAGGAGTTCCAAAATCAGTTCCTTGAAGACACTGTTGTCTACGCCTTTGTTTCGCACATACTCGCTGTGGGCACCGGTGGCCGCTGCCACCTCGGCTGAGACCGTCAGCTTGGGGTAACGACCTCTAACAAGGCCCTGTTCGTGAAGCAGGCGTGACTGTTCCTTTGTGACGGGTAGTCCCTTTTGAACGAGGTCTAACAGCAACACTGTCGCCAAATCAAGATTTCGATTGCTTGCGAGAAGTCGAGAATAGTCCTCGTTGAGTACCGTACCGTACAGTGTCACGGCAACGCGTCCAACCTCAGATAGATCGTAGGTGGGCATTGGTAGCAGGCGGTTACGCTGAATATCGAAGACGTTGCGAATGCCTATGGCGTTGCGGTCCATCATGCCCGTCTTGTTCATGGCACTTGAAAGCAGAGGGTTACGATAGTACGGCGGCTTGTAACCGCTCGCGAGCGCATTCTCTATCGTCCCGGGGATAAAAGCGCCCTCGTTCTTGAATACAAGCCTGTCCTCATATTCAAGAACGTTAATTTTTCCCGACATTCTAAAATCTTGGTGAGCTATGGCGTTGTGAAGAAGCTCTCGGATGACTTCGGGGCTGTAGCGATGCGCTTCGGTGGGGAACAGTGTCTCTTCACGGTCGAAGAACCGGTATTTTTCGTTTCTTATCTTTCCCAGAACACGATCGACCTGCAGAATGAACGGCGGTTCAAAATGTTCATAGGCCATAGTGGAGCCGTCACTTGCGTAGAGTGTCCAAGTAATGCGTGGCTCGATGCCACCCAGAAAGACACTCGACTCCGGTTTGCCCAGAAGAACGAGCGCCGCATTGCTCACGTGGCCGTGGATTACAAGCGCCATTTTGCTGAGGATGGATTCTTCATCGAGGTTACGAACGGCGGGCTGGCTTTCTCCGAACTTTTCGACGAATTTGGAGCATGCAAAGCTAACTGCCTCTGGATCAAGGTCATCGAGGTTTGCCTCGTAGGCAATCTGACGCGACCAGTCGGGTCGACTCTGCCCGTAGATGGCGTCGAGTTTGAACTTGGGCATCTCTACGAGGGATTCATTCTCACGTGACCAGGGGATTCCGTGCCAAGTCGTTGGCGTTGCGAAGCTGCCAGCCGGTATCTGGAAAGCAATGACTCTCTTGCCATCAACCTCAAACTCGTAAATCTCTTCGAAAGTCATGCCGTTATTTGTGTATTGGGCGATCTCGTGTTTTAGACGTCGCAGGCCGACGCTTGGCGTTTGGGATTCTTTGCGGTAAGCAGTTCCCTTTATCTGACGGTTGTCTGAAATGCCGAAGAAAAGCCATCCGCACTCTGCCTTGCGCAAATTGGCCTCATTGCTGAGGGCGGAGAAATACTTGCCAATGTCCTCGAAATCATAGATCTGCTTTGCTGCCTTGTATTCGACGACCTCGGTCTCGACGTCGGCAATGATACGCAGGAGCAGGGCGGGCATCTCATTCGTTTTTCGTATCATGGCACTCCATATAATGTAATTTAATCCGCAACTAATGTAATTATATCTCTCGTTACATTAGTCAGTCGCATATAAGACTGTAGACCAGCTGTGAGCTCATGTATTTCAATACATACAATGTTTGCGCTTTCCATTGACCTTGCAGGGCAGCTGCCAGGGGAAACGGCAAACAGTACGTCTCCTTCTAATGTAATTTTGCATGTAGCTTCGCAGATAGCGAATGAAATTACATTAGTTCACGGAACTATGGCCGCTTGCTGCGGTGACACCGCAGCCCATTTTCTGCCCGCTCCAATTCCAAAATGTTAGGTTCATGCCTGCTGCCCATACTTGCACCTGCGCACGGTACAATGGTTGAGTTACGACCAACGTGCCAATAACCAAAAAGGAGCCGCTATGATCGATCGCTATACCCGCCCGGAGATGGGACATATCTTCTCCCTCGAGAACAAGTATGCCATTTGGCAGGAGATCGAGGTTCTGGCCTGCGAGGCCCAGGCGGAGCTCGGCAAGATCGGCATTTCTAAAGACGAAGCCCAGTGGATCCGCGACCATGCCAACTTTGAGAAGGCGAAGGTCGATGAGATCGAGGAGGTCACGCGCCACGATGTCATCGCCTTCCTGACCAACATGAAGGAATATATCGACGCCGATGTTCCCGAGGGCGAGCCCAAGCCTAGTCGCTGGGTTCACTACGGTATGACCAGCTCCGACCTGGGTGATACTGCTCTGTGCTATCAGCTTACTCAGGCGTGTGACCTGATTATCGAGGACGTCAAGAAGCTCGGCGTGATCTGCAAGCGCCGCGCCTTCGAGGAGCGCAATACGCTCTGCGCCGGACGCACCCATGGCATCCACGCTGAGCCGATGACCTTCGGCATGAAGTTTGGCTCTTGGGCATGGGAACTCAAGCGCGACCTTGATCGTCTTGAGGATGCTCGCAAGAACGTTGCCTTCGGTGCCATCTCCGGTGCCGTCGGCACCTACAGCTCCATCGAGCCGTTCGTCGAGGAGTACGTCTGTGAGCACCTGGGTCTGGTTCACGACCCGCTGTCCACGCAGGTCATCAGCCGCGATCACCACGCCTATCTTGCCGGCGTGCTTGCCACTACAGCGGCCACCTGCGAGCGCATCGCGACCGAGGTCCGCAACCTGCAGAAGACCGATACACTCGAGGCCGAGGAGCCCTTCCGCAAGGGCCAAAAGGGCAGCTCCGCCATGCCGCACAAGCGCAACCCCATCACCATGGAGAAGGTCTGCGGTCTGTCGCGCGTCGTGAAGTCCAACGCCCAGGTCGCCTTCGACAACGTCGCCCTGTGGCACGAGCGCGACATTTCGCACTCTTCCGCCGAGCGTGTCGCCCAGGCCGATAGCTTCATCGCGCTTGACCATATGTTCCAGTGCCTCATTCGCGTTATCGACGGCCTGCAGCTGTATCCGGCCCGCATGATGGCCAATCTCAACAAGACCCGCGGCCTCATCTTCTCCTCCAAGGTCCTGCTGGCCCTCGTCGATACGGGCATCACCCGCGAAGATGCCTATGCGATCGTGCAGGAAAACGCCATGGCTACCTGGCACGAGGTGCAGGATTGCGTCTCCGGTCCCACCTTTAAGGAGCGTCTCGAGGCTGATCCGCGCTGCACCGTCAGCCAGGAGAAGCTCGACGAGATCTTTGATCCGTGGGACTTCCTCACCCGCATCGACACGGTCTTCGATCGCCTGGAGCAGCTGAGCTTCGAGTAGGGTTAACCTAATTCGACCGCTTGCGGATGCATTTCAACCTTTGGCGCCTTGCCCGTCTTGGGCGAGGCGCTTTTTTTACTGTCGCATATGCGCCCGGGTAATAAAATGAACTCCGACTGCTGTTTCGATGAAAGGGGGCACGTGCCCAGACGCATCAAGCGGGCCACCATCGTCTCGTTTACGCTCATACTCCTTGTTGCCGTCTGTGCGGGCGCCCTGACGTATACCGTTCGAAGCAGTTCTTCCTCCTCGAATGAAGCCGATAGAGATCTCCCGGTGCTCAAAATCGGCGTTACGGATAACGACCCCTATGTGTATGTCGATACCACGGGCGATTACGCCGGTATCGATATCGACATCGCCCGCGAGGCCTGCAAGCGTGCGGGGCTCAAGCCACAGTTTGTCGATATTGACTGGAACGATCGCGACCGGCTGCTCAAAAACGGTGATATCGATTGCCTGTGGTGTGACTATTCTCCCTGTTATCGCGAGGATAAGTATTACTGGACCGAGCCGTATCTAACCGTGACGGTCTCGGTTGCCGCCAAGAAAACGAGTGGCATCAAGTCCTTGGCACATCTCGATGGAAGTAAGACCATTGCGGTGATTGCGGGTTCGGTGAGTGAACGCCGATTGCTTGCGGGGGATTTGGGGGTCTCGTCGGACGTTCAAATCAAATCATATGGCTCTGCCGAACTCTGCAAAGCCGCTCTAGTCAAAGGGTACGTTGACTGCTGGATGGCGGATGTCCAGTCGCTTGACCGACTCGTTGCTCAGTATCCCGGCGTTTACCGTGTGTTTGCCGACAATGTTATGACGGTTGACCTGGGCGTCGCGTTTGATGACAGCTATGAAGGATCGGTCGTAAAGGATCTCAATACCGCGCTGTTCGACATGGATCGAGATGGCACGATTGACCGTATTGTGGGCAATTACAAGACAGGAGCGACGACGGGCGGGCAAGGAGGAAATTCATGACAACTGATGAGCACCGCTTGAGTCGAAAGACTCTGAACGTCATAGCTGCCAGCGTTATTGTCAGCGCCGTCTTGTTAGGCCTGTTGTATACGGTTGGAACCCATCGCTGCCTCGAAAAAACGCTTGGGTTTGGCCAAGAAACCATGGTGTTTTTGGAGAACGCTTGCGAAAAATATGACCGCTACGAACAGGGGAGAAAAACCGAGGCGACGCACGATTTGCTCGCCGCGGTCGAATCGTTTGTGACGTTCCTGTCCTCTGATCGCGTTGAGGTTAACGACGATCTTATCGAGCAATTTGTCCATGCCGAGAACCTTTCGGGGCTGATGGTCATGGACTCCGATGGCCATATGGCTGCCCACTACGACATCGATGGTCGCGATCCGCTCATGTTGTGGCGAGATGAGTTGGCCTGTTCGCCGGTCGCATCGATGTATCAAGGTTCCAAAGTGACCTACTCAACTGTCGATGAGCGCCGTGGTGTCGTTTTTGCCGTCTGTGCTGTTCCGTATGGCGACGGCGTTGCCCTGGCATACCGCTCACTTGTTTCCGATACGGCGGACGACTATTCATATGCCATAGCCGACGTGCTTTCGAACAGTACCTTCCACCAGGGTCCCACGGTGCTTGTTATGGAGGATGCGGAGATTGTCTCATCCAACAGTGCCGATGCTGACGTGTCGCTCGCCCGACTCCTCACCAGCGTAGGAGTTGAGTGGAAAGACGACGGCCTGACGCGCATCGAATATCGAGGAGACGAATGGTATGCCGTGCGTGCGGCATATAAGGACTACCGCCTGTTTGCGCTATATCCCAAATCTGAGGTCATGTCTGACAGGATTTCATTTGTCGCCGTCGGCGTCTTGGTGTGTCTTGCGTTTTGGGTTGTGGTGCTGTTGGCTCGAAATATCGTTGACCACCGCAATTTGGTCGAAAAGGATAAACAGCTCGGCATTATCAATGCCATAAGCGCCATCTACGATTCGACCTTTCTTTTGCATCTCGACACCCTCGAGATCGAGGGGATCAATATGTCGCCGGCGATAGCGAAGATATTTGCCGAGCACAGCGAGGCATATGACTTTATGGACACGGTCTGCCGGGATATCGTGAGCCCCGAAAGCCGCGAAGCGGTTGTGGGACTCGTAGATATAAGTTCGCTTCGTGAACGTATGGAGGGCGTACCGTACTTGGCTGCCGAGGTGCGAGATTGTCGAGGCGCTTGGTACTCGCTACAGGTTGTCCCCCAGCATCGCGATGAGCAAGGCCGGCTGGAGTCGGTCGTCGTGGCGACGCACAACATATCGATGGTCAAGCATGCCGAGGGGCTGTCATATCAAGACAAACTGACGGGGCTTCGCAACCGCAACTATCTTGAATCGCGCGGAGATAGCCTGGTAAACGAGGACTTGCCCGTGAGCGTGATTATGTTGGACTGCAATTATCTCAAGCGGACCAACGACATCTATGGTCACGAGATGGGGGATGAACTGCTGCGACGGACGGCGTCCGTGCTGCGGCGGGTGGCTGGTGCGGATTATCTGCCGATGCGCCTTGGCGGCGACGAGTTTTTGCTGGTTTGCCCCCATACTGACAACGAGTCTGCGCTCGGGCTGGAACAGGATCTTCGTCTCGGTCTTGCCGCGGTAAGCGATGAGGCCCTGACGGTCAGCGCATCGATTGGCGTGGCGACCGTCGAGACGGCTGGAAATACGCTGGCCGATGTATATCGTGTCGCCGACCACAATATGTATCGGGAGAAGCGCACGGTCCACGCACAGGGTGCGGACTGCTAATCTTGCCCCCGCGAGTCCATGCATCGTAGGATGTTGAATCGGTGCTTGCGATAATAAGTCGGCCCAGGCGGGGATAATAGACATCTGAAATTTCTTTCTGAGAGGGGATCTCAATGATTAGTTTTGACTACAAGCCGCAGGGTGTATGCTCTCGCAATATTCACCTCAATCTCTCTGACGATGGCAGCAAGGTGCTGGGCGTTGAGTTTACCGGCGGCTGTGACGGCAATCTCAAGGCAATCTCCAAGTTAGTCGAGGGTGCTCCTGCCGATCGCGTAATCGAGGTTCTCGCCGGTAATACCTGCGGTATGAAAAAGACCTCTTGCGCCGATCAGCTTACGCGCGCTATCGAGGCCGCTCGCGCCGAGATCGCCTAATGAGTATCGCCGACCAGATCAAGAACGGAATATCGCGCCGCGGCTTTGTGCTCGGAGGGGCTGCCGCGGGCGCTGCCACGGTGCTTGCCGGATGCTCAAAGAAAACGGGTACCAGCGATGACGCCGCTGGCGAGCCACAGGTTATCAAGGACGATTCGAAGATTGTCTCGATCACTGATGAGTACGAAGCTGTCGATATCGATCTTGAGCCCGCGGCCTCGTGGACGCTGCCGCTGGGCACGCTGCTGTACTACTGCGATGGCGACTACGCCGCCGCGATGATGGCGCCTGCTTCTGCCCTGCATGCCAATACGCTTGGTGTGCTCAACCTGGGCGATGGCTCGCTTACCACATTAATCGAGGATCCTATCGAGGGCACGGGATATGCTTTTTACGATGTCCGTGCCGGCGATGGCGTGTTTGCGTGGGTTGAGATGAACTTTGCCAACTCATCGTGGAAGCTCTACGCTCAAAATCTGTCGGGCGCTTCGCTCTCTGGCGACGTGGCTGAGCTCGATCGAGGTGGCAAGGACTATGATCCGCCCCTGTTTACGGCGTTCGGGTCATCGGTCATCTGGTATAAAATGCCTTCGGCAGGCGGCAATAAAACGAGTAGTGATTCGTTTTGCTATCGTCGCTCGCTTGATGAATCCAAGGCCGAGGTAGTTTGGAAATCGATGGGCCGTTTTGCATCGGCCCCGCGCGCGAGTGACGGCATTTTGACCATCTCGCCGCGTGTCCGCAACGACGAAGGCGTCTACTACGGCATAACGGCAATCGATCTGACCGATGGCAACAACACCAAACGTGCCCAGCTAGTCCTTCCCTCGTCAGTCTCGCCTTTCGAGGCCGTATATATGGGCGATACCTTCGTGTTTTCTATCGAGGCGACCTATAGTGGCGTGGGCAGCCTGGGCAACATGGGCACGTATATCGGTAATGAGGGAGGGCCATACCTCTTTCTGTCCCGCGAGCCGCTCGCATGTGCTGCCGGCAAGAAGAATAAATATCTCGTTAAGGTACAGGCATCGCATTTTCTCATCGACACCTCTGCCAAGACCTATGGCTCGCTGTTGTCGCCCGACCGCGCTTTGGAATATGGCGATTATCCAGCTACGGCGGGAAAATCGGACTCATTCCTTACGTACGCCACGGTGCGCAACAGCCAGGGTATACCCGAGACGGTCACCGCACGCCTATTCTCTCTTTAAGCTTAGAGGGGTTAAAAAGGCGCCAACAGGGGAATAAACGCGTTGTAATTGTGAGTACCGCCCGCCGAGCTGCCGCGTCATAGTGGCATCCGGCGGGCTCAGGTGCGTTAAAATGGGCTTGTTCTTAGCTGATTGAGACAGGGGGGCCGTGTTATGGCTTCAGATGCAAAAAAGATTCTGCTGGTCGAGGATGAGAAGGCAATCCGTGACGCCGTCGCTGCCTATCTCGAGCGCGAAGGCTACTGGGTTGTGGGTGTCGGCGACGGCCAGTCCGCGATCGAGGAGTTCGAGAAGCATCAGTTTGACCTGGTCGTGCTCGACCTTATGCTCCCCAAGATCCCCGGCGAGCGCGTTTGCCGCACCATTCGCGATACCTCGGATGTCCCCATCATCATGCTGACTGCCAAGGGCGAGATCGAGGACCGTATTATCGGTCTTGAGCTCGGCGCCGACGACTATCTGATTAAGCCGTTCTCGCCGCGCGAGCTTGTCGCGCGCGTACGCGCCTTGTTCCGCCGTGCCCATCAGGCCGACGAGCCAGCCGTCGAGGTACTCGACTTCGGCGATCTGGTCATCGATATCTCGGGCCACAAGATTTTGGTCGAGGGCAAGGAAGTCGACCTGACGGCTTCCGAGTTTAAGCTGCTCACCACGCTTGCCCGTCACCCCGGTCGCGTCTACAACCGCATGGAGCTGGTCGAGAAGGTGCTCGGCTACGACTTTGAGGGCTATGAGCGCACCATCGATAGCCACGTGAAGAACCTTCGCGCCAAGCTGGGCGATGATCCCAAGAAGCCCAAGTGGCTCTACACCGTCCACGGTGTCGGCTATCGCTTCGAGGCTCCGGCCAAGACCGATAAGTCGGACGAGAAATAGGGAAATCACATATGACACCTGCGCGCTTTGAAATCGGACAAAAGCACAAGCAGGAGAGCGAGGCGGGTTCCAAGGCTAGTTGGAACACGCCTCGTTCCGATTCACGGCCAACGATGAGCTATCCCTCGCGCATGGCACTTGCTTTTGCTCTGACATCGCTCATGACGGTATTGGTGCTGGTGGGCGTGGTCTCTGTTGTGTGGGGCACGGTCTTTTCGGATTACACGCGCTCCAATATCGTCGAGATCGCCAATTCTGCTGCCGAAAAGCTTGCGACGTCGTATGAGGAAAACGGCAACTGGACTGCGGGCGAGCTGCGCACGGTCGCGACATCGAGTTTGGTATCCGACGACCTGAGTATGCAGGTCGTCAACAAGAAGGGCGTTGTCGTCTATGACGACTCATGGCCTTCGGCAAGCGCGACCGCCGATGTGCGCGAGAGCGAATCGGCGTCGAGCAGCTCGAGCGGTAAAAAAGCATCGCATAGCCCGGTCTCGTCTGCTCCAACCGACTCCGATAGCGTTGCTAACGTCGAGATTGTAACGTCTTCCGGCGAACATGTCGGACAGGTAAAGCTGTGGGCCATCGGCTCCGACGCTCTGCTCACCAAGGCGGACTCTGCGTTTAGGGAGAAGACCTTTAACGCCATGGCCCTCGCCGCAGTTGTTGCAATCTGCATTTCGGTCGTTATCGGATCGCTCGTGTCGCGCATGCTCACCAAGCCGATTCATCGTATTACCAGTACCGCAAAGCAAATCCGTGACGGCGACCTGTCGGCTCGCACGGGACTGCGCGGTGATGACGAGATCGATCAGCTGGGTGAGACCTTCGATGAGATGGCCACTTCGCTCGAGAAGGATATGAAACACGAGAAGCGCCTGACCTCAGACGTTGCACACGAGCTTCGTACGCCGCTTATGGCCATGCTCGCAACGGTCGAGGCCATGCAGGATGGCGTGTATCCCACCGACGATGAGCATTTGGAGACCGTTGCTTCCGAGACGCGTCGCCTGGCTCGTCTGGTGCAGCAGATGCTCGATCTATCGCGCATGGAAAACAGCACGGCTCCGCTCAACCTTGAGCCGGTGGACATGGTTCCTTTCGTGCGTTCCATCGTCAATGCCCAGGAGCGCCTGTTTGTCGACCGCGATCTGCGCTTGCGCTTTGCTGACGAGACCCAAGGTCACGACGATGTCGTCGAAGCCGATCCCGACATGATCACACAATGCGTCATCAATCTCATGAGCAACGCCATGCGCTACACCCCCGAGGGCGGTTGGGTCGTGGTGTCGGTGCTCAGTGACCGCAAACACGTCAGCATCGCCGTTTCTGATACCGGCATCGGTATTGCCAAGGATGACTTGTCGCGCATCTTCGGCCGTTTTTGGCGCGCCGATGCCAGCCGTGCCCGTGAGGCGGGCGGTCTGGGCGTGGGCCTCGCCGTGACTAAACAGATCGTCGAGCGCCATCACGGCTACATATCCGTGGAGTCGGAGCTTGGAAAGGGTACGACTTTTACAATTCATCTGCCTCGCGAGCACACGGCGGACGCGGCATCTACTACAATGGAGCACTAGCTTTTCGCTATTCGGTGAAGGAGGGGTTTCGTCCCTGCCGCTCCGAGTTTGCGAAAACGTGCGGGAAAGAACCCGCATTACTGTCGTATTTTGGTAAGGAGTGACTCACGTGACAACGATGGAGCGTCGTCCGGATTCCCGTGGCAAGGTTCGTGATATCTACGATGCCGGTGAAAACCTGCTGATGGTCGCCACCGACCGCATTTCTGCGTTCGACTTCATTCTTCCCGACGAGATTCCGTTTAAGGGAGAGGTGCTCAACCGCATCTCGGCATTCTGGTTCGATAAGTTTGCCGACATCGTTCCCAACCACCTCGTTTCCATCGACCCGGCGGATTTCCCTGAGGAGTTTGCTGAGTATCGTGACTACCTCGCCGGCCGCGCCATGCTGGTTAAGAAGGCCCAGACGATTCCTATCGAGTGCATCGTCCGCGGCTATCTGACCGGTTCGGGCAAGAAGACCTACGACGAGAACGGCACCGTCTGCGGCATCCAGCTGCCTGAGGGCCTGACCGAGGCTTCCAAGCTTCCTGAGCCGCTGTTCACGCCGTCCACGAAGGCCGAGATCGGTGACCACGACGAGAACATCTCGTTCGAGCGTTGCTGCGAGATCGTGGGCGAGGACATCGCCACGCAGATTCGCGACCTTTCCCTCAAGATCTACAAGGCCGCTGCCGAGTACGCCGCGACCCGTGGCATCATCATTGCCGACACCAAGTTCGAGTTTGGTGTCATCGATGGCAAGGTCACGCTGATCGACGAGTGCCTCACGCCCGATTCCAGCCGTTTCTGGCCTGCTGCCAGCTACGAGGAGGGCAAGATCCAGCCCAGCTACGACAAACAATTCGTCCGCAATTGGCTCAAGGCCAACTGGGATATGACGGGGGAGACCCCGCACCTGCCCGCCGAGGTCATCGATGGCACGTCCGAGCGCTATCGCGAGGCCTTCCAGATCATCACGGGCTCCCAGTTCACAAGCATGAAGGAGAACGCATAAGTGAGTACCCGTAGCGCCACGAACAAGCGCACGCAATCCCACGAGGTTACCGGGGTTGCGCGCAAGTCCGCCGCATCTGCTAAGCCTGCCCGTCAGGCAGCGAGCTCTGTCCGCGTCGTGCCGGCTTCGTCTAAGGCACGCCGCAAAGAGCTCGAGAAGGGCGAGAACCTCGAGGGCCTCTCTAAAGAGGAGAAGCGCGCCCGCAAGGCTAAGCAGCGCGCCAAGGAGGACCGCATCTACACGGTGTCGAATATCCTTCTCAAGCAGGATGAGGACTACACCAAGCGCCGCCGTATTTGGTGGGCTGTGCTCGCTATCGGCATGGTGCTCGTCGTGGCAATCGGGGCTTCGCTCTACTTCGCTCCCGGCGGCACGGTGTCCAGTCCTGTTCAGATGGTCGGCATCGTTTTGTCCTATGTCATCATCCTGGGTGACTTTATCTACGACTTCGCTCGTATTCGTCCCTTGCGTAACATGTATCGCGCGCAGGCCGAGGGCATGTCCGAGAACAAGCTCAACGCTCTTATCGAGCGCGCAGCTGCCGAGGAGGACAAGAAGGACTCCAAGAAGAAGTAGCGTTTGCATGCATACTTATCGCTAAGATATAGGGCGCGTCGTTTTTGCGGCGCGCCTTTTTACTGTTCTATAGATAGATGGAGTGGCACATGATTCGAGCTGCCCTGACGGTCGAAGAGGCTCTGGAGGGCATGAAGGCCCTGGAGCCCAAGATTAAAAACTATGCGCGCTTGGTTGTCCGCAAGGGCGTAAACGTCAAGCCCGGCCAGGAGGTTGTCGTTCAGTCTCCGGTCGAGTGCGCATCCTTTGCCCGCGTGGTGGTCGCGGAGGCTTATGCCGCCGGCGCTGGCCACGTGACGGTCATTTGGGCCGATGATGCCGTGACGAGGCTCACGTACGAGCATGTCGATAAAAGCTATTTTGAGCAGACGCCCGAGTGGAAGCGCCTGCAGTTGGATTCCCTGGCCCAGGATGGCGCCTGCTTTATCTTTATCGAGGGGGCGGATCCTGCAGCCCTCAAGGGCATCGATCCAGCCAAGCCGGCCGCGGCATCCAAGGCGAGGAATACGCAGTGCAAAGCTTTCCGCCGTGGACTGGATTACAACATCAATCCGTGGTGCATCGCCGGCGCTCCGGTCGTGGCTTGGGCGCACGAGGTGTTCCCGGGAGACGCCGATGAGGTTGCAATCTATAAGCTATGGAATGCGATTCTGCACACCGCTCGTGCCGATGGCCAGGACCCGGAGAGCGACTGGGAGCTTCATGACGCGGCGTTCGAAAAGAACCTGCGTTTCCTGAACGACAATCGTTTTGACCGCCTGCATTACACCGCGGAAAATGGAACCGATCTGACGATTGGCATGACGAAGGGTCACGAGTGGGCCGGCGGCAAGGGCAAGACGCCCGATGGACACCCCTTCTTCCCCAACATTCCCACCGAGGAAGTCTTCACCTCGCCTGATCGTATGCGCGCCGACGGTATCGTGTACTCGGCCATGCCGCTCATTCACCACGGTAACAAGGTCGACGATTTTTGGATTAAGTTCGAGGCCGGCCGCGTAGCGGACTACGATGCCCGCGTGGGCAAGGCGACGCTTGCGAGCATCATTGACACCGATGAAGGTGCCGCTCATCTGGGTGAGGTCGCGCTTATCTCCAAGAACACGCCGATCCGTGAAAGTGGCGTTTTGTTCTATGACACGCTCTATGATGAGAACGCCAGCTGCCATCTCGCGCTAGGTGTCGGTTTCCCCGAATGTATCGAGGGTGGGTATGACATGTCCAAGGAAGAGCTCCTGGAGCATGGCGTTAACGTCTCGAGCACGCACGTCGATTTTATGATTGGCATGGACGACATCGATATTACGGGCATTACGCCTGATGGACGTGAAGTTGTGATTTTCCAGAACGGCCAATGGAGTTGGGAATAGTCCCAGACCGTGGTACAATGCCACCCGCGGGCCGTTAGCTCAGCTGGCAGAGCAGGGGACTTTTAATCCCAAGGTCCAGGGTTCGAACCCCTGACGGCCCACCATAGAATGGAAAAGCGACTGGCGGATGCCGGCCGCTTTTTTGTTGCCGCGACGCGGGTTCGAACCCGAAAGGGCGCGGAGCTGAGTAAACGCGTGAGCGTTTGCCAGTGCAGCGCGCGAGGCGCGAAGCGCCGCAGCGGCTGCCTGCAGAGCAGGCCGAACCTCTGACGGCCCACCCAAAGAAAGGAAAACGAAATGAAAACAGATAGATACGGAATTAGCGGCAGCACATTAAAGATAATAGCGGCCATTTCGATGGTTCTCGATCATGTAAGCAGGATCGTCCTGACCAATGGAATCATGACTCACGCATCGTACAGTCAGATATCAGACGAACAATGGGCGATTCTAAGCGAGGCTTCGGATGTGCTTCATGTTCTTGGCAGAATTGCATTTCCCTTATTTTGCTTTTTGATAGTTGAGGGATTTTTGCATACTCATGACTTAAAGAGGTACCTGCGAAATATGCTTGTCTTCGCAATCATTGCGGAGCCCATATACGATTTCGTCCAAACCGGGCAACTATTTGACCTTCGGCAACAAAATGTTATGTGTGAGCTCCTGCTTTCCTTGGTCTTTTTGATTGTTCTGGAAAAGATACAAAGTCTTTCAAAACGGAAAAGATACATCGCAGAAACTGCTCTGATTGTTTTGACAGCACTGGCAGCTGAATACACTAAACTAGATGGCGGTGTGTATGGCATTCTGCTTGTGGCTGCATTCTATTTATTCCACGACAGCAAGGCCAAGATGTTCTTTGCTGCAGTATGTGCAGTGCTCCTTTCGTCATGCCATATAGTTGGCGGCGGATTTGAGTTTGCTACAGCTAATGTATTTAATCCTGATGTTGCTGCCGCGGTCGTTTCGTTGCTGCTTATCAATCTTTATAATGGTAAGCGAGGGCTGAAGCTCAAATATTTCTTCTACATTTTCTATCCGGCACATCTTGCTCTGCTTTATGGTGTCTCACTTATTGTTTTGAACTGTCTTTAAAAACTCTCAAACAAGTCTCTGAAAACGGAAACAAATTGACTCTAAGACTGCTTGTGAATTTCCGGAAGACCTGAGAGATGCGAGGATAGGCAACGAGGGCTGCAGAGAGATGCTTCTCAGTTCTCTGGCGGATCGCACGTATCTGTATGAGGATCACTTCCACACACTCATTAATAACAGTGATAAACACGGCAGATCCTCAAAACATGAGGCTGTGGAGGTCGAACGATGCTTCGAAAGCATGAATGGCAGCGAGAAAATGAGTTCGGAAGCGCCCTCTGGATGATCCAGCATAGAATAGAAAGCGATCGGCTCCGGCTGGTCGCTTTTTTGTTGCCGCGCCACGGGTTCGAACCCGAACTTCTCTATATATAAGAACGCTTGGCGAACAAAACCTGCCTTTTACCGACGGGAAACAAATAGCTGATGCTTTTGGAGTAAAGTGGCGCTCCAGAGATGACCGATGCCTTAACACCTATAAACCAGCTGGTCATCGCCAATATCAGAAGCCAATGCTTCAGTTTTAACCTCAGTGATGCGACTGAGGGACCTATTCATTTGTGAACAAAATATGGAGTGCGCGATTCCCGCCCCCGGCGCCCCTCCGGTCTGGCAATATATCTCCTTGCCGCGCGGC
>CAJMPU010000007.1 GCA_905215505.1 uncultured bacterium
TTATTAATGACGTCGACAGGCGGGGTGGTTCCCCGCGTACGTGCCATCTGAGTAACCGAGGGGAGGGCGCACATGGGAATGACTGGTGCATACGAGCGCAATCTCGATGCAAAAGGTCGTCTGTCCCTGCCTGCACCCCTTCGCGAGGAGCTTGGAGAGCACGTTCGCGTGTTCAAAGCCCTGGATGTCGATGCTCTGTACGTGTTCTCTGCCGAGGCCTTCGATAAGTGGGTCGAAGGACTCTTCGCGGGTCGTGAGGGCCACGAGGGTTTTAACCCGCGTGACATTAACGACCAGAAGCTCATGAGGGCGATCAACAAGCGCACTACGTCGATGGACGTGGATAGCGCCGGTCGTATCGGTCTTTCCGAGTCTCTCCGCAAGCAGGCGAACCTCGACCGCGAGGTCACGGTTGTGGGCAACTACGACCACCTTGAGGTTTGGGATCGCGCCGCGGCCGATGAGGACGATGACGATGAGGCCCTGCTGGACCTCTTCTTCTCGTAAGGGCAAGGCACGGGTAACGGATGGAGCGTGGGATCTTGACACAAGAATATCGGCATGAACCTGTCATGCTCGGCGAAGTGCTTGAGTCGCTGCGGCTAAAGAGCGGCTCCGTTGTCTGCGATTGCACCCTTGGCGGTGCCGGCCATTCGGTAAAGATGGCCGCGCAGGTGGGGGAGACGGGCCTTTTGCTCGGCGTCGATCAGGACGACATGGCCCTCGAGGCCGCTGGCGCCCGTCTGGACCGCGAGGTTCCCGGCGTTCCGCACCAGCTGCTGAAGGGCAACTTCGGCGACTTGGACGAGCTGCTTTGCTCGGCCGAGGTGCCCGGGGTCGATGGCTTCCTGTTCGATTTGGGCGTTTCGTCACCGCAACTCGATATCCCTGGCAGGGGCTTTTCGTATAACGAGGACGCCCCATTGGACATGCGGATGGATCCGGGTAATAACACCTTAAACGCAGCTGAGGTCATCAACACCTATAACGAACACGACCTCGCCCGGATTCTACGCGTCTACGGCGAAGAGAAGTTCGCCTCGCAGATCGCGCGCGAGATCGTGCGCCGCCGCGAGCAAGAACCGATCGAAACCACCGGCCAATTTGTCGAGATCATCAAGGCGGGTATCCCGGCTGCCGCTCGTCGGCATGGCGGACACCCGGCCAAGAAAAGTTTCCAGGCCATTCGCATCGAGGTCAATCACGAGCTCGATGTGCTCGAACGAGGGCTTGATGCCGCCACCAGGTGGCTCAACCCGGGCGGACGTATCTGCGTCATCTCGTATCACTCGCTCGAGGACCGTATCGTAAAGAATCACTTTAAGGAGATGAGCCAGGGGTGCACGTGTCCGCCGGAGATTCCGGTGTGCGTGTGCGGCAACGTGCCGATACTCAAGGTCATCACTCGCAAACCCTTGGTTGCCCAGCCTGATGAGGTTGAGCGCAACCCTCGGGCGAGATCAGCCAAAATCCGCGTGGCGCAGCGTCTGTAGGCGCGACCGCGCGATATTGGACCTCCCGCTCGCACCATAAACGAAGCTTAAACATACTACCAACGTACTCGGGATGGGAGGCGGCATATCATGGGCTACAACACTTCAAGCGCAGCACTCGCCTATGATATGAACGCCATGCCCGCCTATCGTGAGACGCCGCAGGCCCCCGTTGCTCCCCGTGAGCAGCGCACGCCGCGCTTTGATGTCTACACGGGCGCGGGCCGTCAGGCAAACCAGGCGGTAAGCCCGGTTTTCATGAGCGTTCTTAAAACGTTTTGCATCATTGCGGCTATCTTCATGACGATCGGCGTCGCCCGCGTGGCGCTCGCCGGCGTTACGGCCCAGGTGCTCAACAGCAACGCCGAGCTTACCAACACGCTCGAAAAGGCGACCGATGAGAGCTCCGACCTGGAGGTCATGCATTCGGTCTATGGCGCCGACACGCGCATTCGCGACCTTGCGGGCGCTTATGGCATGGTGGAGCCCAGCGAGAGCGTTACACTTGACTTTTCGCAGGATGCAGCCGCGGGCGCCAACGCGACCGCGACCGCTCAGTAGCAAGACGGTAGCTGAGTATGACAAATGACTATCGCCGCGGTTCCGATGGGGGCCGCGGTTCTGGACGTCCCTCGTCGCGGGGACGTTCTGGTTATCAAGGAACGGGTCGGCAATCTTACAACGCCGGGCAGTCCCGTGGCAACGACCCGGCGTCGCGACTTCGCGGCTCGGGCGGCCCTCAAGTGCATAACACCAGGTCGCGCAAGAGTTCGTCGACCGAATGGCTCACAGGCACGCCTCTGCCTCGCCGCAAAGCCGTCATGGGCTTCATTGGGCTTGGCTTGGGCTTGGGCGTCTTTCGCCTTGCCGACTATCAAATTGTCGAAGCCGATAAACTGCGCGAGCGTGCCGATGCGCGCCGCCTGCTTGCGCAGACCCTCTATGCCAAACGTGGCACCATCTACGACCGCAACGGTAACGTGCTAGCGTCGTCGGTCGAATGTCGCAACATCGCCGTGAACCCCCAGCTTGTCGAGGATGTTGACAAGACGGTGTCGGCGCTGGTCAAGGCAACTGGAATCGATAAAAAGACCTGCCGCAAGCTCGTTGAGTCCGATGGAACCTGGGTGTATATCAAGCGCCAGGTGGACGAAGACGACGCTGCGGCGCTGGAGAAGAAGAACCTGCCCGGCGTGCTTTTTGAGCAGGCCATGAAGCGCGTATATCCATACGGCAATCTGGCATCGCAGGTGCTGGGTGTAGTGAATGTAGACAACGACGGCTTGACGGGTCTCGAAAAGCAATACAACAAGCTTCTGACCGGCACGAACGGCTCTCTCGTACGCGAGCGCGCGAGGGACGGCAGCTATATCGCGGGCGGTGCCTATAAAAAGGTGGCTGCGGTCGACGGCGTTGATATCGTGACGACGCTCGACGTCAATATCCAGCGTGCGGCCGAGGATGCCCTGGCAGAGGCTGTCGAGAAGACAAAGGCCAAGAACGGCTCGGCGCTGGTCACCGATCCTACGACAGGCGAGATCTTGGCAGCCTGCTCGTATCCGACCTACGACCAGACCAATTTGGAAAACGCCAAGACCGAGGATATGAACCTGCGCCTGGTCACCGACGCCTACGAGCCCGGCTCGGTCTTTAAGACGCTCGTGGCGGGCGCCGGCTTCGACTTGGGTGTCGTGCGGTCGAGTACGTCGTTTGAGGTGCCGGCGAGCATCAAGGTGGGCGACGATACCGTCACCGATGCCGACAAGCGTGACTACGCCATGACCATGGATGTGCGCGAGATGATGCGCCGTTCGTCCAACGTGGGTTTTGTCCTGGTGGGGCGCAAGATCGGTGCCGACGACTTTGCCGCCTATGTGGACAAGTGGGGCATCGGTCACAGCTCTGGTGTCGATTTTCCGGGCGAGAGCCTGGGCATCGTCAAGGAGCGTGACCAGTATGACGGCGCCACGCTGGGCTCGATGAGCTTTGGACAGGCGCTGTCTGTCTCGCCGATTGAGATCGCACGTGCCGTGGGCGGCATCGCCAACGGCGGCGTGATGATGACCCCGCACTTCTATAAGTCCAGCAAAGGCGACGAGAAGGACTGGGGCGAAGGCGAGCGCGCGATTTCGGAGGACGCCGCATCCCAGGTGACATCGTGCATGCAGACGGTCGTGTCGGAGGGAACGGGCGTTGGCGGCGCGGTTGACGGCTATGACGTGGCGGGTAAGACCGGTACGGCCGAACGTGCCGACGAGAACGGCGGCTACCTCAAGGAGAACTACATGTCGTCCTTTATGGGCTTTGCACCGGCACAATCGCCCAAGGTGCTGTGCTATATCACGCTCGACGGAACGCCGAGCGGCTCAGATGCCGCTGCGGTGCCGTTCCAGTCAATTATGGCCAACGCGCTCGACGTGCTGGGTATCCCGCACACGAAGTAGGGGGTTACAATCTTTGGGGCGTGGTTTGTTGTCCCATATGAGGGGTGTTCACATGCCCTGCACCACGCATGTGCGGCGCTGGGATACAATACGCCGATAGCATTATTTAGGTTTACAGGGGAGCTGCAATGATAGAGATCGCCGTCAACAACCTCGCGGCCGCAACAGGGGCCCGAACCGTGACGGGAGAAGTCGATCTGGTATGCCGCGGGTGCGTTATCGACTCGCGCCAGGTCGAGGAAGGGACGATTTTCGTCGCCTTTCCCGGTGAAAACGTCGACGGCAATGATTTTGCTTCCCGTGCCGTCCAGTCGGGTGCCGGCGCCGTCGTGATGACGCGTGAGCCCGAGGCCGAGCTGGTCTCGCTGGCGCAGGACAAGGGCTGTGCCATCTTGCTGACCGATGATCCCGAGGAGTTTCTGCTGCGTTTGGCGCACGCGTATCGCCTGGAGCTTGGCTGCCTGGTCGTTGGCATTACCGGTTCCATCGGCAAGACGACGACCAAGGACGTGCTCGCCGCTGTGCTCGCCAAGCGCTATCGTGTCTGGGCCACCAAGGGCAATTTCAATAACCTGATCGGCATGCCGCTCACGGTGCTTTCCGCTCCGGCCGATACCGAGGTCCTGGTGCTCGAGATGGGCATGAACCATTTCCACGAGATCGAGCGCCTGTCTCTGTCTGCCAATCCCAACCTTGCCATCGTGAGCAAGATCGGCACCTCTCATATCGGCATTTTGGGCAGCCGCGAGAACATCGCCCGCGCTAAGGCCGAGATTGTCCAGGGCATGTGCGCCGCCGGCGACAATTTGCCGCTGCTGGTTTTGGGCGGCGAGGACGACTTTACGCCGTTCATTTGCGACACGTTCGCCCAGCCTGCTGGTATCGACGTGATGCTGGCCGGCGTCTCGGACGATGATGAGGTCCGTGCCCGCGACATTCGTGTTGATGACGAAGGCCGTCCGGTCTTTACGCTCGATTTTGGTCAGGGCGAGACAATCGATACCATGCTTGCCATCCCCGGCGTGCAGTCCGTTCCTAATGCCGTTAAGGCCGCCGCGGTTGCCTATCGCCTGGGCGTGACGCCCGAGCAGATCGATGCTGCCTTTAGGGGTCTTACGATCACCGGGCACCGCCAGGAGATCAAGCGCGCCAAGAGTGGTGCACGCATCATCGACGATTCCTATAACGCCAGCGCCGAATCGATGGCAGCCGGTCTCGATCTGCTGTGCTCGCTTTCGTGCACGGGGTCTCGCATGGCGATCCTGGGCGAGATGGGCGAGATGGGCGATGAGGCTCCTCGCATGCATGAGCTCGTGGGCGCCTATGCCGCCGCCAAGAAGCTCGACATGCTGGCGTGCGTGGGTGGTGAGCTGGCCCAGCTTATGGCCGATGCCGCACGCATGATGGGCATGGACGAGGACCGCATCCAGGTGTTCTCCGATTATCAGCAGGTGCTCGACGGCATGGGCGGCGCGCTTGAAAAACATGATGTTGTACTGGTCAAGGGTTCCCGCTTTGTTGAGCTCGACCGCTTTGTGGAAGGTGTGTGCTAGCCCATGTTCGGCAATCCCTCGTATCCAACGTATCAGGCTTTTTTGGGGCTTGGCATCGCCGCAGCCATTGCGCTGCTGCTCATGCCGTGGTGGATCAAGCTGCTCAAGGTCGAGGGTATCGGCCAGCAGGTTCGTGCCGACGGCCCCAAGCGTCATTTGGTTAAGCAGGGAACGCCCACCATGGGTGGCGTTGTCATCCTCGTCGCGATCTCGCTGACCTGCCTGCTGATGGGCAAGCTCACCACCGAGCTCGTACTCGTGCTGCTCGCCACGCTGGCGACCGGCGTGCTGGGCCTGATCGACGACCTGACCTCCGTTACGCATGGGCGCTCGCTCGGTCTGACGCCCCATGCCAAGATGATCGGCCTAACCATTATCTGTGTCACCTTTACGGTACTTGCCGTCAACTGGTGCGGCGTCGCCCCCGAGATTCGTTTTCCCGGTGGGTTGACGATCGACCTTGGCGTGCTTTCGACCACCATCTGCGGCTATTCGTTCCCGTGGCTCTATATTGTCTTTTGCTGGCTGATGATTGCCGGTCTTTCTAATGCCGTGAACCTGACCGATGGCCTTGACGGTCTTGCTGGCGGCACCTCCATGATCGCCATGCTCGCCATGGCTGCCATGGCGTTTTTGCACGGAGACGTGAACCTGTCCATCTTCTGCACCGCGTGTGCCGGTGCCTGCTTGGGCTTTCTGTGGTTCAACTGCTATCCGGCGAGCATCTTTATGGGTGATACCGGCTCGCTTGCTCTGGGCGCCGCGTTTGCCTGTACGTCCATCATGACTAACACCGAGGTCGTCTCCCTCATCATCGGCGGCCTGTTTATCGTCGAGACCCTGTCGGTCATGATTCAGGTCGTCTACTTCCACTTTACGCACAAGCGCGTCTTTCTCATGGCGCCCATCCATCATCATTTCGAAAAGAAGGGCTGGGCCGAGACCAAGGTCGTCATCCGTTTTTGGATTGTCGCCGCGGCCTTTGGTGCCTTGGGCCTCGCTTTGTTCTTCCAGTTGGGATAGTGGTCTTTCATGCCTCTTGCTGATGTCTTTAGCCTGCTCGTCTTGGGTCAGGGTAAGTCCGGTCTTGATGTCGCTCGCTGGGCGCTTGCGCACCCCGAGCGCGTGAGCGCCGTTACCGTGTACGGTGGCGGTACGTCCGAGCCCAATGATGCCACGCGCTCGCTAGAGGCGCATGGGGCGTCGTTTGTCTACGGTACCGAGCAGGTCGAGGGTGCGTTTGACGTATGCGTGACGTGCCCGGGCATCTCGGAGTTTTCGGCATTCTTTAAGGCCGGCCGCGACCATGCTGCCCAGATTATGGGTGAGCCCGAGTTTGCCTACCGCCTGTCTCCCCATAATTGGATCGCCATTACGGGCACCAACGGTAAAACGACTACCACGTCGCTGACCGACTACCTGCTCAAGGCCGCGGGCGAGGCGAGCGTTGCCGTCGGCAACATCGGCGAGCCACCGGTCAACGAGGTTGATGGCCGCGCGCATAATGAGTGGTTTGTGGCGGAGCTTTCGAGCTATCAGATCGCAACGACTCAAGAACTTCACCCCCGTGTGGCGGTGTTGCTCAACATCACCCCCGATCATCTGGGCTGGCATAAGAGCCATAAGAACTACGCGCTTGCCAAAATTAAGCTGTTCGAGAATATGGTCGACGACGACCCGGTGATTGTCGATGTCGAAGACGCCGGCATCCACGAGTTCGATGAGTATATCTATGTTCCGGGCCGCCGTATCTGCAAGGTTGCTTTTGACGACCCTGCGGGCGAGGACGCCGCGTTTGTACGCGACGGCAAGATGGTCGTTCGCCTGAAAGGCGTTGAGACCACACTCGTCGATACGTCCGAACTTAAGATTTCGGGCCACCACAATGTTATCAATGCCCTATGTGCCGCCTCGGCGGCGCTGACGGTCGGCGCCGATGTTGACGGCGTGTGCCGCGGCCTGGTCTCGTTCCAGCCGCTCGAGCACCGTGTGGAGCCCTGTGGCGAGATCGATGGCGTGCGCTACGTCAACGATTCCAAGGCAACCAACACCGATGCGGTCGAGAAGGCCCTGACGGCGTTTCCCGATGACGATGTGATCTTGCTGCTCGGTGGCCACGATAAGGGCACGCCGCTCGAGGATTTTGCCCGCGTTGTCATGGACAACGTGCGATCGGTGGTCTGTTTTGGTGACGCACGCGAGCGCTTTACCGCCGCTATGGACGAAGCGGATGTCGATGGCGATGTCGATATCGCTCAGGCCGACGACCTGCGCGACGCCGTGGATGTCGCCCGCTCGCTCTCGAGCCGCGGCGATGTGATTCTGCTGTCGCCCGCTTGCTCTTCGTTTGATGAGTTCTCGGGCTATGAGGAGCGCGGCCGTGTGTTCAAAGACTACGTGGCCCAGCTTGCCGCTGCGTCGAATGCACAAATGGAATAGGGGTTGCCGGTGATAGAGGAGAGCCCCCGACAGAATATGAGGAGGCCCGACTCGGACCGTGCTTCCTCGCGGCGCAGCACGCCACGCGCCGGTCGCGGTGCGCAGGGTATCGGCGAACGCTATATAGCCGGCGTCCCTGCGCGCATCATGCGACCCCGCCTGGTCTTTTTGGCCTGTCTATTCTCGCTGGTCTGTTTTGGCCTGCTTATGGTGTACTCGGCATCTTCGGTCGAGGCGCTTCACGAGAACGGCTCCGCGACGTACTTCTTGTTCCGACAGTTTATGTTCACCGTTATCGGTGTTGCCGCCCTTGAGTTTATCGTGCGCATCGCACCCGATAGCTGGTTTGGCGAAGGGGCACTGAGAGTTGCCCTTGTCGCTATGATCATCTTGCTCATTGCGGTGTTTCTTGTTGGTAGCGGCAGCCGCGGCGCCACGCGTTGGCTGAGCATTGCCGGTATTCAGTTTCAGCCATCGGAGTTTCTCAAGCCGTTTGCTATTGCCTATTCGGCCATTATGCTCGACCGTGTGTTTTCGCCCGGCGGCAACATCAATGAGTTCCTTAAGAACATGGGCATCTTTTTGGGCATTTCGCTTTTCTTGATTTTTATTCAGCCCGACTTTGGCACCATTCTGATCATTCTGTTGACGCTCATGTGCATGGCACTCTTTGCCGGCCTTGACCCCAAATACATTATCGGAGCGCTTCTTATCGGCGCCGTCATTGTCGTGGTGGCGCTTGTCGCCGAGCCGTACCGTATGGTGCGCATTCAGGTTGCCTGGAACCCTTGGGCCGATGAGTATGGAGATGGCTACCAGGCAACGCTTGCTATTATGGCGTTTGCTTCGGGCGGACTGTTCGGCCGCGGCATCGGTAACTCAACCATGAAGTACTCGTATTTGCCCGAGGCGCATAACGACTATATCCTGGCCATCATTGGCGAGGAAGTTGGCTTTTTTGGAACGCTGCTATTTTTCTTGGTGTTTGCGATGCTGATCTACTCGGCGTTTCGAATCGCCGAGCAGGCTACCGATCGCCGCGGGGCGCTCATGGCTTCGGGTTCTGCGGTTATCCTCGCGGTGCAGTTTTTGATCAACGCGCTGGGCATCCTCAACCTGTTTCCCATGACGGGTAAGCCGCTGCCGTTCATCAGTTACGGCGGATCGTCGATCATCGTGTCTCTCATGCTTGCCGGGCTTATCTTGCGCGTCTCGCACGAGAGCGCTCGACGCGATGAATACGATCGTCGCCGCGATAGTTTTGCCGTTATGGATGAGAGCACTGCCGGTGTTCCCCATGCGCGTGGGGAACGCTCGTCGCGTGGCGGCTTTACCGTCTTGAACGGTTCTGCTTCGGAGTCGGATGCCCGTCCCCGGCCGCGCTCGGCGCCGCAGGGTCGCGCGCAACGACCGACGCCGCGCAATGCGTGTGGCGGATATAATCGAATCGACTTGAATTCGGACCCGTCGGCGCGTTTGCGCACCGATGACCAGGGGCCGCGTGTACGAAGGGACTATCATGACCGATAAGATGACCGTTGCTATCGCAGCCGGTGGCACGGCGGGGCATATCAACCCCGCACTTGCCTTGGCCGAGGAGCTGCGCGACCGTGGTCACCACGTTGTGTTTGTGGGCCAGTCGCACAAGCTCGAAGGTCGCTTGGTTCCCGAGGCCGGGTTCGACTTTGTACCCATTACCGTCACGGGTTTCGATCGCTCCCGTCCTTGGACGGCCCTGAGCTCGCTGTGGCGCGTCAACAAGGCCAAGCGAGCGCTCGGCAGTCACTTTTCCAAGGTCGGCAAGCCCGATGTGGCTATTGGTTTTGGCGCCTATGTCGAGGTCCCACTGCTGGGCTGGTGCAAGGACGCGGGCGTTCCGTACCTGCTACACGAGCAGAACTCCGTTCCGGGCCTGGCAAATAAGATGATGAGCTCGCATGCCGCCCGTGTTTGTATTTCGGTGCCTGCCGCCCGTTCCGTGTTTGAGCGCGAGGGTGACCCGGATCATGTACTCATGACCGGCAACCCCGTGCGCCGTTCTGTGATTGAGGGCGACCGTGCTCGCGGTCGCAGAGCGCTCGATGTGCCCGAGGACGCCACGCTTCTGCTGGTTTTTGGCGGCTCGCTTGGTGCTCAGCATCTTAATGAGCGCGTGGCTTCGCTCAAAGACGAGCTGCTTTCGCGCGAGCGTCTCTATGTTTTGCATTCGACGGGCGCCGATGGCTTTGAGGATACCGAGCGTGCCCTTGCCCTGACGCCCGAGGAGGCGAAGCGGTATCGCGTCCAGCCCTACATCGACAACATGGGCGATATGCTGGCCGCGGCCGATTTGGTTCTCTCGCGCTCGGGCGCTTCGAGCGTCGCCGAGATCGCCGCACTTGCCACACCTTCGGTGCTGGTGCCGTATCCGCATGCGACGGCCGACCATCAGACCACCAATGCCCGCTATCTGGTCGATGCCGGTGCCGGCGTGCTCTGCGCCGATGCCGAAATCGATAGCCAGGCGTTTGCCGATGAGCTGCTGCACCTTATCGATGATGCACAGGCGCGCGATGCTATGCGTCAGGCGGCTCGCGGTTTGGCCCAGGACCGCGCTGCCGTCCTTTTGGCCGACGCGGTAGAAGGATTGCGTTAGTTAGACGGGATATCGCCGGTCGCCCTCGCGCGGATGCGGTAGGTGCGGTACAGTAAACGGGTTACAGGCAGTGTTTACGCAAGGAGTACACGAGCACATGGCTGATTCCCAGACTGCACCCTCCGCGCCCGAGTTCAAGAGCGCCCATTTTATCGGTATCGGTGGCGCCGGCATGAGCGGCATCGCCCTCGTTCTTCACGAGCGCGGCTATGTCGTTACCGGTTCCGATCTTAAGACCTCGCGCTATATTCGCCAGCTTACCCGCGCCGGCGTGAAGGTGCATGTGGGCCATGAGGCCGCCACCATCGACGAGGTCAAGCCCGACGTCGTCGTGGTTTCCACCGCTATTCCCGAGTCCAACCCCGAGCTCGTCCGCGCGCGCGAGTTGGGTATTCCCGTGTGGCCTCGCGCCAAGATGCTCTCGGCCCTGGGCCACGGCTACACCACTGTCGCCGTCGCCGGCACCCACGGCAAGACTACGACCTCTTCGATGTGCGCCACCATGCTCGACCGCATGGGCCTGGACCCCAGCTTTTTGATCGGCGGCATTGTCGAGGGCTACGACACCAACGGCAAGAACGGCTCGGGCGACTACTTTGTCGCCGAGGCGGATGAGTCCGACAGCTCCTTCCTGTTCCTTGACCCCAATGTGGTCATTGTGACCAATGTCGAGGCCGACCATCTCGATCACTACTCGGGTATCGAGGAGATCGAGGCCACCTTTGCCAAGTTTATGGGCCTGGTGGGCGAGGACGGCACGGTTATCGTCTGTGGCGAGGACCCGCATCTGGTTGAGCTTGCCAAGTCGACCGGGCGACGTGTGCTTTCCTACGGTTTTGCAGAGACCAACGATATCGTCTGCGTGCATCCGGACGTCAAGGGTATCCAGAGTGACTTTATCGTCCGCTTTGAGGATGGAACCGAGCACGCCGTCGAGATCAAGAGCAACCCCGGTCGCCATAATATGCTCAACGCCACGGCGGTCCTTACGGTTGCCCATGTTCTGGGACTCGATATCGATGCCGCCGCAAAGGCGCTTTCGAGCTTTGAGGGCGTACGTCGTCGCTTTACCCATGTGGGCGACATCGATGGCATCACGGTGGTCGATGACTACGGCCATCACCCCACCGAGGTCAAGGCGACCCTCGCGGCCGTTTCGTCGCTTGGCTACAAGCATGTCGACGTCGTGTTCCAGCCGCACCGCTACTCGCGTCTGCAGGCCCTGTGCGATGATTTTGCCGACGCCTTCGCCAATGCCGATAAACTGCTGCTGATTGACGTGTTCTCTGCCGGCGAGATGCCCATCCCGGGCGTCACGTCCAAGATGCTTGCCGATACCGTGCGCGCCAAGCACCCCGGTAAGGATGTCGTGTACTGCTCGAGCCGTCTTGAGCTCAACGAGGAGCTCGAGAAGATGGTGGGCGAGGGCGACCTGCTGCTTACGATGGGTGCCGGCGACGTCACGACGGTCGGCCCCGAGTTCATCGAGTATCTGACTGCCAAGAAAGACGCTTAAACCCCATGGGTCTGTTTAACGCCGTCATGGCGCTTTCGGGCATGATCGATACGGACGTAATCGAGGATGAACGCCTCGCGCGCCATACGAGCTATCGTATCGGCGGCAAGGCGGACCTCTTTGTGACGTGTCACAGCTATCATGCCCTGCGTCGCGCCGTGGCGGTGCTCGACCGTGAGCAGGTGCCGTGGGTCATTATCGGCAAGGGGTCCAATCTGCTTGTTGCCGATGCGGGTTATCGCGGCGCCGTCATTTCGCTGGGGCGCGAGTTCCAGCGTACGGTTGTCGCCGAGGACGGTTGCACGCTGACGGTCGGTGCGGGCGTGATATTCGCGCGTCTGGTCAACGACGCGCTGTCGCGCAGCCTTTCGGGCCTTGAGTTTGCGGTCGGCATCCCCGGCTCCGTTGGCGGCGCCGTGTCCATGAATGCCGGCACGCGAACCGAGTGGATTGGCTCGCTGGTCGAAGACGTCGTTACGTTTGACCCGGCCTTAGGCATCAAGCACTACGCGGGTTCCGAGATTACCTGGGGCTACCGTGAATGCAGCCTGCCGCGCAACGAGATCATTCTGGAGTGCGTGCTCAAGCTCAAACCCGCGCCCAAGGCCGATATCCGCGAGCGTATGGAGCGGTACCTGACGCGTCGCAAGCGCACGCAGCCCATGGGCCGCGCATCCTGCGGGTCGGTCTTTCGCAACCCGCCCGATGCGAGCGTGGGAAAGCTTATCGAGGATTGTGGATTAAAGGGTTTTTCGGTTGGCGGCGCGGAAGTTTCGCCCGTGCACGCTAATTTTATCGTTAATAACGGAACCGCCTCGGCCGATGACGTGGCCGCGGTTATCAGGCATGTGCATGGAAAGGTGAGGGAGGCGTATGGCATCGAGCTCAGACCGGAAGTTAAATTCCTCGGCTTCTAGAGCATCGAAACCAACCTTCCGCCGCGCCGGAGGGCGTTCCGGCGCACCATCCCAGCCTCAACGTAAAACCGTCATGCCCTCTAAGCCTGCTGGGTCCGCGCGGCCTGCCAAGCGTCCGGTTGTCGGCTCGCAGCTTGGCAGTCGCCCCGCTGCCAAAAAAGCAGCTCGTCCGGTGACGCGTCCTTCGGCGACGTCCGCGCCGGCGATGAGTGGCAAGGCTACTCGTCCCATGACGACGCCTAAGCCCTCATTGGGGGCCAAGGCGATGCGTCCCGGTCGCGCGCTGGGTACATCTAAGCCGCGCTCGCAGGCGTCGGTGTCGGCTTCTGCAAAGCCGGATTCGGGCAAAAAGGGCATCAATCCACTGTCATCGATTGGCGCTATGGCAAATCATGCGGCGGGTGCCGCTTCTGCTGTCAAAGGCAAGAGCAAAATCATAGGCGGCATCCTTGCCGCTCTGGCAGTGCTTGCCGTCGTTGCCATTGTTGTCATTAACTCTGGTCTGTTCGCCGCCACCGATATTCAGATTCAGGGCAGCGAGCATGTGACCAAGCACGATGCCATCCAGCTGATTAATCTGCCCGAGAACACGTCGCTCTTTAACGTGAATCCTGACCAGATCACCGAGGACCTCAAGCAAAATCCGTGGGTCTCGGGTGTGGATGTCCAGCGTCAATTTCCCCATACGCTCATCATCACGCCGACGGAGCGTAAGGTTATCGCAATCGCCTACATTAGCTCCGACGATCTGGCATGGGCCATCGGAGACGATGACACGTGGATCGCACCGTTGTCTACTTCGGTCGATGTTGATGACCAGGGCAATGTTGCCGCGACGGGGGAGGGCACCAACACCCTGAGCGGTATCGATGCCGCCCTGGCGCTCGCCAAGCATTACGGCGCCGTGCTGCTGACCGATGTCTCGGCCGATGTCGCACCGGTTTCGGGACAAGCGGTCAATTCCAAGGCCGTTAAGGCCGGTCTGGACTATGTCCGCGGTTTCTCGAGCGAGTTCCTGGGCCAGGTCAAGGATATTTCCACGCCCTCGGTCGAGGCGATCTCGGCGAACCTCGATAACGGTATCGAGGTCTCGCTTGGCGATTCGGACGACATTGCCAAAAAGGAACGCATCGTCACCAAGCTGCTTTCGCAGGTGGAGGGCGTGACGTATATCAATGTTCGCTCGCCGGGCAACTATACGTTTAGGAACGCGCCGACGTCATAACGTCATTGAGCCTTTGTTGACGGGGTATACCGCGCCGTTTATCTGGTTTGTTTGGTTTTCAGCGCCAATTATTTGACTGATACGTTCATAATGTGCAAACATAATACGGTTTACCTTTGCATTTACTTTCAACTTGAAGGTTAATGTGCGCAGGGGTCAACCCATGCTATGGCTATAACCTTTGTTCGGAGGACCGACATGCACGAGACAGAGATCAACAACTACCTTGCCGTCATTAAGGTGGTCGGCGTCGGCGGCGGCGGTACCAACGCGGTCAATCGAATGATCGAAGAGGGCATCCGCGGTGTCGAGTTTGTTGCCATCAACACCGATGCTCAGGCACTCGCGATCTCTGATGCCGATATCAAGGTGCACATCGGCACCGACCTGACTCGCGGCTTGGGCGCTGGCGCCAACCCCGAGGTCGGCCGTAAGGCCGCCGATGAGTCCCGCGACGACATCGCCGAGGCGCTCGCTGGCGCCGACATGGTGTTCATCACCTGCGGCGAGGGCGGCGGCACCGGTACCGGCGCTGCTCCCATCGTTGCCGATATCGCGATGAACGAGGTCGGCGCGCTGACCGTCGCTGTCGTGACCAAGCCCTTTACCTTTGAGGGCCGCAAGCGCAAGAAGAGCGCCGAAGAGGGCATTAAGACGCTCTCCGACTGCGTCGACACCATGATCGTTATCCCTAACGACAAGCTGCTCGACATCGCCGAGAAGAAGACCACCATGCTCGAGGCCTTCGCGATTGCCGATGGCGTCCTTTCCCAGGGCACCCAGGGCATCACCGACCTCATCACCGTCCCCGGCATCATCAACCTGGACTTCGCCGACGTTAAGACCATCATGAAGCAGGCCGGTACCGCCATGATGGGCATCGGTACCTCTTCTGGGGACACCCGTGCCGTCGACGCCGCCCAGCAGGCTATTTCCAGCCCGCTGCTCGAGAGCTCCATCGATGGTGCCACCCGCGTCCTGCTCTCCATCGCCGGTTCCAAGGACCTGGGCATCCAGGAGATCAGCGACGCCGCAGACGTTGTCGCCAACGCCGTCGACCCCGAGGCCAACATCATCTTCGGTACCGTCGTTGACGAGTCCCTGGGCGATCAGGTGCGTATCACCGTTATCGCTACGGGCTTCTCCGATTCCAACGTCAACCGTCAGGACGAGCTCTTCGCCGCTCAGCAGTCCCAGAGCAAGGCCGCTGCCGCAGAGCCGCAGCGTACCGCTCCTGCCGCGAGCCCGGCTCAGGCAGCTCCGACCCGCAACATTGGCGGCTCTGAGCTCCCGAACTTTGGCAACGACCAGTTTGAGCTTCCCGACTTCCTCAAGCGCGGTAGCTTCTAGTTCGTTTTTCTTAACGACCTGCATGGGGTGTGTCCGTTTGGATGCACCCCCTTTTTGTTTTACCTTTGTAAACGAAAGTCTCCAATCTCCTTACGTTCCCTTTACGTTTGGTCCTTATCGCTGCGGGTATCCTTTTTATGAAGTATGGCAGCCGTATGGCACGGACTGCAGCGGCGTCGCCGCGATACTTGTGTTATTAGGAGGCTTTAGTATGGCAGCACGTGCGGACAACGTTTCGCGTGTCGACCATGATGGAGTTACGTTGGTGGAGGGCGCGACGCACGATGTTCGCTTTGCCTTCACCGAGCGCACCGGTGGTGTTTCCGAAGATGCGTACTCCTCACTCAATCTGGGCTCGCATGTTGGCGATGACCCCTTTGCCGTTCAAGAAAATCGCCGCCGCGCACTCGAGGCCATAGGGGCTGCCGAGTGCGAGCACAACCTGCTTGTTCCCAATCAGGTGCACGGCGACCATGTCGTGACGGTGACCTCGAACGGTGCCGATGATCTCGAGAACATTCGCGAGCAGATTGCCGAGGGCTGCGATGCCGTCGTCTGCACGGCACATGAGGTGCCCGTGCTGCTCTGTTTTGCCGACTGCGTTCCCGTGGTGCTGGTGGCTCCCGGCGGATTTGCCGTGGTACATTCTGGCTGGAAGGGCACGATTGCGCGCATTTCCGCCAAGGCGTGCCAGGCGCTTTGCGATGTTGCTGGCTGCGACGCAAGCGACGTCTCCGCCTATATTGGTCCCCATATCTTGGGTGACGAATACGAGGTATCCCAGGAGCTCATGGATCGCTTTGCCGCCGAGTTTTCCTGCATCGACGCGGGCGCTTGCCGCTTGCTCGATCTTTCCGCCGCCATTCGCGAGGCGCTGCTGGACGCCGGCGTCGATGCGGGCAGCATTGTGGACACTAAGCTTTCCACCGTTCGTCAGAACGACCGCTTTTATTCCTACCGCAACGAGGGCGGCACCTGCGGGCGCCATGCTGCGATTGGCGTGATGCTATGAGAAAGATTGCATCGGTCCTGAGCGCAGCCGTGCTCACGCTCACGCTGTGCGCCTGCTCTTCGGGATCTTCCACATCCTCTATTACCGTGGCGGGTTCGACCACCTGCCTTCCCATTGCCGAAATTGCGGCCGAGGGCTTTAAGGAGGAGACCGGCATCGACGTGCTCGTTTCCGGTTTGGGCTCTTCCGCTGGCATCGAAGCCGTCAGCGCTGGCACGGCCGATATCGCCAGCTCCTCCCGTGGACTCAATGCCGACGAACAGGATCTGGGCCTGACTCCCATCGTCATTGCCCACGACGGTATCGCGGTCATCGTGAACGAAGACAACCCCGTCGATAACCTCTCGACCGAGCAGCTCCGCGATATCTATGCCGGCAAGATCACCAACTGGAAAGAAGTCGGTGGCGAGGACCTGAGGATTCAGGTTATCAACCGAGATGAGGCGTCTGGCACGCGTGAAGCCTTCCGCACCATCGTGATGGACGGCACCCCGTTCGATCGCCGCTCCGCCGTTCTTTCGGGCACGGGCCAGGTGCGCGACGTGGTATCTCGTTCGCGCGGGGCTATCGGCTACATTTCGCTGGGCTTCGTCGATAGCCTCAACGCCAAGACCTCGGTCAAGGCCGTCTCGGTCAATCATGTTGAGGCGTCCGAGAAGACGGTCGCGAGCGGCGGCTATCCCATCTCACGCGACCTTTACTTCTTTGTGAAGGGTGCGCCTTCGCAGCAGGCGCAGGATTACATCGACTATGTGACGTCCGAAAAGATGGACAAGCAGATTCGCGAGGCGGGCTTTATCCCCGTCACCAACGACGAGAAGGGGAGTGAGTAGCATGGAAGCACAGGAAAACTCCCAGACTGAGCAGAATGGTCAGGCGCCCAAGAAGCGCGAGCTGGCGCTCGTATCGCGCAGCACCTATATCAAGGAGAAGGCGCTGCAGTGGATCTTCTTTGCCTGCGCGTTCTTGGCGGTCGTTACCGTCATCCTGATTTTTGTCTTTACCACGTACTCGGCGCTGCCCGTCTTTACCGACATCGGTCTGGCGGACTTCTTTAGCTTTACGTGGGCGCCCTCTGAGGGTCACTACGGCATCGTGTCGCTGCTTGCCGGCTCGGGTCTGGTGACCGTCGGCGCGCTCGCCATGGGTGTGCCCCTAGGCGTGGGCACGGCCGTGTATCTGGTCGAGATCGCCAGCAAGCGCGTGCGCAAGCTCATCAGCCCTGCCGTTGACCTGTTGGCCGGCATCCCTTCTATCATCTATGGCTTCTTTGGCATGATCATCATCCGCCCGTTTATCGCACAACTGACCGGCGGTCTTGGTTTTGGCGCGCTGACGGCGTGGTTCGTGCTCGCCATTATGATCGTGCCCACCATCACGACGCTTACCATCGATGCTCTCAATTCCATTCCCATGGGCATTCGCGAGGCATCGTATGCCATGGGCGCCACCAAGTGGCAGACTATCTATAAGGTCGTGTTACCTGCCGCCAAGCTGGGTATCGTGGATGCCATCGTGCTGGGTATGGGCCGTGCCATCGGCGAGACCATGGCCGTGCTCATGGTCGTGGGTAACGCCCCGGTTATTCCCGACAGCATTGCGAGCCCCATCTCGACGCTCACGAGCCAGATTGCGCTCGACATGAGCTATTCCTCGGGTCTGCATCGCTCGGCGCTGTTCGGCATGGGCGTGGTCCTGTTTATCATTTCCGCCACGCTGGTGGGCATCGTCCGCCTGGTTTCCAAGAAGAAGAGGGGGTAGGCTATGTCCGATTCCGTTGACACGACGGTCGATACGACCTCATCGCGCGAGCGCATCAAGCGTGCCCTTTCCCACGGCAAGAAGGGCCGCATCAACAAGGACCTGTCCAACAAGATCATGCTTGGCGTGTTCCGTGCCGCGGCATACATCACCACGCTGGTGCTGGTCGCTATCATCGCCTACGTGGTCATCAACGGCCTGCCACACATCTCGCTCGACTTTATCTTCGGTTGGCCCCAGGGCGTCAACGCCGAGGGCGGTATTTGGCCCACGATCGTCTCGACCGTCTATGTGACGGCGCTCGCCATGCTTATCTGCACGCCGATCGCTGTGCTGGCAGCCGTCTATCTGGCCGAGTACGCCAAGCAGGGCAAGATCGTCGAGCTCATTCGCTACGCTGCTGACGCTTTGGCCTCGGTGCCCTCCATCGTTATGGGCCTGTTTGGCTACGCCTTGTTTGTCGAGGCTATGGGTCTGGGCCTTTCGATGGTCTCGGCCGCTCTGGCGCTTGCGCTCTTGATGCTTCCCATCGTCATGCGCACCACCGAAGAGGCCATTCGCGCCGTTCCGCGCTATATCCGTTGGGGCGCGTATGGCCTGGGCGCCACCAAGTGGCAGGTTGTCTCCAAGATCGTGCTTCCTTCTGCCTTTGGCCGTATTGCCACGGGCATTGTCCTTGCCATCGGCCGTGCCATTGGCGAGACCGCCGTGGTGCTCTACACCATGGGCCAGGCCATCAATCTACCTATCTCGCCGCTCGATTCCGGCCGCCCCATGACGGTTCACCTGTACCTGCTTGCCAACGACGGCATCAACATGAACGCAGCCTACGGCACCGCGCTCTTGCTGATGGTGATCATTCTGGCCTTCAACCTGTTTGCGCGCTTCCTGTCGCGCAAGCGTCGCTAGTTAAGGAGTCCCATGTCCGTTTATCAGTCCGCTCCCACGCTGGAGCAAGCGGCCATTACGGCCAAGGATTTCAACTTTTGGTACGGTGACTTTCATGCGCTGACGGGGCTCGACCTCAACATCGCCAAAAACGCCATCACCTCCTTCATTGGCCCTTCGGGCTGCGGCAAGTCGACGTTTTTGCGCTGCATCAACCGCATGAATGACCTGATCGAGGGTACGCGCGTCGAGGGCACCATGACGCTCGACGGCAACGATATCTATGCCGAGGGCGTCGACCCGGTCGACCTCCGTCGCCGCGTGGGCATGATTTTTCAGCAGCCCAACCCGTTTCCCAAATCCATCTACGAGAATGTCGCCTTTGGCCCTCGTCTGCAGGGCGTGACTAGCAAAAGCGACCTCGATGACATCGTGGAAGAATCGCTCAAGCGCGCCAACCTCTGGAAAGAGGTATCCAATCAGCTCAACAAGGATGGTTTGGCGCTCTCGGGCGGTCAGCAGCAGCGTCTGTGCATCGCGCGCGTGCTTGCGGTGCAACCCGATGTCCTCCTGATGGACGAGCCCTGCTCCGCCATCGACCCCACGTCCGTCTCTAAGGTCGAGGATTTGATGGCCGAGCTGGCGCCCGAGATGACGATCATCATCGTCACGCATTCAATGCAGCAGGCAGCTCGTATCAGCGACTACACCGCATTCTTCTTGCAGGAAGTTGCCGGTGAGCCTGCCACGCTCATCGAGTATGGTCAAACCGACGCGATCTTCACCAGCCCGGTGGACTCGCGGACGGAAGACTATATCACCGGCCGCTTTGGCTGATCGGTGCGACTAGTCCCAAGCCGATCGGACCTGGTCCGGTGCGTATTCACTGTGCGGGCGGCATGACCGCACCCAACTGATTGGAGTGAACCATGCGTAAACTGTTTTCCCGTCAGCTCATCGAGGCCCGCCACGAGATGCTGAGCATCTACGAGGCCGTCGATCTGGCCCTCCACGATGCCGTTAAGGCCTATGTGACCGACGACCGCAAGCTCGCCACCAAGACCAAGAAGCGCACGCTTTCGATTGACGCGCGCTGCGCCAACTTGGAGGCCGTGTGCTACAACCTGATCGCCACGCAGTCGCCGGTCGCCTCCGACTTCCGCTTGCTGCAGACGATTATCTACGTCGACTTTAACCTGCAGCGCATGACCGATAAGGTTCGCCAGATCTGCCGCGCCACGCGTCACATGGTCAAGGCCGACATCTCGCTGCCCCAGGAGCTCGTCGGTACGGTTGAGGCCGAGGCCGAAGCTGTTTACCAGGTGCTGGGCTCTTCGCTTTCTGCGCTCGTCACCAATGACATGTCCATCATCTGCAACTTGGCCGTCGAGGACGAGCCGGTGCACGCCGCCTACGAGAAGTTCTTCCGCACCTTTAACCGTATGGATACGGGCGACTTTATGGACGACGACAGCAACTATGACGACCTGCGCCGCGCTATCATGGTTTCGCGCTACCTCGATCGCATCGCTTCGATTTCCATCGATGCCGCTTGCCGTCTGACCTTCCTGTTGACTGGTCAGCGTATGAACGCCGGCGATATCGCCCGCACTGATGAGGACGAGCTCGAGAGCATGCGCGTGCCTTCGGGCGAGGGTGTTATCATGAGGCCCGCCGTCGACGCGCGCTACGTTGCCAAGGTGCCCGCCAACGAGGTCAGCGAGGGTCTTCGCTACCTGCTCGATCATCTTGAGGACGAGGACGATGGCGAGGACGACGAGGAGTAAGTAGCCCCGTTCGTCGAAAGATTGTAAATACCTAAGTGAGCGCGGCCTTGCACATGCGGGGCCGCGCTCTTGCGTTAGCATGGGACTACTTGTTTGGCTGTCAGCGGAGGCGATTGGCAATGGATAACTATTTGGATTTGATGCGCGCTCGCCGCGAGCAGATTCTGGAACGTTTTTATGCGGCGCTCGATCGCGCGGGCCGCCCCCACGACGCCGCGCGCCTCATTGCCGTGTCCAAGACCGTTGGTGTCGATGAGACCGTTGCTGCCATCCAGGCGGGGTATCGCCATTTTGCCGAGAACCGCCCGCAGGAGCTGGTTCGCAAGCTCACGGGTCTGGCGGAGCATCCGGAGCTGCCCGAGGTGCGCTTCGATATGATCGGCAACCTGCAGACCAATAAGATCAATGCGGTGCTGGGCTCAGCCGAGCTGATTCACTCGGTGGGTTCGCTGCATCTGGCACAGGCGATCTCGAGCCGTGCTGTCCGCAAGATTGAGGCAGGCGAGCTCGCCGGCCCCCAGCGTGTGCTCATCGAGGTCAATGTGAGTGGTGAGGAGTCGAAGGGAGGCTTTTCGCCCGATGAGATTCGCGACGCCGCGGGTGAGCTTGCGGAGCTTGAGGGGATTTGCGTGCAGGGGCTTATGACTATGGCGCCCCGGGGGAATAAGGATGTGGCACGCCGCACCTTTGCGGGGCTTCGTGAGCTGAGGGATGAGCTGGAGGCGGCGCATCCCGATTTGAACCTGCCTGAGCTTTCCTGCGGCATGAGCGAGGACTTTGAGCCTGCCCTTGAGGAGGGCTCTACGCTCGTTCGCCTGGGCAGGGTAGTATTTAGCCCGGAGTTTGCAGTAAAATAAGGCTCTGAAGTGCGCACTGATTATCGGGGCGCCTGCACTAAACCGCGAGAGGACACAACCATGGGCTTCCTTGACGAGATTAAAAATAAGATGCACCTGGGCGGCCAGCAGGGTTACGACCAGGGTTATGGCCAGGACGACGACTACGGCTACGATGACGGCTATGACGATAGTTATCAGGGCAACGGCTACAGCGGTGCTTCGGGCGAGGGCTTCTACACCCAAGACGAGCCGAGCAACGGCCTGCTTGGTCAGACGCGCCGCGGTGAAGCTGAGTCGGTTGCCGTGTATACGCGCTCCGGTCAGCTGGTCGGCGATGACTCCCGCCATGCCACGACGTATAACCCGCCTTCGCGCTCGCAGGACAGTGTTGCGAGCGGTTATCGTCCTGGTGCCTATGACACGCCGTCGAGCTACGCCGAGAACACCCGCGCCCGTGCCGCCGCTGCGCCCGCGCCTGCACCGAGTGATGCCTCGGCCTATGCGAGCAATATCATCAACGCCACGCCGCAGCTGCCGGCCTATGTCCTGCGCCCCGAGAGCTATGACGACGTGGAGACCGTGGTGCGCCGCGTTCGCACCAAGCAGCCTGTCGCACTGATTTTTGTGGGCGTACGCACCGAAGTTGCTAAGCGCGTCTTGGACTTCTCTTACGGCTTTGCCTGCGGTCTGGGTGCCACGGTCAAGGAGGTGGGCGACCGCGTGTTCATGGTGCTGCCCGCCGGCTGCGAGGTCAAAGATTCCGATCTCAAGAAGCTTCGTGCCGACGGCTACCTTAAGTAAAGACAAGACGAGGAGATTCCCATCAACATCTACACTATCGTCCAGCTGGTCAACACGCTGTTCAACTTCTATTCCACGCTCATTGTCGTCTACTGCTTTATGACGTGGATTCCCATGAAGCAGGGTGGTTTGCTTCAGGATATTGCTGCGGTGCTCGATAGCGTGTGCGGTCCGTGGCTCAACCTGTTCCGTCGTTTCATCCCGCCGATGGGCGGTATCGATTTTTCGCCGGTCGTTGCGATTATTGCGTTGCAGTTGGTGCAGAGGCTGGTTCTGCAGCTTCTTATAGGTATACTCGTATAGAACTGACTTAGTAACTTACGTCGGGCGTGTAGCGCCGAGGCGATGAAAAAGGAGACTTGTTATGGCTATTACCCCTGCAGACATCCAGGCTCAGACTTTCTCTGAGGCCAAGCGTGGCTACGATCCCGCCGAGGTCGACGTCTTCTTGGAGACGCTGTCCTCCGAGGTTGACGCTATGCTCGCTAAGATCGTCGACCTTAAGGGTCGCCTGACTGCTACCGAGCAGCAGCTTGCCGATGCGCAGGCTCAGCTTGCCCAGGCTCAGGATGCCACCGCCCAAGCCGTTCCTGCCGCCCCCGTGGCTGCTCCCGCCCCTGACTTCTCCGCTCAGGAGCGCCAGATTTCCGCTGCCCTGATTGCTGCCCAGCAGACCGCTGAGACCATCGTCAACGATGCCAACGAGAACGCTGAGCGTATCCGCAACGAGGCTGACGCCAAGGCCCGCGAGGTTATCCGCCAGGCTCTGACCGAGAAGCAGGCCGAGCTCGAGGAAATCGATCGTCTCAAGGCTTCCCGCGAGGAGTTCAAGGCCGAGTACCTCAAGCTCATCCAGCACTTCATGGACGATGCCCAGAACTCCTTCCCGGCCGACCTCATGGCCTCCACGCCGGTCGGTTCTGCCGCTTCTCCTGCGGTGACTGTTCCCGCCGAGCCGCTGCCCGTCGCTGACCCGGTTGTCCCCGTGGCCGATCCCTTCGCCCCGATCGACAACTTTGCCGCCGACGACCTGGACTAGCACCAGAACTACAATCTAGTGTCCGTAAGAGGAGCTCGCACCTGCGGGCTCCTTTTTTGTGGCTGTATACGGGTTGGGAAACAAAACGCCGAGCTCTGCATGCGATAGGGCAGAACTCGGCGAAGGGCGCGTGGTAAAAGGTAGATTTTAAGGTATGTCTAAAAACTACTTGAGGAGGAAGTTGGAGAGGGGAATGGTGCGGGCCTCGCGATGCTCGGGATCGGCGATGTGGTCGGCGGGATAGCCACAGACGAGCATGTGATAGGGATAGACGCCCTTGGGCAGATTGAACTGCTCCTGTGCCACCTCAGGCTTAAAATGGCATACCCAGCACGTTCCCAGGCCCTGCTCGGTGGCCTCCATCATCATCTGATCACACACGATGGACGTATCGATTTCACTGGAATTCATCTGGTCATACGGGCGTACCCAAGCATCATCGGTAACGCTGCAAATAAGGAAGACAAGCGGAGCTCCAAAGATAGACCCATCACGAGCAAACCGAGGCTGACAAGCAGCAGCCTTCTCCAGAAGCTCAGACGTATCCAGCACCATCACACGGGTTGGATGATTATTACAAGCAGAAGGAGCAATGCGCCCAGCCTCAACAATGGCATCCACCACAGCTTGCTCAACAGAACGATTCTCAAACTCGCGACAAGAATACCGAGACCGAGCCAGATCCAAATAAGACATACAAGCCCTCCAACAATTAAAAATCAAACAAACCCAAAGTAACCCAAACAATACCCAAAGCAGCAATCAGCCAAACGCTCATCAAGGGCCAAAGTGTCCGAACGGGTACCATAGGTCCCTTCAGCCAAACCCCCATCGCGCTAAATCTATCAGCCAAAGTTCCCAATGGTGGTGCATAAGGGAGCGGGCCCGGCCACTAATAACCTTTTGAACGACTCTGCTTGCAGCCGGAGTGAAAAAGGTTATTAGTGGCCGGGCCCGCGACCGGTGGGACATGTACCCCCAATTAACTGTTCTTCATGACGATCGAATCCACGACATCGGCCACATTCTCGCAGCAGTCGGCGCAGTACTCCAGGAAGGCGTACACGTCACGCCAAGCGATGACCTCGAGCGGGTCCTTGCCGTTAACGTGCAGGTTGCGCATGGCGTTGATATAGAGCTCGTCGGCCTCGGACTCGATGGTGTTGATCTGGATGACGAGCTCGCGCAGCGTCTTGGACTTGCGGTAGTTGGGCAGCTCGACCATCAGGTCCTTCATGGCGCGGCAGGCGTCGGTCACCTTGTGGGCGATGACGATGGCGTCGGGATGGATGCTCTGGATGTTGGTGAAGTAGACGCGCTGCACGACGCCCTCGATACGGTCGAGCACGGTGTCGAGCGAGCAGCTCATCAGATCCAGGTCCTCGCGCTCAAGCGGGGTGATAAAGGCCGTGAGCAGGGCGTCCTCAAGCTCATGGTGCTTCTTGTCGGCCGCATGCTCGATCGCGTGCATCTTGTCGAGCATATCGTGAATCTTCGCGGGATCGAAGTTCTCGAAAATCTTGGTAAGCAGCTCGGCGGCCTGGACGGCAAGGTCGGCGCAGGCGACGTAGTTGTCAAAGTAGAATGAATCGGGTTTCTTTGCCATGAGTGGGTCCTTTCGAGGCGAAGACGGGTGGGCGAAGTTTTGCGGTCCGGATGGACGCTCGGTGTGGCTAGAGGAACATCATGAACAGCTTGGCCATGACAAAGCTGATGAGTCCACAGGCGGGGAAGGTGAAGAACCAGGTGAACATCATGTCCTTGACGACGCCGAAGTTGATGGCCGAGAGGCGTTTGACGGCACCGACGCCCATGATGGCGCAGGTCTTGATGTGCGTGGAGGACACGGGGATGCCGGTAAGGGTGGCAAGCAGCAGGTTCGCGGCGCCCGCCAGGTCGGCGGAGAAGCCCTGGTACTTTTCGAGCTTGACCATGCTCTGGCCGACGGACTTGATGATGCGCTCGCCGCCCACACTGGTGCCGATGCCCATGGTGGCCGAGCACAGCAGCATGATCCAGATGGGGATGCCGGCGTCGCCGACGCTCGTCTGGCCGCTGGCAAAGGCCACGCCTAAAAAGAGCACGCCGATGAACTTCTGTCCATCCTGCGCGCCGTGCATAAAGCTCATGGCCGCGGCACTCGCAATCTGAGCATATTTAAAGAAAACGTTGGCGCGTCGCCTGTTGGCGGCGGCGAAAAGAATCGAGACGAGCTTGCACAGGATCCAGCCCATGACAAAGCCCAGGCCAATGGAGAGCGCCAGGCCGTAGATAACCTTCATCCACTCGTGAATGTTGACGCTGTTGGCACCACCGAGGGCGATAGCAGCTCCGGTCAGGCCGGCGATGAGGCTGTGGCTTTGCGAAGTGGGGATACCAAAACGCGATGCCGTAGCACCGTAGACGACGATGGAGAACAGCGCCGCACAGAGGCACGCGAGTGCCATGGTGCTGTTTCCGCCAAAGTCGACGATATGTGAGATGGTGTTGGCGACGCTCGCGTTAAAGTGCGTCATGATGAGCACGCCCAAGAAGTTGAATGCGGCGCTCATGAGGATGGCGGCGCGGGCGGGCATGCAGCGCGTGGTGACGCAGGTCGCGATGGCGTTGGGCGCGTCGGTCCATCCGTTGACGAAGATGGCGCCGAGCGCGAGGATCACGGTGACGGCAAGGACTGGGTTCGACACAAGCTGGCCGAGGAAGGTTGAGAACGTTACGTCCATATATGGGCTTTCTCGATATTTGCAGACTCGTTACAAAAACATGATAAATCGTATCACCTCCTGCGGGTTTCTTTACGGAGTTCTGATGGGAGAAGTGAATTTTTTGGTACTAAAATTGAATATTAGCCCTGTTGACCGCGGTCGTTCTTTTTGCTAACACGCCATGCGGACGCGTGCGTTTGCTCCGACACTCCAAAACCACAGTCTGTTCGCTTTACAACATGCAAACATGCGTTCGATAATAGGGGCCATGGAATATCGACAGACAGACGGCAAAACTCGGCGCGTGCACAAGCAGTATGTGGACGTCGTGGCTCGCATTCTCGCGGGCGGACAGGTTGTGCCGGTTACCGTCTGCTGGGTTGACGGTCGCTGCTTTACGATTGACGAGATTGTCTCGTCCACCGGTTTTGGCCTGACGGTTCACGGCATTCGTACGGCAACCTATAAGGTACGTTTTGGCGGACATGCGACCGAGTTGTATCTAGAGGACCAAACGCGTGAGCGGGCGGACGGCTCGCAGGCGCACGTGATGCGTTGGTGGGTCTGGGCTTTTGATCGTACGCTCGAGGGCGAGCGCCGCAGGTAAGAACGCGTGGCGTTCGGGTACAATGGCAGGAAACTTGTCAGCTACGGCGCCGCCGCGGTGCTTTTTGAAAGGACGAAAGTATGAACGATATCCAGGGCTATCAGAATGGCCCCATCGAGACCGGCGCAAGCCGTGCCAAGGAGATGTCGCCGCGCGCGTACAACCTTGTCATGTCTGCTCTGATCTTTTTGGGCTTTTGCGCCATGGGCGCCGGTGCTTACTTTACGAGCACCATGTCATTTGCGCGCATGATGATGAGCGGCGCCGCTTTGCCGCTGGTCTTTGGCTCATTTATTTTGACCATCGTCGGCATGGTCATGATGTCGGCTGCTGCCAGCAAACAGTCCGTGGGCCTGTCGCTCGTGGGCTACGTGGTCTTTGCGAGCACCTTTGGCCTGACGGCGTCGTTTGGTCTTGCCAACTACGACCTGCCTACCATTAACACCGCCTTTATCGCCACGGCCGCCATCACCTTTGTCTTTGGTGCGCTGGGCGTGACCTTCCCCAAGTTCTTCCAGCGTGTGTATGGCATTGGTTTTGGCATCTTGCTTGCCACGATTCTGGTCGAGATCGTGCTGATGTTCATGGGCGTTTCGCAGTCCATCACCGACTTGATCGTGATTGTGGTGTTTGCCGGCTTTATTGGCTACGACACCTATGTGGCCACGACGGTGCCGCCTACGCTGCCCAATGCGGTGCTCATGGCGTCCAATCTGTTCGTGGACATTATCAACGTGTTCCTACGCATCCTGAACATCCTCGGCCGTCGCGATTAAAACGCGGCATTGCGATGCTTCCTGCCGGACACGGTAAAACGATGCGAAAGGCGGTCCTTCGGGGCCGTCTTTTTTGTGCGCGGCGGGGTATCATGGATGGGAAAAGCCGATAGCGGCAGCGACAGGAAAGGTGACCACTTATGGCAGACGTCGACAACAGGAACCGTAACCGCAGGTCCAACCGAGCGGGTCAGCCCAATCCCAAGCGCGAGGCCCGTGCCAAGGCCGCCGAGCGCCATGTGATGACTGTGTCCGAGGCCTGCGCCAAGGATATCGAGCGTTCGCTTGCTGGTGTTCGCGAGTTTGACGGCATGCCTGCCGGCTTTGTCGCGGCGATGAAGGCCAAGGTTCAGACTGCTGTGGCCCCCGAAGAGCAGGTCGCCGAGGACGTCGAGAACGCGGAGACTGCCGAGGTCGAGGCGGCGCCCGAGACCGAGGCGGCGCCCGAGCCCGTCGAGGAGCCTGCCGAGGAAATCGCCGAAGCTGAGTCCGCGCCTGCTGAGGAGCCCGCTCCGGTCCTGCCCGAGGTCACTGTGCTTGATGCCTCCGCCACGCAGGCAATCCTCGATAACGGTCGCGGCTATGCGCAGTTCTGCGACATGGCCGTGCTCGCCTTTGCCTCGTTTACCAATCCGGGCGGTGGATATATTCAGGGTTATCTGGGCCAGGAGGCCACGCTGTGCGCCGATTCGTATCTGTACAACGTTCTCGATAAGCAGCGTAAGTGGTACGGCGAGAACCGTCGCCGCAACATCAACTGCGAGCTCTATCGTAACCGCGCCCTGGTGGTGCCTGCGGTGCGCTTCGACCGCAACCACGTGCATGCATACGCCGACGTGATCGTGGCCGCTGCGCCCAACGTTAGACGCGCCCGCCAGGAGTATCGCGTGAGCGACGATGCTCTGCTGGATGCCCTGCGCGACCGTATCCGCTTTGTGCTCGCCATCTGCGATGAGCTGGGTCGCGAGAAGCTCGTACTGGGTGCTTGGGGCTGCGAGAACAACGGCTTTGACGCAGAGGCCGTGGCCGAGCTCTTCCGCAAGGAGCTCGCGTCGGGCGACTTCAAGGTCAAGCAGGTCTTCTTTGCCGTGCCCTCTACGCGCTGGGACGAGGACTTCGCCAAATTCGAGCACGTGCTGGCAAACTTCCCCGAGCGAAACGAGGAGTCCTATGCTCAGGTTGCCGCCCGCGCCGCAGCCGCCCGTGCCGCCGAGCAGGCTCAGGCCGCTGCCGAGGATGACGAGGATGACGACGACTGGCGCAAGTACCTGTAAACTGTGCGCGTGATGCGATATACCGAGCCGACGGGGGCTGCTCCCGTCGGCTTTTTATTGAGTGGGGAGCTTACGATGAAAAACGTTCTGTGCTTTGGTGACAGCAACACCTATGGCTATGATCCGGCGGGTATGCGCGACGGCACCGCAGTGCGCTATGCGCAGGATGTGCGCTGGTGCGGCGTGGTGCAGCGTGACCTGGGTGAGGGCTGGCATGTGATTGAGGAAGGTCTAAATGGTCGCACGACGGTGCGCGACGATATGTGCCATCTGGACACCAACCTCAACGGCATTCGCGCGCTTCCGATGCTGCTCGAGGCCCATAAGCCGCTGGATGCGATCGTGATCATGCTGGGCACCAACGACTGCAAGACGGTCTTTGGCGTGACGGCCTCCGATATTGCCCGCGGCGCCATGGCGTTGATTCGCGCCGTCCGTGCGTTTGCCTGGACCGATGCCGCGCCCTGCCCACGGATTCTGTTGATGGCGCCTATCAAGATTAAGCTGCAGATCGCCGACGTATATATGACCGATTTTGACGAGCATTCCGTAGAAGCCTCGGAGCATTTTGGTGAGTACTACGCGCATGTGGCTGAGCAGTTTGGTTGCGACTTTTTGAATGCCGCCGACTTTGCCGAGCCGGGCGATATCGACTATCTGCATATGATGCCCGAGAGCCACGAGAGCTTGGGACATGCCGTGGCAGCCAAGCTCCAAGAGATGCTCGGTGAGTAGCGCAGCCTCAAGCCACCACAAAGGGGACAGACGCCTTTGTGGTGGCTTTGCCCGGGTAAACGAACGGCTTGGCTCCCATATGGGCATGGACGAGCTCATCGCTCTCTTTGCCGAGGGCGATGAGCTCGTCTCCAATACCGCTTTCGAAGATTTGGATCTTGCCTATGACGTTGCGAACGGCGCGACCTTCGATGGCGTCGTGTTCCGGTCTTGCGAGTTCGATGGTGTTGACTGGAGCGGCTCGACGTTTCGCGACGTGGTGTTTCGCGGTTGCCGCTTTATCCGCTGCAACATGGAAGGCTGTTGGCTCAATCGCTGCGACTTCGTCGATTGCTCGGCACCGGGACTCAACTTGCTCAGGGCGCGTCTGTCGAGTGTGTCGTTTACATCGTGCGATTTGAGCTATGCGAACCTTTCGGAGGGACGCATTGGCCCCATGGCTGCGCATGACACGCGTTTGACCGAGGCCGCGTTTCAGGGTGCCAAGCTGGGTCAGATACGCCTGGATGGCTGTGACCTGACGCGTATGGATGTGTTTAAGACGTCGCTTTCCGGCGTGGATGTATCGCGTTGTACATTCGCGGCGCCCGTTGTTTCGGGCGATTACCATGAGCTGCGTGGCCTGACGGTCAATGCCGAGCAGGCGCTGGCACTCTCGGGTTTGTTGGGAATTCAACTCGCCGACGACTAGACGCCCCGGCCCTTTGCTCGACCGCTATCTAAAATCAAACCGTCGCAACATCCGATGATTTTTCGCGTTTGCACGATTTTCATCGAATGTTGCGACGGTTTTTGGTGCAAGGTAGCCTGTCTCTTTTTGGCAGGTTACTTGGCTATTTAGTACTGCCACATGTGGTTGACAGGGCCAGAGCCTTTGCCCATGTTCAGGCCGGCGGCCAGAGCGCCTGTCAGGTATGCCTTGCCTGCATTGACGGCATCGGCAAGATCCATGCCCTGGGCCAGCGCGCAGGCGATGGCGGACGAAAGCGTGCAGCCGGTGCCGTGTGTGTTGTCGGTCTCGATGCGCTTGTGGCGGAACCACGTGGTGAGCGGATCGCCCAGATGGTTGCCCTCGTCATCGAGTGGCGCGGGTTCGGCCAATACATCGTTGGCCTTGTTGACAAGATGCCCACCCTTAACGAGGGATGCGCAACCAAAGCGGCGGGTGAGGAGCATGGCAGCATTTTGCTGTGTGCGCTCGGAGTCGACCTCGTAGTCAAGCAGGGCCATGGCCTCGGGAATATTGGGCGTGATGACGGTTGCTAGTGGGAACAGGCGGCGGGTGAGCGCCTCGGCGGCATCTTCGGCAATCAGCCGTGCGCCCGAGGTGGCGACCATGACGGGGTCGACGACCACGTTCGTTGCGTTCCAGGCGCTCAAGCGGTCGGCGATGACTTCGATAATCTCGACAGAAGAAACCATGCCGATTTTGACCGCGTTGGGGCGAATATCGTCAAAGACGGCGTCAATTTGCGCAGCGACGATATCGGGGGAGATATTCTGCACGGCGGTGACACCGAGCGTGTTTTGTGCGGTGATAGCGGTGATGGCTGTCTCGGCATACAGGCGGTGCGCCGTGATGGTCTTAATGTCTGCCTGAATGCCGGCGCCACCGCTGGAATCGGATCCTGCGATGGATAGAACGGCAGGTACCTTGCTACGATCCATGTTCGCTCCCTTGTTCGGTTGGATTCAAATGGGTCTTCTACCTGCATTATAAAGTTGCCCGGGCCGGCTGTATGCCGATCCCGGGCTGGTGGTGCAATCTTTACGCAAATGTTAGCAAATGTTCACACGTCAACAATTGACGGGCGCTGTAGCAGGTTTGCGGGCGATTGCCGCGTAAAGGCTAATCCTCCATGCCAAGATCAATCGTCGTGCCTTCGAACACCTTGTTAACGGTGCGGACAGCACACATCTTGCCACACATGGTACAAGTACCCTCAGTGGCGGCAGGGGATTCCTCGTAGCGCTTCTTGCCGGTGACCGGGTCGAGAGCACACTTCCACATGGCATCCCAGTCGAGTTTGCGGCGTGCCTGGCCCATCTTGTCGTCCATGTCGCGGGCGTGCGGCACCTTCTTGGCGATATCGGCGGCATGTGCGGCGATCTTAGTGGCCATGAGGCCGTCGAGCACATCCTGGGCGTTAGGCAGGCATAGGTGCTCTGCCGGCGTCACGTAGCACAGGAAGTCGGCGCCGGAGCTTGCGGAGATGGCGCCGCCGATGGCTGCGGTGATGTGGTCGTAACCCACGCCGATATCGGTCACCAGCGGCCCCAGCACATAGAACGGGGCGTTGTGGCACAGGCGCTTCTGCAGCTTCATGTTGGCGGCGATCTCGTCGAGCGCCATGTGGCCCGGTCCCTCGATCATAACCTGGACGCCGGCGGCCCATGCGCGCTTGCACAGCTTGCCCAGCTCGATCATCTCGGCGGTCTCGGTGGCGTCATTGGAATCGTAGAGGCAGCCCGGGCGGCAGGAATCGCCGAGCGAGATCGTCACGTCGTACTCGTGGCAGATCTCGAGCACCTCGTCGTAGAACTCGTAGAAGGGGTTCTCATTGCCGGTGACCTCCATCCAGCCAAACAGCAGCGAGCCGCCGCGGCTGACGATGTTCATGAGGCGGCCGGTCTCCTTAAAGGTCTTGATGACCGACTTGTTGATGCCGCAGTGGATGGTCATGAAGTCCACGCCGTCCTCGGCGTGCGCGCGCACGACCTCGAGCAGGTCGTCCTTGGTAAGCTTGACAAGCGGCTTTTCCATGTAGCCGATGGCGTCGTACATGGGGACGGTGCCCACCATGAGCGGCGTCTCGTCGATGAGCTGCTGGCGGAACTGGCGCGTCTTGCCCGAGTTGGAGAGGTCCATGATGGCGTCGGCGCCAAAGTCCTCGGCGATCTTGACCTTCTTCCATTCCTCGGCGGCATCGGCCTTGTCGCCCGAGATGCCCAAGTTCACGTTGACCTTGGTGGACAGGCCCTCACCGACACCAAAGGCGCGCATGCCCTTTTTGATATGCACGATGTTGGCGGGAATGGCGATGCGGCCGTCGGCCACACGCTCGCGGATGTACTCGGGTTCGCGATGCTCGCGCTCGGCGACTTCCTTCATCTGCGGCGTGATCTGCCCGGCGCGGGCGAAGTCGATTTGCGTGACGAGCTTGGGCTCGGTCAGTGTGCTCATTGGCACGGCTCCCTTCGTTGGCATTACCCATATCAGGTTTGCGGGTCAGGGCGGGCGCGCCCAATCTCAGCCTGCCGTCCCGTCCTGCAAGCTCCCCGTTATGTCATGGGCTCAAGTATAGCCTGAATGGGTACGATTGGGTCAACGAGCGTGCCTGTGGGGAGGCGAACATGGAAGACAAGCATCTATATCGAGAGACGCAATGGGACGTATCGGCCGAGGAGGGCCGTGCGCACCATGGGTTGGTCGCGATTGGCTTTGCGGTGCTTGCCGTGCTGGTGATTGCCTTTTGTATTTGGACGTTTGGCGGTCGCGGCGGCGCTGCCTGGGAGTTTGAGGCCGACGAGGCCCTGCCGATCATGACGGTGAAGGTCGCGGGCGGCAATACCGTTGCCGCGCCGGGCGACTATTGGTATCCGCGCGATGAGTTTATGCAACTGCAGCTGAGCGGCGGGTCTATTCCTGGCGAGGAAATCGAACGCGTGACGTTTGATGCGGCGCTCAAAACACTCACGGTGAAGCTCAAAGATCAGGGGAACGTGCCCACGACGATGGATATCGCGCTGACGGAATGGCGCCTGGAGCCCCCGTCGGGCATCAAGGTGTCCGAGGTGGAGCATGTCAAAATTACCTATCAGGATGGCTCGACAAATGAAATTGCCAAAGCCGACGGCTTGGCGGAATAGACGCCGTGCCTAGGCAGCACATTCAAAAGTGGCGATGGTCCTACAAGGCCTATTCGTTCAGGAAGACCAAAGTGTTTTTATTTGAAAGCTCGGGAAAGTGACGATAACCGATGTTGAATGCGGTAAGTTCGCTTGCATCCTCGAGCTTGTTTTCTGCCATCCAGCGCACCATGGAGCCGCGCGCCTTTTTGCTGGCGGTCGAGCGCTGAATGGGCTTGCCGTTGCGGACGCCTTCGCCAAAGAGACACGTGACGACCGTGACGTCGGTGGTGAGGCGGGTCAGAACGGCTTTGGCGTATTCCACGCTGGCAAGGTTGACGATCGTAGCGTTGGAGCCCGCCGGAGCGATAGCCCGTGCGAGCTTGTCGCCCCAAAACGCGTAGAGGTCTCGGGCACCGTCGACGGCAAGTTTCGCGCCCATCTCCAGCCGATACGGTTCAACGGCATGAAAGGGGCGTACGCATCCGTAAAGGCCCGAGAGGATCCAGAGATGGTTTTGCAGCCAGTCGAGCTGTGCGGCATCCATGACCTCGGGCGCCATGCTTTGGTATTGGATGCCGTGATAGGACATGACGGCGGGGGAGAGGTGACGGGCGAGTGCGGGATTGTCGAGATCGCCGTTTTTCAGGATGGGCCCGAACTCATGCAGGGTGTTGAGACAAGGCCCCAGCAGTTTGTCACTCACATTCCACAGCGCCTGCAGACCGCCGCTGCCTTCATTCCGCTCGATATCTAGCAGTGCGCGGTGGAGGCGAGCTGTCTCGCGCACAAAGGGTGGAATGCCCAGGACTTCAAAAGCATCTTGGGCCGCGCGCATCTGCTTGGCGGGCGAAATGATGACCTGCAACATGGAACCGTTCTCTCGCTAAAAAAGTTGCGGTGGAATACGGTCTGTTTGTGCCATTGAAAGGCCAAATCAATCCGTATTCCACCGCAAGTTATGGGTGGGGTGGATTAGGCGCGCTCGAGGAAGGCCTTGTAGCCGCGGTAGGCCTCGTAGATGTCGGCCTTGTTGGCGACCTCCCACAGGGCATGCATGGACAGGACGGCAACGCCGGAGTCGATGACGTTCATGCCGTATTTGGCCATGATGTAGGCGATGGTGCCGCCGCCGCCCGCGTTGACGCGACCGAGCTCGCAGGTCTGGAAGTCCACGCCGGCCTCGTCCATGATGTCGCGGACGAGGGCCACGTACTCGGCGTCGGCGTCGTTAGATCCGCCCTTGCCGCGGCTGCCCGTGTACTTGTTAAAGCACAGGCCGCGACCCATGAAGGCGGCGTTCTTGGTCTCGAACTTGCCGGCGTAGCCCGGGTCGAAGCCGGCGGACACGTCGGAGGAGAGCATACGGCTGTGGGCGAGTGCGCGGCGCAGGGCCAGCGGGCTATCCTCGCCGGCGAGCGTCATGATCTCGGCGACGGTGTTCTCGAAGAAGCGGCTCGTCATGCCGGTGGCACCCACGGAACCGATCTCCTCCTTGTCGACGATGAGTGTGATGCTCGTGCGCTCCACGTTGGCGACGTTGATCTGGGCGAGCATGGACGGATAGGCGCAGACACGATCGTCGTGGCCATAGCCCAGAATCATGGAGCGGTCGAGGCCCATGTCGCGGGCCGGGCCGGCGGGCACGACCTCGATCTCGGCAGAGAGGAAGTCCTCCTCCTCGACGTCGTACTGCTCCTTGAGGATGTCCAGGAACATCTGCTTGACGGGCTCCTTGGGGGCGTCCTTGTCGTCCTCATCAAACTTGACGGGACGGCCGCCCACGATTACGTCGAGGATTTCGGCGTCGACGGCGTCCTTGGCGGGCTTGGCCATCTGCTCGCTCGAGAGGTGGATCAGCAGGTCGGAGATGGTAAAGACCGGGTCGTCTGCCTTGTCGCCGATGTTGATGTCGACGGTGGTGCCGTCCTTTTTGCAGATGACGCCCACGAGTGCAAGCGGGGAAGCGACCCAGTGGTAGCTCTTGACGCCGCCGTAGTAGTGCGTGTCGAGGTAGGCCATGTCGCCGGCCTCGAAGGCGGGGTTCTGCTTAAGGTCCAGGCGCGGCGAGTCCACGTGGGCGCCCAGGATGTTAAAACCCTGCTCGAGCGGGGCGGCGCCCAGGTTGACGAGCATGAGGTCCTTGCCGTGATTGGCGGCGTACACCTTGTCGCCGGCCTTGAGCGCGCGGCCCTCGGCGATCACGGTCTCCAGATTGACGTAGCCCGCCTCCTCGGCCATCTTGATACCGGTCTTGACGCACAGGCGCTCGGTCTTGTTCTCACTCAAAAACTGCTTATAGCCGCGGCAAAGCTCCTCGAGCTCCTCGATCTGCTGTGGCGTGTACTTTTTCCATGCGCAGGGACGCTCCATGACGCAGGCTCCTTTCGGATCGATCGTGCTGGTTGATGTACCGTGAGCCATCGTATCACGCGCGGGCCCGCGGCGGCAGGGGAGCCTGATGTGCGGTGGTCGCGGGGCGGGGAGCGTGTAAACTGGAGTGAGCAAACCGTGCCCAGCCCAAAGCGAGGTATTCAATATGTCTGACAAGCGCCGCACCTTTGCCGTTATCGACGGCAACTCGCTCATGCATCGCGCCTTCCACGCCGTGCCGCCCACCATGAACGCGCCGGACGGTCGTCCCACCAACGCGATCTTTGGCTTTTTGAATATGTTCCTCAAGATGATTGACGCCTTTAACCCCGACGGCGTGGTCGTGGCGTTTGACAAGGGCAAGCCGCGCGTGCGCATGGAGATGCTGCCGCAGTACAAGGCCCAGCGCCCGCCCATGGACCCCGATCTGCACGCGCAGTTTCCGATGATCAAGGAGCTGCTCACCGCGCTTAACGTGCCAATTCTGCAGTCCGAGGGCTGGGAAGGCGATGACATCCTGGGCACTATGGCGCGCCTGGGCGAGCAGGCCGGCTGTGACATGCTGCTGGTGACCGGTGATCGCGATATGTATCAGCTCGTGACCGAGCACGTCAACGTGGTCTCGACCCGCAAGGGCCTGTCCGACGTGGCGATCATGACGCCCGAGAGCGTGGACGATCTGTATCACGGCATCACGCCGGCGCTCGTGCCCGACTTTTATGGTCTGAAGGGCGACACGTCCGATAACATCCCCGGCGTGCCGGGCATCGGCCCCAAAAAGGCGAGCGCGCTCATTGCGCAGTACGGTAGCCTGGACGAGGTCATCGCACACGCCGACGAGGTCAAGGGCAAGATGGGCGAAAACCTGCGCGCGCACATCGACGACGCGCTGCTGAGCCGTAAGGTGGCGACCATCCGCACCGATGCACCCGTTGAGCTCGATTTTGAGGCGACGTCCTTCCCGGCGTTTTCTGCCGATGAGGTTTCCGCGGCGCTGGGTACGCTCGGTATCACCGCCATGCAGAACCGTTTCTTGGCGCTGATCGGCGGCGAGGGCGGGGCTGCTGCCTCCAGTGTGTTTGAGATGCCCGCGATGGTTCGCGCGGCCGCCGGCGATGCTGACGCGCTTGGTGCCGTTGCGGCTGAGGTCTCCCGTGCGATTGGTGCCGGTGAGTGGGTCGCCGCCGTGGTGGACGACGACAAGGAAGAGGGGGCGCTCTTTGGACTGACGCGCACGCTGTGGTTGGCGACGTCCAAGGGTCTGTTCTCGCTCGAGGAGGGCGACAGCGGTCCGGCGACTGAGGTTGAGGGCTTCAACTTCGTCCACGGCGTGATTGCCGGCGTGCTCGCGCGTCTGTTTATGGAGGGTCGCGTGGCGAGCCCGGATATGAAGGCACTGTTGCACGAGCTTTCGCCCATCGATTCTTCTGAGCCCGAGCTCATGGATCCGCTGGCAGTCGATTCTACGCGCATCTTCGATACCGTGGTTGCCGCCTACCTGCTGGATTCCGACCGCTCCGAGTTCGATGAGGCGTATCTGGCCGATACCTATCTGCAGATGACGCTGCCTGCGGCGCGCGGTGCAGAGGGTGCCGGCGAGGACGCTCCTGCGCCCGCCGCTCGCACGGCGGCCTTGACGCTGGCGCTGGTCGCACCGCTGCGCGAGTGCATGGCCCGCGAGAATGCCGCCAACGTGTTCGATGGTATCGAGATGCCACTCGTGCCGGTGCTTGCCAAGATGGAGCGCGCGGGCATGCTCGTGGACCCCGACCGCCTGCACAGTTTGTCCGAGGGTCTGGCGACCCAGATTGCCGAGGTCGAGCGCAGCATTCGCGACCTGGCGGGTGACGAGACCTTTAATATTGGCAGTCCCATGCAGCTGTCGCACGTACTCTTTGATGTGATGGGGCTTCCGACCAAGGGCCTCAAGAAGACCAAGCGCGGTTACTATTCGACCAACGCCAAGGTGTTGAGCGATCTTGCCCGCGATCACGAGATCGTGCGCCTGATTTTGGACTGGCGTGAGAAGTCCAAGATTAAGTCGACCTATCTGGACACGCTAGGTCCGCTGCGCCGTGGTGATGGTCGTGTGCACACCACGTACAACCAGACCATCACCGCGACGGGACGTCTGTCTTCGAGCGACCCGAACCTACAGAACATCCCGACTCGCTCGGAGCTGGGGCGTACCGTCAAGACGGCGTTCTCGGCGGGCGAGGGCAGCGTCTTTCTGGCGGTGGACTACTCGCAGATCGAGCTGCGCCTACTCGCGCATCTTTCGGGTGATGAACATCTGGTGCGTGCCTTTAACGAGGGCGAGGACTTCCATGCCGAGACGGCCGCGCGCGTATTTGGCGTGCCGGTGTCCGAGGTAACGCCCGACCTACGCAGCCGCGCCAAGGCCGTGAACTTTGGCATTGTGTACGGCCAGCAGGCCTACGGCCTGTCGCAGTCGCTGCATATCTCGATGGCCGAGGCACGCGATATGATCGATCGCTACTACGAGGCCTACCCGGGCGTGCGCACGTTCCTCGATAATGTGGTGGCGCGTGCCAAGCAGACGGGCTACGCCGAGACCATGTACGGTCGCCGTCGCCACATTCCGGAGCTCAAGGCCAAAAACCCGCAACTCCGTGGCTTTGGTGAGCGCACGGCCATGAACCATCCCATGCAGGGCACCGCGGCTGACATCATCAAGATCGCCATGGCCCGCGTAAGCCGCCGCCTGGAAGAAGAGGGCTTTGCCGCCCACATGATTCTGCAGGTACACGACGAACTAGACTTTGAGTGCCCCGTCGACGAAGTCGAGCGCCTCACCGCCATGGTCCGCGACGTCATGGAGCACGTAGTAGACCTCCGCGTACCGTTGATTGCCGAAGCCAGCACCGGCATAACCTGGGCAGACGCGAAATAGGAAAGCAACCACAGTTCCAAAGTAACCAAAAAGAGAAGGACGCCCCTCATCAACAAGGAGCGTCCTTCGTTCAATTAAATTCAGCCAAAGTATCTAGGCGCCAAGACGCCATCTAGGCGGCAGACAAGTAAACCTAGGGCCTGGCCGGGCGGCACGGGTTAACTTTTCGTAGATTCCGCACGCAAAGAAAGCCACTTAATGTGGCTTTCGTCTTGCGCAGGACCTGACCGAGCGAAAAAGTTAACCCGTGCCGCCCGGCCAGGCCCGATGGGACAGCTACCGAGCCGCCAAGATGGCGTCGATGAGCGTCAGTACGCCCCCGTCGTTGTTACTCGGAATGCGCCACTTAGCATGCGCGTTCATATGCTCCTCGGCATTGTCCACGATAAAGCTGTGACCGACGCGCTCGAGCATGGGGATGTCGTTGTAGGTGTCGCCCACGGCGGCGGCATCGGCGATATCAATGCCGAGCTGCTCGCACAGATGCGCGACGCCGGCGCCCTTGTCGACACCCAGGTTCATAAAGTCGATCCACTCGCGCCCGGCGTTGGTGACGTAGAGCTTGTCCGAGAACTCGGGGCTATAGGTCTCGCGGAAAGCGGGCTCGGCGTCGTAGCCGGGGAAGAAGACCGAAATCTTGTTGGACTCGAAATCAATGCCCTCAAAGCTGTCGACGTAGTTGATTGTGTTGTAGTAGACGCTGATCTCGTCGTGGTACTGATGGTCGCGGGCAAGCACGTAGAACTCGTCGTAGCAGCACAGGACGGGAACGGCGCGCGGGTCCTCCGAGGCACGAGCGAGCACCTGCTGATACAGCGCCACGTCGATATTGCTCTTATAGATATAGTTGCCGCGATAGATGACGCAGGCTCCGTTGTCGGGACAAAAGGCGAGGCGGTTCTTGATGCCCTCGAACATCTCTTCGAGCTTGGGGGCTGGACGTCCGCTGGCGGGGCAGAATACGATGCCGGCGTCGGCGAGCTTGTCCAAGCGCTCATCAAGACCCTGCGGCAACACGCGCTCGTCGGTCAGCAGCGTTTTGTCCATGTCGACGGCGATGAGCTTAATGTTTCCGATATTGGCGTCCGATTCGTAAGTTTGCATAAAAGCGAGCCTTTCGTTTCGAAATTGTTTCAGATGTTATAACCATCAACTCGTAGTCAGGCGTATTTTCGCAGGAACGGAGCGTATTTGCACCACGCTTCACAAAGTAATGAAAAAACTTTTCAGAAATTTGAATTTGTCGCTTGTGCTGCGGGCACTTTAGCGTAATATAGCGACCATCGAAAACGGAGACGGCAAAAGAGCCGCTTACCGAGGAAAAGGTACCGTTTACGATATTTGAATTGCGCCCGGCGATAGGTGAAAGGAGAGGCAGATGCAGTTCGTAAAGATCATCACTACTGCAGACAATGCCATCCGACGCCAGCGCGCAATTTCCCGACGACGATAACAATCGTCTCTGTCCGCATGGGGCGAATTGCCTCAACAGAGTCATTTTGAGGTCGTTGGGTTTTAGCACGATATAAACGCATGTTTCTAGGGCATGCTGTGCTGCTTTTTGCTATTTAACCTGATATTGCACGGTTTTTTGACCTCGAAATGACTTGCAACTGACCGATGTTCTAACTAGCTACCAAGGGCGAAAGGAAACAGCCATGAGCAAGGAAAAAGTCGTTCTCGCATATTCCGGTGGTCTTGATACATCCGTATGTGTCAAGTGGCTCCAGGACGAGAAGAATCTCGATGTCGTTTGCGTCTGCGGCAACGTGGGCCAGGAGGAGACCGGCTTGGATGCCAAGAAGCAGAAGGCGCTTGACCTGGGCGTTCTCGATTGCCAGGTGCTCGACCTGCGCGACGAGTTCTCCGATGAGTTCCTGACTAAGGCCATCGCCGCAAACTCCATGTACGAGAACAAGTACCCGCTGCTCTCCGCGCTGTCTCGCCCGCTGCTCGCCAAGAAGCTTGTCGAGGTCGCTCACGAGTTTGGCGCGACCTACGTCGCCCACGGCTGCACCGGCAAGGGTAACGACCAGGTTCGTTTTGAGGCTGCCGTCAAGGCCCTCGACCCCGAGCTTAAGGTTATCGCCCCGGTTCGCGAGTGGGATCTGAAGTGCCGTCCCGATGAGGTTGCCTATGCTCACGCCCACAACGTGCCGGTTCCCGAGGGCGCCAACGACAACCCCTATTCCATCGACGACAACCTGTGGGGTCGCGCCATCGAGTGCGGTCACCTGGAGGATCCCTGGAACGAGCCGCTCGATGACGCCTGGGTTATGACCAAGAACCCCGAGGACACGCCGGACACCCCGACCTACACCGAGATTGAGTTTGAGGCGGGCAAGCCCGTCGCCGTCGATGGCAAGAAGATGAAACTCTCCGAGATCGTCATCGCCCTCAACAAGATTTCAGGTGACAACGGTTTTGGCCGTCTCGACCTGGTCGAGGATCGTCTGGTGGGCCTCAAGAGTCGCGAGTGCTACGAGGTTCCTGGCGCCCTGACGCTCATCACCGCCCACAAGGCGCTCGAGGACATCTGCGTCGAGGGCGACCTGCTCAAGACCAAGATTAAGCTCGAGCAGGATTGGGCCACCGCCGTGTACAACGGCCAGTGGTACAGCCCGCTCAAAAACGCGCTCGATGCCTTTATGGCCGACACCCAGAAGTTCGTGACCGGCACCGTCCGTCTGAAGTTCTTTAAGGGCAACTGCCATGTCGTCGGCCGCAAGAGCCCGTTTAGCCTGTATGACTACGGTCTGGCTACCTACGACCGCGACACTACGTTTGACGAGAAGGCCAGCGCCGGCTTTATCGAGATCGATACGCTGTCGCTCAAGACGTGGGCTAAGGTCCAGGGCCCCAGCTCTGCTGCCGCCCAGGCCTAGCGCCTCCTTCCTTTGGTATCCGCGCGGCCCATCCGCGTGATACATAACGGGCGCATGGGGTCCCTACCTTTCGTTATGCTTGCTGACACTTCTTAACATCGGTGGCCCCTACGTTCCGCCCGCATATATGATGCCGCGTCTGCGGCTGAGTCCGAGCCCCGCCGGGGTTGTCCGGCGGGGCTCCTCCTATCAATTTGACGGCCCTGCGCCTATATATATGGGGAGTATCCATTATGTTCAATGCTATCGCGCATGCTTTACTTGCCCTCGCGCCCGAGTTCGATGCTGCAAAGGTCGAGGACGTTCCTATGAGCCTAAAGGCCTGGATCGATGGTTCGCAGGGCAACATCCGGAGGGAGACGTTGGGCGCCAAGTGCATGGCGCGTCACTTCTTTGCAAATTAGCTATATGGCCTCGCACATGGTGGGGAATATGCAAAACTAGCGGTTGAGAAATCGCTTTAGCGACAGGGCGCATTGCTTTGGGCGCTTGTTTTGGGATTTGATGAAAGGGGACGGTTCCATGGCTCTTTGGGGCGGTCGTTTTGAGGCAGGCGTGGCCGAGGTCACGCAGGAGTTTGGCGCGTCGTTGCCGGTTGACAAACATCTCTATAAGCAGGATATCGCCGGATCTAAGGCACATGCCAAGATGCTGGCGGCCCAGGGCATTATCAGCGCCGAGGACGAGCAGGCGATTGCCGAGGGCCTGACCGGAATCGAACAGGATATCGATGCCGGCAACTTCACCTTTGATATCAACGACGAGGACATTCATATGTCCATCGAAAGCGAGCTGACGCGTCGTATCGGCGAGGCTGGCAAGCGCTTGCATACTGGGCGTTCGCGCAACGACCAGGTGGCGACCGATACGCGCCTGGGCGTCAAGGCGCTGGCCAAGGAGCTCATGGAGGCCAATCTTGAGCTGCGCCATGTGCTGGTGGATGCGGCCAAGAAGTACGACAAGGTGATTCTTCCGGGCTACACGCATATGCAGCACGCTCAGCCCGTGCTGCTCTCGCATCATCTGCTGGCGTATTCCTGGATGTTCGCGCGCGACTTTACGCGCCTGAAGGCCGCCTTTGATGCCGCCGACAACTGCCCGCTGGGTGCTGCCGCGCTTGCCGGTACGAGCTATCCGCTCGATCGCCAGATGACGGCTGCCGAACTTGGCTTTGCGGGCGTGATTCCCAACTCGCTCGATGCGGTTTCCGACCGTGATTTCCTGCTCGATCTGCATTACGCCGGATCCGTCATGGCGATGCACCTGTCGCGTCTTTCCGAGGAGATCGTGCTGTGGTCGAGCTCCGAATTTGGCTTTATCACGCTTTCAGACTCCTACTCCACCGGCTCGTCCATCATGCCGCAGAAGAAGAATCCCGACTTTGCCGAGCTTATCCGCGGTAAGAGCGGTCGCGTGTACGGCAACCTGATGCAGCTGCTGGTAACCATGAAGGGCCTGCCGCTCGCTTATAACAAGGACTTGCAGGAGGACAAGGAGGGCGCGCTCGATACCGCTCACACGCTCATGCAGTGCCTGTCCGTTATGGCCGGAATGATTTCGACCTGGACCGTCAACGAGGATGCCATGGCGCGCGAGTGCGGCGTGGGGCACCTTGCCGCCACCGATGTTGCCGATTACCTGGCAAAGCGCGGTCTACCGTTCCGCGAGGCACATGCCGTGGTGGGGCACCTGGTCCTGATGTGTGAGAAGCGCGGCTGCAATCTTGAGGACCTGCCGTTTGAGGTGTTCCAGGAGGCAAGCCCGCTCTTTGAGCGCGATATTACCGAGGCGCTCGATATCCCGTCGATTGTCGCCGCGCGCACGACCGAGGGCGGTACCGCCCCTGCCGCCGTTGCCGTGCAGCTGCAGCGTGCCGAGGCGCAGCTCGTGGCCGACGAAGGCGTGTTTGGATCGCTAACCAAGGTTGTCGAGATGGGTCACGGGGCAAAGTAGAGGTTTGGCTGAAGACGTATTGTCCATTTATTGATAAATCGTTTTAGCTTTACGGGCGTCTGCTGATGCGGGCGCCCCTATTTTGCTGCTATGGGGGAGGGGCTTGTCGAGAACTTCTGTAGGACCTTTGGGCAGGTTGTGAAGGGGGTACGTTCGCGGGTGGCAACCGACCGCCCGCTCTGTTCCATGTGGTTGATGAGCGGTCGGATGGTACTCTAATCGGGCTTCGAAACAGAAGTGACACATATGGAGCGCTTTAATAAATTGCTGCGTTTCAATAAACAGCTTTTTGTTTAACTGCAGCTAAAACTCTGTTACGATGCAGTCCAGGCGGGTGCCGGAATGGGACTTGGGCACGCGCGAACCTACTTGAAAGGCTACCTTATGGCTATCGAGAAGACCTTCATCATGATTAAGCCCGACGCGGTGCGCGATCGCAAGATCGGCGAGATCGTTGCTCGTATTGAGCGTAGCGGCCTTGTCATCGAGCGCATGGAGATGACCACGCTCGAGCGCGCTACCGTCGAGGAGCACTACGCCCATCTGGCCGACAAGCCCTTCTTTGGCGGTCTCTGCGACTTTATGACGAGCGGTCCGGTCGTCAAGATGGTCGTTTCCGGTCTCTCCGCTGTTTCCAAGATGCGCACCCTTATGGGCGCTACCAACCCGCTTGATGCTGCGCCCGGCACCATCCGCGGCGACTTCGCCGTCGATGTCAACGCCAACGTGATTCACGGCTCCGACTGCCTGGAGAACGCCGAGATCGAGATCAAGCGCTTCTTTGGCTAAACCAGCTTTGACTCCTTAAAGCTGTTAGCGTGTGGCTTGGGCGCCGCGGAACTCCATCCGCGGCGCTCTTTTTATTCAAAAAGCTACTAAGAAGGGGCCCGCTCGGACATGTGCTCCGAGCGGGCCCCTTGCTGTTGGCATGTGGCGCTGAGCGGCTTAGGCCTCGTCGACGACCTTAAGGCCGCGGGTCTGGTCGATCTCGTTGAGGAGGTTGACGCGACGCTCGTGGCGGCCGCCCTCGAACTCGGCGTCGAGCCACTCGTCGACGATCATCTTAGCGAGCTCGGAGCCAACGACGCGGGCGCCAAAGGCGAGCACGTTGGTGTTGTTGTGCATGCGGGAGAGCTTGGCGCTGAAGGGCTCGGAGCACACGACGGCGCGTACGCCCTCGACCTTGTTGGCAGCCAGGCTGATCCCGACGCCGGTACCGCAGATCAGGATGCCCAGGTCGACGTCGCCGTTGGCAACGGCCTTACCCACCTTGTAGCCGGCGATGGGGTAGTCAAAGCTCTCGGAGGTGTCGGTGCCAAAGTTCACGACCTCGCAGCCGCGCTCCTTCAGGTGCTCGGAAATGATGTTCTTGAGCTCGACGGCGGCGTGGTCGTTACCGATACCGATCTTCATAGATGGTTCCTCTCTGGTCTGTGCGGCGCAAATGCTAAAGGTGTTTACCGCGTTCGACTGCATGATAGCGCGACTTTTGTGTAAACGCTCGGGCGTTTTTTGATCAAACGCTTTAGCAGGCAACAAGACCCGCTTTTCATGAATGAATGCCGCCAGTTTGTGCTTGAGCGCCGTCCGCCGGAACCATGGTTGCGGTTTTTGATGCATTGTTATCAAATAAAGGAGCCAACTTTTTTGAGAGTCCAGCCCGTTATGCAAGCAGGAGATACCTATGCCTACCGATTCCATCCGTGATGCCGCGTTTTGCGATGTTTTGAACCGCGAGCTTGTCTGTGCACTCGGCTGCACCGAGCCCATTGCCGTTGCCTATGCAGCGGCGCTGGCGAGCCAGACGCTCGGTTGCGAACCCGATCATATGGATGTTGCCTGCTCGGGCAACATTATCAAGAACGTTAAGAGCGTGACCGTGCCCAACTCGGGCGGTATGCACGGTATTGAAGCCGCGGCCGTGCTGGGTGCCGTGGGCGGCGACGCTAAGAGCGCGCTCGAGGTGCTCGAGAGCGTTAACGATGAAGACCGCGCTCGCGTGGCCGAGCTCCTCGCCGACGCTGGCTACTGCGATGTGTCGCTTGTCGAGGGTGTGCCCAACCTCTACATCAAGGTGACTGCGACGGCCGGGGGCCATACCGCGGTCGTCGAGATTACCGATCACCACACTAATGTCACGTGCCATACGCTCGATGGTATTCCGGTATGCGGCAAGTCGGCGGGGGAGTGCGCCGCCTGCGCCGAGCGCGTGGTGGCCGAGCGTGCGGCAGATAACGCCGATACGCCCATGTCCATTGATTCCATCATCGACTTTATCGAGGACGGTGACATTGAGGGCGCCCGCGCTGCCGTTGAGCGTCAGATTGAGCTGAATGGCGCAATCAGTGCCGAGGGCCTTGCGCACGCTTGGGGCGCCGAGGTGGGTCGTACGCTGCTGGGTGCTCGTGCCGATGACGTCGCCTGCCGTGCCCGTGCCCGTGCGGCCGCCGGGTCCGACGCCCGCATGAACGGTTGCGCGCTGCCGGTCGCCATTGTGTGCGGCTCGGGCAATCAGGGCATTACCTGCGCACTGCCCGTCATGGAGTATGCCGAGTACCTGCGCTGCGACCACGAGCGTCTGGTGCGCGCCGTGATGCTGTCCGATCTTATCGCCGTGCATATCAAGAGCTATATTGGTGCGCTTTCGGCGTTTTGCGGTGCTATTTGCGCCGCGTGCGGCGCCGGCGCTGCGATTACCTGGCTGTGCGGTGGCACGCGCGAGCAGATTGGCGCGACGGTCTCGAATACGCTCGGTAACGTGGGCGGCATCGTGTGCGACGGCGCCAAGGCGAGCTGTGCCGCCAAGATCTCGGCTGCCGTCGATGCAGCGATTCTGGGCCATGATATGGCCATGCAGGGTCGCGGCTTCCGCGCCGGCGAGGGCCTGATCCAAGATACCGTTGAGCAGACAATCGCCAGTATGGGCTACGTAGGCCGTGTGGGCATGAAAGATACCGACGTCGAGATCCTCAACATCATGATCGGCAAGACTCGAGTGTGCTAGGACAGTTCGTCGGCTACTTGGTGTTCGTAGAAGGCTTCTACTACGGCGTTAAAGTCGCGGGCGAAGCCTTCCATGGTTCCGCGCCAGGTGACTCGGTTGGGCTTGCCCTGGCCTACATAGGCAGTCTGAATGCCGCAGGCGGGACTAGGGAAGTCGCGTTTGGGATCGTTGCCCACCATAAGGACCTCGTGCGGTTCGAGTCCCATCACCTGAAGCTGCTCTAGATAGTAGGTGGCATCAGGCTTGCAGCGGGTGGCGTTTCCCATGTGCGTGACGAGCTCAAAGGGGGCGTCGGCCAGGTCGCCCCAACCCATGCGGCACTCGATGGCCCCCTGCGGAAAGCTGGGGTTGGTAAAGAGCGCGCAGCGCAGCCCTGCGTCCTGTACGGTCTGAAGCGCGGCGTGTGCGCCCGGCATGGCATGGGCGTTGATGAGTTCGTCATTCTTGTACGGAAGAACTTCGCGGTCGTAGTAGGTAAACGCCTCGTAGATAAGTGGGTCCGAGAGGCAAATGCCGCATCGGCGCTCGACCTCTTCTTGGTAAAACTCAAGATTGGTGCGATTGTCCGTGCTGCTGCGGCGATTGGCGTTGAGGTCGACCAGGATGGTGCCGAGGCGTGCCATCGTGCCACCGCGGCTGCGGCGCCCGATATCCGCGAGCATCGAAGAGACATCCTTAAAATATCGAAGGATGAACGCGTTGAGGTTGATGCTAAGAAGCGTTTCGTCCATATCGAAAACGACTGCTTTGAGCACGCGGGCACCTTTCTCGAAAAATCGATCTAGAATCGTTGGCTCCGGATACTTTACCCCAAAGCCGAATGCCTGGCTGGTTATCGTCAAGTTGCGGAGACGTGTGTTCATAAGATTACGAAAAAGTCTCCACACGAGTAAAAAATCGCAGTTCACGCTTGAAATCGAACTCATTTCCCCGTAACCTATACGAACGTGATTGCATAAGCGTCACATTAGTATCTGTCGGCTCCCGAGTGTTCCTAAACGTTGTGTGCTTGTCGCACCCTTCTGTAGGTCCTAGCAATCGGGGCCCCGTAGTTCGAAAGGGGTCCACCTTTGAGTGAGATTCAGAACTCGTCCATTTTCTCTCTTGACGATGTCAACGAGGAGGAGATGAACAACCTCATCGACGGTACGATTACCGACTTTGATGAGGGCGATCTCGTTAACGGCACTGTCGTTAAGATCGAGCATGACGAGGTGCTCGTTGACATCGGATTCAAGTCCGAGGGCGTTATCCCGGTCCGCGAGCTGTCCATCCGCAAGGACGCTAACCCTGCAGACATCGTTGCACTCGGTGATCCCATCGAGGCCCTCGTTCTCCAGAAGGAGGACAAGGACGGTCGTCTGGTCCTGTCCAAGAAGCGTGCCGAGTACGAGCGTGCTTGGAACCGCATCGAGGAGAAGTTCAACTCCGGCGAGAACGTCGAGGGCGAGGTTATCGAGGTTGTCAAGGGCGGCCTGATCCTCGACATCGGCCTGCGTGGCTTCCTGCCCGCTTCCCTCGTCGACCTCCGTCGCGTCAAGGACCTCACCTCCTACATGGGCACCCGCATCGAGGCTCGCGTCATCGAGATGGACCGCAACCGCAACAACGTCGTCCTCTCCCGTCGCGTCGTGCTCGAGGAGTCCCGTAAGGCCGAGCGTTCCGAGATCCTGTCCAAGCTCAAGTCTGGCATGCGTCTCCAGGGCACCGTTTCCTCCATCGTCGACTTCGGCGCCTTCGTCGACCTCGGCGGTATCGACGGCCTCATCCACATCTCCGAGCTCTCCTGGAACCACGTCAACCATCCTTCCGAGGTTGTCAAGGTCGGCCAGGAGGTCGAGGTCGAGGTTCTCGACGTCGATCTCAACCGCGAGCGCATCTCCCTGGGTCTCAAGCAGACCACCGAGGATCCGTGGCGCGCACTGGTCAAGAAGTATCCCGTCGGCGCTATCGTCGAGGGCACTGTGACCAAGCTTGTCCCGTTCGGCGCTTTCGTCGATCTGGGCGAGGGCATCGAGGGCCTGGTGCACATCTCCGAGATGGCCAACAAGCACGTCGATCAGCCTTCTCAGGTCACCCACGTGGGCGACAAGGTTCAGGTCAAGGTCATGGAGATCGACCTCGACCGTCGTCGTATCTCCCTGTCCATGAAGTCCGCTGCTGAGACTCTGGGCGTCGAGATCGAGGTTACCCCGCTGCCTTCCGAGAAGAAGGACGAGGAGACTGACGCCGAGTAAATCGGTTTGACGATCACTTGTTTTAAGGGATCCGTCCGTAATGGACGGGTCCCTTTTTGCATTTGGCACCGAGATGCGCAATGCTGCCGGGCTGTCCACAGGCTATTGAATTGTCGGTGCATGAAAAAAGCCGACATCCCGCCTCGGGGAGGAGGCGGGAACGCACCGAGTAGACGGAGGGGTGCGGAGCGCGGTCGCGTCTCGACTGACAACGTTGCCCATCGACGGGATTATTGTAGCGCATGGGCGCTTCTTGGTTTATCGTGTCGAGCGCTTGTGTTGTGCCGTTGCCTGTGGCAGCGGTGTGCTACACTCTTGCACTGCTGAGTGGGCCAGACGGTCGCGCGATGTACTGCTTGCGGTACGCGTGAGGAAAGTCCGGGCTCCAGAGGGCGGGATGCCGGCTAACGGCCGGGCGGAGTGATCCGACGGAAAGCGCCGCAGAAAAGAAGACTCCCACCTGCGTCGCAAGGCGTAAAGGGAAAAGCTGAAACGGTGGTGTAAGAGACCACCAGCGTCGTGGCAACACGGCGGCTTGGCAAGCCCCATCCGGAGCAAGCGCGAATAGGAACGCTATGGGCCGGCCCGGTCCGCGTTCGGGTAGCGTGCGTGGAGCTGCACGGTAACGTGCAGACAAGATAAATGACCGTTCACGACAGAACCCGGCTTACAGGCCCACTTGGCATTTTTGTTACCCTGACAATCGGTACGGCCTTTGCCGTATTATTGAGGCTGTTTGTTGCTGCGCTTTATTTTGTTGAGGGGCTTTGTTGGACAGCTATTTTACTCTGCAATCGAATATTGAGGTTTCGGGCGAGTTTGTGGACCGCAAGAGCCGGTTTATTGCCCAGCTGGTCCATATTGAGTCCGAGGACGAGGCGAATGCCTTTATCGAGATGGTTCGCAAGCGTCATTATGACGCTCGACACAATGTTCCCGCGTGGATTTTGGTCGATGGACGCGAGCGCCAGAGCGATGATGGTGAACCGAGCCGCACGAGTGGTATGCCGACGCTCGAGGTGCTGCGCGGTGCGGGGCTCAAAAATGTTTGCTGCGTAGTGACACGCTATTTTGGTGGTACGTTGTTGGGACCTGGTGGCTTGGTACGCGCCTATACCGCGGCGACGCAGACGGCGGTGGCTGCGGCTCAGGAAGCCGGGCAGATCGTTGAGATGACGAGCGTCGTGCCGGTTGATGTGCGTGTGGCCTATCCGCAGTATGAGCAAGTGCTTCGTTTGGCCCAGGATTCGGATGCCAAGGTTTCGGATACCGATTACGCGGATGCCGTGACGATTCATTTGGTGTTTAAGGCGGGGGAGCAGGAGCCGTTTTGCGTTAAGATGCGCGAGCTTATGGCGGGGCGTGAGGAGATTGAGGTCAGCGCTCCCGAGTTTGCTGAGTTCTAACGACGACGGCCGGCGTGCTTTTGGATGAATCCCAAGCGCGCCGGCCGTCGTTTTATGTTGTCGCCGTTTACTCGGCGAGCTGCTTTAGCACATCGCAGGCGATGTCGACGGCGTCGTCGATGCAGCCGGGGCAGCTGCGGAGCGGACCCTGGTCCGATCCGACGCCTTTGAGCGTGCCGCAGACGGTCGTGGTGTTCTTCTCGCCAAAGCGCTTGGCAATCTCGCGCGACAGCTTGTAGGTCTGGCCCTTGGTCTTGGGGTTCTCCATACCATCGCTCATCACAAAGCCCATGATGGCCACGGCGCCCGAGATGGCGCCGCAGGTCTCGGTCATGCCGCCCATGCCGGCGCCAAAGCCCTCGGTGAGGGTAAAGGCGATCTGGGGGTCGAGCCCCACAGCGGGCGCGAGCGTGCAAGCGACAGCCTGGGCGCAGTTAAAGCCGCGGGCGTGGTACTCGGCAGCCTGAGCCTGGCAGGCGGCAGTGTTGAGCTGGGTGGTATCGATCTGCTTCATCGTTGTCTCCTTGTTCATGGTGTACCCGCCTATGGTACCCTTGCCGGCGCATTCGCTTATCGAGACCGCAGTGCATATCTCATTGTTTTTCGCCATCGAACACTTTCTTAAGATTTGGGACAAATAAACCTGATTAATTTGTCCCATAACCTATCGGCGGGATGGGTTGAGAGGGGTGCGGGGTAGCGGTATCGTGAACCGAATAAAAACAAAACCCAAGTAAGGGAGTTGGATATGAGCGAGCAGACCATCGGTACTACATGTGTTCAGGGCGGCTATCACCCGGGCGACGCGGAGCCGCGCCAGGTGCCCATCTACCAGTCCACCACGTGGAAGTACGACACGTCCGAGCACATGGGCAAGCTGTTTGACCTGGAGGAGTCTGGTTACTTCTACAGTCGTCTGCAGAACCCCACATGCGATCTCGTTGCCGCCAAGATCTGTGAGATGGAGGGCGGCACCGCTGCGATGCTCACGAGTTCGGGCATGGCCGCGAACTTCCTCGCGATCTTTAACGTGGCCGGTGCCGGCGATCATGTGGTCGCTAGCTCTGCTATTTATGGCGGTACGTATAACCTGCTCGCCCACACCATGGGCCGCATGGGCGTGACTTGCACGTTTGTCGCCCCCGACTGCACCGATGAGGAGCTGGAGGCAGCCTTCCGGCCCAACACCAAGCTCGTCTTTGGCGAGACGATCGCCAACCCCGCCCTTGCCGTGCTCGATATTGAGCGCTTTGCCAAGGCCGCACATGACCACGGCGTGCCGCTGATGGTCGACAACACCTTCCCGACGCCCGTGATGTGCCGTCCCTTTGAGTGGGGCGCCGACATCGTTACGCACTCCACCACCAAGTACATGGATGGACATGCTGCCTACCTGGGTGGCGTGATCGTCGACCACGGCCAGTTTGACTGGATGGCCCATGCAGACAAGTTCCCGGGTCTCACCACGCCCGACGAGAGCTATCACGGCGTGACCTATGCCGAGAAGTTCGGTCGCGAGGGTGCCTTCATTACCAAGGCAACCGCTCAGCTCATGCGCGACCTCGGCCCCATGCAGAACCCGCAGGCGGCGTTTTTCCTGAATAGCTCGCTCGAGAGCCTGCATGTGCGTATGCCGCGTCATTGTGAGAACGGCCTGGCCGTTGCTAAGTTCCTGCAGAGCCATCCCAAGGTGCGCTTTGTAAGCTATCCGGGCCTGGAGGGCGATAAGTACTATGACATCGCTCAGAAGTACATGCCTAACGGTACCTGCGGCGTGGTGAGCTTTGGCTTTAACGGTGGTCGCGCGGCGGCCGAGACCTTTATGAAGAGCCTTAAACTTGCCCAGATCGCCACGCATGTGGCTGACGCCCGCACCTGCTGCCTGCATCCCGCTAATGCCACACACCGCCAGATGAACGATGAGGAGCTCATCGCCTGTGGCATCTCCGCCGACATGGTGCGCCTGTCGTGCGGCCTCGAGGATACGGCCGATCTGATTGCCGACCTTGAGCAGGCGCTCGAGCAGTGCTAGGCTAGCTTCTCGTATGAAGCGACGGAGCCTCTTGGGGTTCCGGTGACATATAGTTCCGATTCCGTAGGCGGGACCCCAATCGCGACTGTTCGCAGGCGATTGGGGCCCCGTTTTTGCGTTGCACCACTCGAAAGGATGGATATGGAGAAAACTGCAGAGCAGCTGCGCCGCGAGCACATTGCCCTTGAGGGCGATACCCATGGCAAGAACAAATGGGCGATTCTGTTTACCGTGCTCATCATGACGTTTATGTCGTGTCTGGATTCGACCGTCGTGACCGTGGCGTTGCCCGTGATGCAAAAGGAGCTGGGCGTGGGCCTCGACCGCATCCAGCTGGTGAGCTCGGTGTACCTGCTTGCGACATGCGTGGCTATGCTGCCGTTTGGCCGCTTGGGCGACGTGCGCGGCAAGGTGGGCGTATTCCAGCTGGGCGTAATCGTTTTTACGGTCGGCTCGCTGCTTTGCGGCCTTTCGAGTTCGCTAGAAGTTCTTATTCTGGCACGCATTGTGCAGGGCGTCGGCTGCGCGGCGGCCATGGCTAACAACATGGGTATCATCACCGAGTCGTTTCCGGCGCGCGAGCGCGGTCGTGCCATGGGTATTCTCGCGACCTTCGTGGCCCTCGGCATGATGTGTGGCCCCGTGCTGGGCGGCATGCTGGTGGCAAGCTTTCCCTGGGAGAGCATCTTCCTCATCAACCTGCCCATTGGCGTCATCTCGTTTATCGTGGGACTCTATACACTACCGCATGTTAAGCCGGAGGCCGGCGAGCGCCCCATGTCCCTGATTGAGGCTGCTCGTCGCTGCTTTGCAAATTCGGCCTTCACCATCAACCTTGCTTGCATGCTCATCGTGTTCGTTGGTATTGGCGCATCCGAGTTTATCCTGCCGTTCTATTTTCAGGACGCTCACGGCTTTGGTTCCGATATCTCTGGACTACTCTTTTTGGCGCTGCCGATGGTGAATGCCTTTATCGGCCCGCTTTCGGGTACGGTTTCGGACCGCGTTGGCTGCGAGGGACCCACGGCGGTCGGTCTAGGCGTGTACGTGTGCGGTCTCTTTGCGGTAAGCACGCTTGACGAGCGCTCTTCTATCCCTGTGATCGTGTGTTGCGTCGCGTTTATGTCGTGCGGTACGTCGATTTTCCAGAGCCCCAATAACTCGCTGTATATGGGCTCAGCTCCTCGCGAAGCACTCGGTTTTGCGGGCAGCTTGGGCAGTTTGGCGCGATACGCCGGCATGGCACTCGGCATTACGGCGGCGTCGCATATCCTGTATGGGCAGATGAGCGTGGCGATGGGCGAGGCCGTGACCAGTTTTGTTGCGGGCCGTCCGGATGTGTTCCTGTTTGGTTTTCGTTCGGTGTTCTATGTGTTGATGGCCGTGGCAGCCGTGGGCTTTGCGCTCGCCATGGTGCGTTTGGTGAAGATGCGCGCCCGCCATTAGCGTGTTGGGAGGCTGTCTGCCACGATTCGCGCCGTCCCAAAAAGACTGGTTTGTGGTGCGATGTGGCTTGTGGGACGGGCGGGGGTCGGTCCGTGGTAGACTATCGAACAACGTTTATTAATCGCGCGGTATCGTTGCCGCGAGAAGGGGTTGCGCCATGCAGGAGCTTGAGGATCGTATTCGCCATGACGGCATCGTAAAGGCCGGTAACGTCCTTAAGGTTGATGCCTTCCTCAACCACCAGTGCGACGTTGAGCTGTTCGACCACATGGGTGCCGAGTGGGCCCGTCTGTTCGAGGGTGCCGAGATCAACAAGATCCTGACGATTGAGGCTTCGGGCATTGGCATGGCTTGCATCGCAGCCCAGCATTTTGGCGGCGTGCCGGTGGTCTTTGCCAAGAAGGCACAGTCCATCAACCTCGACGGCGAGCAGTATGCCACGACCATCTACTCCTTTACTAAGCAGAAGGAGTACCCGGTCATCGTTGGTAAGCGTTTTCTGTCCGAGGGCGACAAGGTCCTGATCATCGACGACTTCTTGGCCAACGGCTGCGCGCTCGAGGGTCTTATCAAGATCTGCGAGGCTGCGGGTGCCGAGGTATCCGGTATTGGCATTGCGGTGGAGAAGGGCTTCCAGGGCGGTGGCGATAAGCTCCGCGAGCGCGGCTTCCGCGTTGAGAGCCTGGCCCGTATCGCCGATATGGACTGCGAGACCGGCGAGATCACCTTCGCCTAAGCGCGCAACACAAGCGATTGGTATGCGATGTGACAAAGGGACTGTCCCTTTGTCACATTTTTTGTATGAGGGGAGGTGTTGATATGGATGAGAACAAGATGGGGTGGCGCGAGTATGCGCGCTATGCCGAGATGTCGGCCGAGGAGTTGGCGCGCGATTGCGAGGTGCAGGTGTTTCGCGCGACGGGTCCGGGCGGACAAGGCGTCAACACGACGGACTCTGCTGTGCGCATGAAACATGGGCCCACGGGGATTGTCGTGACGGCGCGCGAGAGCCGTAGTCAGTTTCAGAATCGTGCGAGCTGTCTGCGTAAGCTGCGCGCTGAGCTTGAGCGTCGCGGGCGTCCACCGCGCCGACGCGTAAAGACCAAGGTGCCTCAGCGCTCTCGCCAGCGCAGGCTCAACGACAAACACTTCAACGCCATTAAAAAGGCCAGCCGTCGCAAGCCGGGTGGGGGAGGAATGATCTCTTCATAAGTTGCGGTGAAATAGGGACTGTTTATGCAGCTAAAGCCGCAAAACAGTCCCTATTTCACCGCAACTTAGGGGTGGCTAGTGGGTGGGGCGCCAGACGTTGAGGGCGCCGCCGAGGACGTCGACCTCGATGCGCGAGGCGACAACGGGCTCCCCGTCGGCCTGGATGGGGTAGTCGGGCTCCTCAAAGGTGAGCTCGGCATGGCGGCAGCGGCGCATGCGAATCGGCGGCAGTTTGGTATGGTGGCCGTCTTTGGCCGAAAGGAACATTGGCAGGGCAACCGCGCGTGGGACGGGGCCGCAGGCGTAGCAGACGTCGAGTATGCCGTCGCAGGGATCGGCATCGGGACAGATGCGATAGCCCGAGCCATAGGTGGGGCCCAGCTGAATTGCCATGATGATCGCCCTCACGCGCTCGGCGGGCGTGCCGTCAAAGCTGACTGTCATGGGGTAGTTGCGATAGCGCAGGCCAAACTGCTCAAGTCCCGAGAGGGTGTAGAGCGGAGCACCCGTCAAGCCGGTCTTTTTGCGCAACTCGGTGGTGCCCAGACCAATAGCGGCATCGATGCCGACCGAAAGCGTCTGGTCGTAGTACTCAACGGTAGCCTCGCCGCTGCCGCTCGCAGGGCTCCGCGAGCGAATGCGCCCGATGTCCTGACGCTGCAGCTCGCAGGTGAGCAGCGCGCCAAAATCCTTGCCGGAGAAATCGTCGATGCCGAGCGTCTGGGCAAAATCGTTTCCGGAGCCCACGGGCAGGACGGCAAGAGCGGGGCGGGCGTCCTCCTTTTGCGTCATAAGCCCGTTGACGACCTCGTGAATCACGCCGTCGCCGCCAAGGGCGATAACGGTGCGATAGCCCTGAGCCTGCGCGGCCAGCTCCTTGGCGTGTCCCATACGCTCGGTCAACACCAGGTCAAACTGGGATGCGCGTGCAGTCATGTCCAAAAAGCGCTGCAGGCGCTCGGCAACTTCGCGCGCCGCACCCGACTGGGCGGCTGGGTTGGCGATGATGAGCGTGCGACCAAAATCAGTTGCGTGCATGGGGCGACTCCCGGCGTGTGACATGACAGTGCGGTCGCGCTCAGGTCGAATTGCCCCCGATTGTGGCTGCACGGCGATTATTACATCTACTCTATCAGGTCGTTGTGGCGCTCGATAGCGTCCGCTACCGTACCGCCCTCATCCACAATAAGCGAACGGCGCTTGGGTGAGATGATGCGCTGGGCGGGGTACACGCCGCGGTGTCCGCCGGTTAGGTAGCTGATAAAGGCCACGATGACAAAGAACCCGGCGGCCGTTCCGTGGAACAGATCGATGGCCATCATACAGGTGGTGATGGGCACGTTGAGGCCGGCGCAGAAGACGCCGAGCATGCCGAGGGCCGCCAGAAAACTGGGGTCAAGCCCGGTAAGGCAACCGATCCAGCCACCGAGTGCCGCACCGATGCCAAACAGGGGCGTGACCTCGCCGCCTTGGAAGCCCGCGCCCAGGGTAAGCGCTGTGACGACCAACTTGATGGCTGCGTCCGCCAGGGTGGTGTTGCCTGCAAATCCGGCGCCGGAAAGCCACGTGGAAAGGCCGGCGTAGTTCCAGGCGTCGAGGAGGGCATAGGCGGCCAAAACCACGAGTGCGCCCATGAGTGCGCGGACGAGGTAATTGGTGATAAAGCGACTGTACAGGCTTTTGACGGTTCGAACCGACCAGGCAAAGAGGCGTGCCGTCAGGCCGAAGATAATGGCGCTGATAACAACGATGACAACCGTCCGTGGTGTCATGTTGGGAACGCTGGCGATGACATTCGCCTCGTACTCGGTTCCCAAGGCAAGCGACGTAAAGTAGCCGGTAAACGAGGCGACCAGGCAGTAGATGCCCGCGGTGTAGTCGATCTTGCCGATAAAGCACATCTCCATGCCAAAGAAAGCTCCAGCAAGGGGCGAACCGAATACGGCGCCAAAGGCCGACGAGATGCCGGCGAGCATGAGGTCGTGGTGGTCATGCTTTTTGAGGTGGGCGAGGCTCGAGATGTTGCTGGCGATGGTGCCGCCAATCTGCACCGCGGCTCCCTCGCGACCGGCCGATCCACCCGTTAGGTGCGTGAGCGTGGAGCAGACGAAGGTGAGGACGGCCATGCGCATATGGATGAGGCGTGTGCCCAGAGCGGAGTCGATGACCAGGTTGTTGCCTCGTTTGGCGGCAAGGCCGTGGTTTTTGTACACCCATGCGGTGGCAATGCCCACAACGGGAAGCAATGCGTAGACCCACGCGTGGTGCTCGCGATAGTCGGTCGCGATATTCAGCGAGGCCAAAAACGCCCAAGCGGCAACGCCCATGGCGAGCGAGACGATGACGACGAGCGCGAGCAACTTGGCGCTCGCGAGTAGGTTGCGGGCGTTGCGGCGCGTGTCGGCAGCCAAGAGATGCTCGGAGCGGGTGAGCTGTTGCCTGCCTGCCATGATGACGTCATTAAGGGAGAAAAAGCCGCCGTCGTCGAGCGGCTGGGAATGATCCTGCGCCTCGTTTGCGCTTTCGGGTTTGTCGGTAAAAGCCATACGTTCCTCTTTTGGGTTGCAACACGAGCATTATAAAACGCGGTAAACGCGACGAGCCGGTGGGTTGGTTTCCATTCTGTTTCGCGGCTTGCAACCGACAGGTGTATTTGCGGGTACAGGCCGAGTCGCGGTCGTGCGTCGGGGGATTATACTGAGACAAGCATAAAGAATCGGCGCTCCTGTTGTGCGCCGTGGCATTAAGAGGTGCATATGGCTGAGAAACTCATTCCGTTGGAGGACGCACAGGCGATCGTCTTGTCGCACGTGAATCGCACCGAAGTTGTCGAGATTCCCGTGTGGCAGGCCGCCGGTCTTCCCTTGGCAGAGGACGCGGTGGCCGATATCGACATTTCGCCGTTTGCCAACAGCGCTATGGACGGATATGCCGTGCGCTCGGCGGACTTGGCGCAGACATCTGGCGAGGCGCCGGTGACGCTCGACGTTATCGGACACGAGGCCGCGGGCCATGTGTTTGAGGGCACAATTGGCGCGGGCGAGACCGTCCGCATCATGACGGGCGCGCCGGTACCCGAAGGTGCCGATGCCGTGGTGAAATACGAGATCGTCGAGGTGCTTGACGGCGACGGCAACGAGGGCTCGCACGTGAGCTTTTCGGCGCCTGCTAAAGTGGGGGAGAACGTTCGCTCTGCCGCCGAGGAGGCCCATGCCGGCGATGTTGTGATGCACGCCGGCGAGGTTGTGGCCCCGGCCGGCGCTGGCCTGCTGGCAAGCGCCGGTTGCGCGAGCGTGAAGGTCCATGCCGCTCCGCGCGTGGGCATTATCTCGCTGGGCACGGAGCTGGTCGCGCCGGGTGAGCTGCCGGCACGCGGGCAGATTCGCGACTCCAACTCGTCGGCGTTGATGGCCGAGGCACTCGATGCCGGCGCCGACCCGGTGTTCTATGGCATTGCGCCCGATGATGAGCAGGCGATTGCCGAGCTGGTGCATCGCGCCGTGCAGGAGTGCGATTTTGTCATTACGAGCGGCGGTGCCTCGGCGGGCGATTACGACTACGTGACGGCGCTGGTCAAGCGCGAGGGCGAGGTGCTCTTCGACCGCATTTCGATGCGTCCCGGCAAAGCCATCACGTTTGGCCTGCTTGGGGGCAAGCCGTATTTGGGGCTTTCGGGCAATCCCGCGGCGGCGTATGTGGGCTTTGAGATGCTCGCCCGCCCCGCGATCCGCAAGATGCGCGGCTTTGCCGAGGGTGCGCGTCCCGTGCAGCAGGCGATATTGACGCACGGCGTAAAGAAGCGCCAGGACCGACGCTTCTTCGATCGCGCCACGGTTTTGCGCGACCCCGAGACCGGTGAGCTGTTGGTGACCGAGGCCAAGACGCAGAATTCGGCGCTGCTCGGCACGATGCAGCGGGCCAACTGTCTACTGCGTATTGACGAAGGACCGTGCGAGCTCAAGGCGGGAGATGTCGTGGACGTTGTTCGCGTCGACCTGCCCGAGGGCGCCGTGTTGTAGGAGGAATGCTATGGAGTTGAAGATTTCGATTGTGACGTGCTCGGATACGCGCGATCTTGCCCAGGACGAGGCCGGAGCCGCACTCGAGGAACTTATCGAGGCACAGGGCTGGACGGTCGCCTCACATGTGGTCGTGCGCGATGACGTCAGCGAGATTGGTGATGCCATTGTGGAAGCCGCCGATGAGTGCCACGCCCATGTCGTGCTCACCTGCGGCGGCACGGGGCTTTCGATGCGCGATGTGACGCCCGAGGCGACGCGTGCCGTCTGCGATCGCGACGTGCCGGGTATTGCCGAGGCGATCCGTGCGTACTCGATGACCAAGACGCGCCGCGCCATGCTCTCGCGCGCTATTTGCATGCAACGAGGTCATACACTTGTCGTAAACTTTCCCGGTTCTACGAAGGCCGCCCGCGAAAGCTGGGAGGCCATAGCGGACCAGCTGGAGCATGCGGCTCAGATGACAGCGGGCGGCGGACATACCAACTAAGCGGTTTACCTGCGGCGGAGCGACCTGAACGGCTGCTCCGCCTTTTATTTGCACCCAAGGGGACGGCATTCTGTAGGCACGCTTGAAACTATATTCTCAGACGAGAATAATTTCTCATAATCATTATTCGCATCGAAGTATAATCTAATTACAGAATAAAGCCCGCGGTGGGGTACCCGGGCACAAGATACGAAAGGGTTGAACATGTTCGATATGGTTTCTCGCCGCGGATTCGTCTCACTCTCCGCTGTCGCCGCTGCCGGCCTTGGCCTTGCCGGCTGCTCCGGAAACAAGGAGCCTGAGTCGACCGGTTCCGATGCCGGCTCCGCCAAGATTTCGTCCAAGAAGGCTGTCGAGCTGCAGGTCTTTGCTGCCAACTCGCTCGAGAAGGCTCTGCCCGAGGTTCAGAAGCTCTACACCGACCAGACTGGCACCGCCTTTTCCGACACGCAGTTTAAGGCTTCTGGCGACCTCGTTGAGCAGATGCGTGCTGGCGCCACGGTCGACGTGCTCATCACCGCCTCCAAGGGCACCATGGACGACGCCGAGGCCGCCGAGCTCGTCGATGCCGGCACACGTGAGGATATGTTCGTCAACGACCTTGTGATCATTCGTGCTGAGGGTTCCGACACCAAGATTGAGGCCATCGCCGACGTCGCGAATCTGGACGGCAAGATCGCCATCGGCGACGCCAAGACCGTCCCCGCCGGCAAGTACGCCAACCAGGCCTTAGCTTCTGTGGGTCTCTACACCGGCACCGAGGGCGACGACGGCGAGTATGCACCCGAGCTTGCCGACAAGGTGGCCCTGGCCGACAAGGTCGGCACCGCTGCGTCTTACGTCTCTACGGGCGACTGCGTGGCCGGTTTTGTTTACAGCTCCGATATCTTCCGCTATGGCGGCATCGAGGAGGCCTTCGTGTGCCCCGAGGATTCGCACAAGCCCATCGTGTACCCGGGCGCCGTTGCCGAGAGCTCCGAGCACGCCGACGAGGCCAAGGCGTTTATCGACTTCTGTCTGACCAACAAGAAGGCTCAGAAGATTTGGGCTAAGTACGGCTTTGAGCTTTCCGAGTAGTGCGGCTTGGCGCGATAATTCCATCGTTTTGTGTTTCACTCCGTCCTTGTATTCGCTTGGAGCTTTTCGTGCTTAATAGATTCCGCATGCTTGTCGCCTGTGCTTTGACCTTCGCGCTTTGCTGGGTGCCGGGATTTGCGTTTGCTGGGGTCGCTGAGGACGGGGCCCAGGTTGCTGCGACCGCTCATGGGCTTTCCTATGGGATCGAGGGTTTTGAGCGGTTGGCCAAGGGGACCGCTCGTGCCATGGAGGGCCAGCCTGAGGGCTACCGGTTTCCCGTTGACGAGGACGTGGACCTTGTGGTGGCGCCTGCTGCCGATCGCGTTGTGGTGTGGATATCGCCCAGGGCGGTCGAGAAGTATGAATTGGATCCGCAGGATAACGAGTGCGTATCGGGTCTCAAGGCCCTCGTCTGTGAGCTCGACAGCGCAAACTGCATGGGAGGTGCGCAGCTTGGGGACGTGGATCTTCCTTGGTATGTCACGGCGGAAACAACGTTTAATGCCGGCGGGTATACCTATGGCTTTGATGTGCGTGGTGCGGATGGGGACCGCTATGTGGTGATTGCATCGGCCTCGGGTGATGCCAAGGGCGGCGCGCGTTGGCTTGATAGCGCTCAAATGGTAGAAGCATCGTCTGTCGTGTTGCGGGATGAGCAGGGTCCCTTGACCTCTCTGGCCTCCTTTTTGGGCGACATCGACTATCGCCCGCTTTGGGTGTCCATAAAAACGAGCGGCCTTGCCCTGCTGATTTCCTTTGCGCTGGGCCTGTTCGCCGCGTGGAAGACTATGGGTACCTCGAGTCGCATCAAGGGCCTGCTCGACTCGGTCTTTACGATTCCTATGGTGCTGCCGCCCACGGTCTGCGGCTTTCTGCTCCTCATGCTATTTGGCCGCTCGACCGGGGTGGGCCAGTGGCTCATCGCGCACGGCATCTCGATTGTCTTTACGTGGCCGGCGGCGGTCATTTCGGCCGTCGTTGTGTCGTTTCCGCTGGTCTACCGCACGGCACTCGGAGCCTTCGAGAGCCTCGACACGCAGATGCTCGATGCCGCGCGAACCCTGGGATGGTCTGAGCATCGCATCTTTACCAAGCTTATGATGCCGCTTGGCTGGCCCTCGATTGCCGCCGGCGCGGTGCTTGCCTTCGCGCGTGCCATGGGCGAGTTTGGCTGCACCCTGTTCTTTGCGGGCAACTACGCCGGCATTACCCAGACCATCCCTATCGCCATCTACTTTGAGTGGATGGGCGGCAACACCTCGGTGGCCCTCTTTTGGGTCGTCGTCGTGATCGTGTTTAGTTTCCTGGTCATTTTGTTCATCAATATGTACACGGCGCATTCGCAAAAGTACCGCGAGCGCGGCCTGTCCCACGCGGAGCGCAAGCAGGCCAAGCAGCTGGGTAGCCAGATCGATTCGCTCGACCCAGTGGGCGGCGATGCGCTGCGTATCGATCGCGAGGCGCTGGCCGAGCTCATGCGCGATGACGCAGCACCGCAGGGAGGTCGATAAGCCATGTCGCTCGTTCTGGATATCAAAAAGCGCTATCCGGGCTTTACCCTCGACATTCAGCTCGATGCCGGCGAGGAGCGTGTGGCGCTGCTGGGCGCCTCGGGTTGCGGCAAGAGCTGCACGTTGCGCTGCATTGCCGGCGTGGAGACACCCGACGAGGGCGAGATCGTCGTCAACGGCGTGACCTTTTTTGACTCGGCGGCGGGTATCAACCTGTCGCCCCAGGAGCGAAAATGCGCCCTGCTGTTCCAGAACTATCAGCTGTTTCCCAACATGACGGTGGCCGATAACGTATGCGCCGGTGTTAAGGATGCGGGTGACGCCGCCGCGCGCAAAAAGCTCGCCGAGCGCTATCTGGGCATTTTCGGTCTGGCCGATTTTGCCGACCGCTACCCCGCGCGCCTCTCGGGCGGTCAGCAGCAACGCGTGGCGCTTGCGCGCATGGTGGCGGCGCATCCGGGCATTTTTATGTTCGACGAGCCCATGAGCGCGCTCGATTCCTATCTTAAGAGCGCGCTCGAACAGAACATGCTCGACCTGTTCGATGTGTGCAACCGTACCGTGCTCTACGTGAGCCACGACATCGACGAAGCGTGCCGTCTGTGCGAGCGCATTTGTGTGATGCACGACGGGCATATGGAGGAGATCGGCTCCGTCGAGGACGTGGTCCGCCGGCCGCAAACCTTGGCTGCGCTGCGCCTGACGGGCTGCAAGAATACGAGCCGCGCGCGCAAGATCGGCGACGAAGAAGTTGAGGCCCTCGACTGGGGCATGACCTTCAACGTGGGCCGTGAGGTTCCCGATAACGTGGCGTACCTGGGTATTCGTGCGAGCTACTTCCATGTGGACAACCGTGCTGAGCGGGGTCGCAACAGCTACGACCTGCATGTGGCCCGCGTGAGCGATTCACGTTTTGAGCGCCTGGTGCTGCTGGACGTGCCGCGCGCCGACGCGCCGACGCGCCTGCAGTGGAAGGTCAACAAAGTGCGCATGCCTGTCGACGAGCTGCCGCAAGCAGGCGAGACGCTGCGCATGCATTTTGATGCCAGCAGGATCCATTTGGTTTGTCGATAGCGCCGGGTAATGCCGTCGGGGAATATAAGCCTCGGCGGCTTTGTTTTTGCCGTTCGCCGAATGAGGAATGACAAACTCTTATCAATCAAGATAATTATTTATTAAACGACGGCACACGACGCTGTCGTACGAATGTCAACGGTGTTCGCATGGTCGATGACCGTTGGTATAGTTGACCTCAACTTGTAAAGGAGGGTGCGCACATGCCGCAGACGACATACATTCGCCGCGTTGCCGCGCGTGCCCTATATATGGCTCGGAGCCGCATATGAGCAGGTATGTTCACGGCTCCGGGAGAGACGACGCACAACTAAATAATCGACCGCAAAGCAGGTTCCCTAAAATTCCGGGTTTGAGCACGGTCGGGCAATCGCCGCCCGTCGTGCATCGATACCGCTGTTATCCGTTTTTGGTTCGAGAGGGGAACCGTTATGGCTGAAGAATTTGATTTCCATCCGATGTGGGAGAGCCTCGGCATGAATCTTGCCGACCACGACATGCTGCTGGGCGCCGTGGGCCAGATGTACGGCGATATGTTCCTGACGCAGAACAATCGCCCCAAGTCCACGTCCTACCTGGATTTTGTCGCCACCAACATCCACAGCGGTCGTATTAAGGAGATGCTCGACAAGAAGGAGGCCGGCGAGGCCACCAAGATCGTGGGCAGCTTCTGCGTCTACGTGCCCGAGGAGATTGTGCTCGCCTGCGACGGCATCCCCGTGGGTCTGTGCTCGGGTGCCGATTGGGCGACCGACAAGGTCGAGGAGCACTTGCCGCGCAACACTTGTCCGCTCATCAAGAGCTTTGCCGGCTTTAAGCTGGGCGAGGTCTGCCCCTACATTGAGTCGAGTGACTTGGTGGTAGGCGAGAACACCTGCGACGGCAAGAAGAAAGCCTACGAGTTCTTTGCCACGCAAAAGAACATGTACGTCATGGATATTCCCAACGTACACGACGAGTCGACGCTTGTGACCTGGAAGGCCGAGGTCAAGAAGCTCGCCGCCAAGATCGAGGAAGAGTGTGGCGTCACGATTACGCCTGAGCGTCTGAAAGCCGCCATCCACGCCGTCAATGAGAAGCGCCGTGCCCTGCAGCGCCTCGCTGCCACGCGCGCTGCCGACCCAGCGCCCATCAGCGGTCTCGACAGCCTGCTGACCGTTCAGGCCGCCTTTATGGACGACACGCCGCGTCTGACCGGGGCCATCAACGATATGGCGGCTGAGTGCGAGCAGCGTGTCGAGGCCGGCGAGGGCGTGGCGCCCAAGGGGACCAAGCGCATCCTGTACACCGGCACGCCCATGGCCGTGCCCAACTGGAAGCTGTTCAACCTCATCGAGAAGGCCGGCGGCGTTGTGGTAGGCGAGGAGTCCTGCACGGGTTCGCGCTATTACAAGGACCTGGTCGACGAGTCCGGTGAGACGGTTGACGAGATGCTCGATGCCATCGCCGAGCGCTACTTTAAGATCAACTGCGCCGTCTTTACGCCCAACGACCAGCGTATGAAGGACATTGTCCAGATGGCCAAGGACCTGCACGCCGACGGCATCGTCGACGTGGCCCTGCAGTTCTGCACGCTCTACGAGATGGAGTCGTTTGCCGTGGAGAAGGCCGCCGAGGAGGCAGGCATTCCATTTATGCACATCACGACCGACTACGCCGGCGAGGATGCAGGCCAACTGCAAACCAGGATTGAGGCTTTCTTGGAAACCATTTAGGACTATTCGTCCCGGCGGCTTCCCCAGGCACCCGATCTTGCTGTTCAAACCGTCGCTTGCGTACCAAAGTACGCGACGCTCCTCTTTCACGGCAACCTCGGGCACCTGGGAAAGCCGTTTCCTTGGTTGGTTAAAAGGTTTGTTAAGGAGTTATATGTCGGATAATATTGAGCAGCCGTTGCCGTCCACGTTTGAGGAGTTCAACGAGCAACGCAAGGCGGCGTTTATTCGCGTCAAGGATTATAAGCAGGCGGGTAATCGCCTGGTCGGCTTTTTGTGCAGCTATACGCCGCTCGAGATTATCGATGCCGCGGGCGCCTCGAGCGTGGCTCTGTGTGGTACGTCCGACGAGGTGATTCCCGAGGCCGAGAAGGTGCTGCCGGCAAACCTGTGCCCGCTCATCAAGTCTACGTATGGTTTTGCCTATTCGCAAAAGTGCCCGTTTACGTACTTTAGCGACATGATCATCGGCGAGACCACCTGCGACGGCAAGAAGAAGATGTACGAACTGCTCAACGAGCTCAAGCGCACGCACATTCTGCATCTTCCGCAGGGTCGCGATCGTGCCTACGAGCGTGAAGGCTGGTACGAGGAGTGCCGCCTGCTCAAGGAGGAGCTCGAGGGCTTCTACGGCATCACGATTACCGACGATGACCTGCGCGCTGCCGTCCGTCGTCGCAACCGCTTGCGTGCGGCCCAGCTCGAGATGTTTGCACTGCAGGCCAACCAGCCGGCGGCCATGAGCGGCGTCGACCTGATGAGCACCATGTTTGCCGGTACGTTTAGCTTTGATATCGAGGCCTATACGCAGCAGCTGGTGCAAAAGGTCGCCAAGCTGCGCGAGGCCTACGACGCGGGCGAGCGCCCGGTCGCGGCGGATGCCAAGCGCATTCTGATCACCGGCTGCCCGGTGGGCGGCGTGATCAACAAGATCGGTCGCACCATCGAGTCCAACGGCGGTGTGGTCGTGTGCATGGACGACTGCTCGGGCGAGCGCACGGCGGCCATGATGATCGACCCGGAGGCTCCCGACATCCTTCGCGTCATCGCCGACCGCTACCTGGATATCAACTGCTCGGTCATGACGCCCAACGATGGTCGTATGGAAAACACGCTGGCCATGTGCGAGAAGTATCACGTCGATGGCGTAGTGGAGAGCGTGCTCCAGGCGTGCCACACCTTTAACGTGGAGAGTGCGCGCATGCAGGAGGCTGTCGAGGGCGCGGGTATTCCGTATATGAAGATCGAGACCGACTACAGCAACGGTGACATGGGCCAGATCGAGACCCGTATCGCCGCCTTTATCGAGACCCTCTGACGTCTGAGGCACCCGACCTTCCGGCTCCAACCCTCCTCGCGTACCTTGAGTACGCTTCGTCGGGCTTGTCGCTCGGAATCTCGGGCACCTCAGACGCCAGAGGGCCGTTGTTGCAGTGGTGTCTGATCGTTTGATTAGTTTGCCGATTAGGAGAGAGCCATGATAGGGATCGGGATCGATATCGGGTCTACGGCGGCTAAGGCTGCTGTGGTCGATGGTGAGGGTTCGGTGGCGTGGACGTGCGTGCAGCCAACCGGGTTCTCCTCGGTCGATGCCGCCGATAGGTTGCGCGAGGCGCTCGCGGCGGCGGGCTTTGACGTTGCATCCGATTCTGCGCGTGTGGTGGCCACGGGTTACGGGCGCGTGGCTGTGCCATACGCCCACAAGGTTGTGACCGAGATTACCTGCCACGGCGCCGGTGCCGTGCGTCTGTTTGGCGATCGCGGCACGGTGATTGACGTGGGCGGCCAGGACACCAAGGTCATTCAGCTTAAAAATGGCCGCGTGGCCAAGTTTGCCATGAACGACAAGTGCGCTGCCGGCACGGGGCGCTTTTTGGAGATCATGGCCGACCGCCTAGGTATTTCTCAACAGCAGATGGCCGACCTGGCGCGTTCCGGCGAGCCTACCAAGATTTCCAGCATGTGCACGGTGTTTGCCGAAAGTGAGGTCATTAGCCTGATCGGTCGCGGTGAGCCGCGCGAGAACATCGCACGTGGCGTGATCGACAGCGTGGTCTCGCGCGTGGCGACCATGGCCGGGCAGGCCGCGGGCGCCCCGTACTACCTGACCGGTGGCCTGTGCGAGAACGCCTTCGTGGTGGAGCGGTTGGGCGAGCTGCTGGGGTCGCCGGTGACCACCTCGCCCCAGGCTCGCTTTGCCGGTGCCATCGGCGCGGCGATTCGCGCACAGGCGCTCGATTAATGCATCGGCCGTGGGCCTGCATTCATGCGTATACTGGGAGGAAATGATTGACCGATGAGAGGAGGTATCGATGGCTGACGATCAGATTAAGCTCACGTCTATGACTGCCGCGAGCGGTTGAGCCGCTAAGTTGGCTCCTGGAGCCCTCGCCCAGGTCCTGGGCGACTTACCCAATGTGCATAACGACAACCTGCTCGTGGGGTTCGATACCTCCGACGATGCGAGTGTTTTTCGTGTTGGCGAAAACCTGGGCCTCGTGCAGTCCGTCGACTTCTTCCCGCCGATGGTCGACGACCCGTTCCTGTTTGGTCAGATCGCGGCGGCCAACTCGCTGTCGGACATTTATGCCATGGGTGGACGACCGAGCCATGCCATGAACCTGCTGTGCATTCCCAGTTGCCTGGGCGTCGAGGTCGCAGGTGAGATTCTGGCGGGTGGCGCCGACAAGTGCGTCGAGGCTGGCTGCACCATCGCGGGCGGCCACACCATCAACGACGACGAGCCCAAGTACGGCCTGTCCGTGAGTGGCTTTGTCGCGCTCGACCGCATGCTCGCCAACAGCGGTGCGCGCGTGGGCGATGTCCTACTGCTGACCAAGGCGATCGGCTCGGGCATTATCACCACGGCCATTAAGGGCGTGCTCATCGAGCAGGACGAGGCCGCAGCCATGTTTGACTCGATGCGCACCCTCAACGAGGCCCCGATTCGCCTGGCCGAGGGACTCGAGCTTCACGGCTGCACCGATGTCACGGGCTTTGGCCTGATCGGGCATGCGTGCGAGATGGCCGAGGGCTCGGGCGTGCAGATTGAGCTCGCGTCGGGGGCGGTGCCGCTCTTTGACCAGGTGCTCAATATGGCGCGTCTGGGCATTATCCCTGTCGGCGCCTACCGCAACCAGGATTTCTTTGGCCCGCGCGTGGCGGCCGACGATGACCTGGAGCCGGGAATGCTGGATGCGCTGTACGATCCGCAGACCTCGGGCGGCCTGCTCATCGCAGCGCCTGCTGCCGATGTGGATGAGCTCGCCCGCCGCCTGCATGCCGAAGGTCGCGTTGCCGCCACAATCGGCCGCGTGTGCGAGGCGGTGCCGGGTGGTCCTGCCGTTCACGTTGTGCATTAAGGAAAACCGTTTATGCGACCGTCTACTGTTCTGGGCGGTCCCTTTTGAAAGGATTTGCTATGTCTACCAAAATTGAAGTCAATGCCATGGGCGATGCCTGCCCGCTGCCCGTCGTCAAGACGCTCAAAGCTCTGAAGCAGCTTGATGGCGAGGGTGTTGTCGTGACCTCGGTCGACAACGAGACGGCCGTCAAGAACATCTCCAAGATGGCACAGGAAAAGGGCTGCACGGCCTCGGTCGAGAAGGTCGCCGATGCCGAGTGGCACGTGATCGTGGCGACCGCCGGCGCCGTTGCCGTGGCCGATCCTGAGCAGGACGGCGCCGCTTTCTGCGACGCCAGCGCCGGCAAGGGCAAGCTGGTCGTGGCCGTCTACACCGATTGCATGGGTCGCGGCGACGATGAGCTGGGCCACAAGCTCATGAAGGCCTTTATCTTTGCCGTGACGCAGCAGGAGGAGCTGCCCGCCACGATGCTCTTCTACAACGGCGGCGCCAAACTCACCGTCGAGGGGTCGCCGGTGCTTGACGACCTCAAGGGCCTGGCCGAGCAGGGTGTCGAGATCCTTACCTGCGGCACCTGCCTCGACCACTTTGGCATTAAGGACCAGCTTGCCGTGGGCGATGTCACGAACATGTACGTGATCGTCGAAAAGATGGAGCAGGCCGGCCGCGTCGTGCGTCCGTAGCGCCTGGGTGGGATTGCCATGAGAGAAAAGCGCCCGGCGCTTGTCATCACGTTTCCCACCACGGCGGCCGCCATGGGCTGCGAGTCTCTGTGCCGTGAGCGTGGCCTTCCCGGGCGAACGATTCCCGTACCCGGAGAGGTTGCTGCCGGCTGCGGCCTGGCATGGAAAGCCCTGCCTGAAAATGAACCACTGCTGCGAAGCGAGCTTGCCGCGGCGGACGTTCCCACCGAGGGCTTTACTGTGATCGATATGTGGGAGGTCGTGCGATGATCTACCTGGATAACGCGGCGACGACCATGCACAAACCTCAGGCGGTCATCGATGCCGTGGTGCAGGCGATGTGCTCGCTCGGCAATGCTGGGCGAGGCGCCACGTCGGGTGCGCTCGACGCGGCGCGCACCATCCACAGCTGCCGCACCAAGCTTGCGCGCTTGCTGGGCTGCCCGCGGGTGGACCATATTTGTTTTACGCCCAACTCCACGGCGGCGCTCAACACCGCCATCAACGGCGTGGTGCGCCCCGGCGATCGTGTGGTCACGACGGTGCTCGAACACAACTCCGTGCTGCGTCCGCTCAACCGCCTGGCGGCAGAGCAGGGCGTGACTGTTGAGCATGCGGGCTGCGACGCGAACGGCGTGCTCGACTACGACGAGCTCGAGCAGCTGGTCACGCCGGGCACGCGTGCCGTGGTGGTGACACACGCCTCCAATGTGACCGGCAACGCGGTCGACATTGCACGCGTGGCTGCCATGGCCCATGCGGCCGGCGCGCTTGTGATCGTCGATGCCTCGCAGTCTGCCGGCACGGCGCATATCGATATGCAGGTCATGGGGCTCGACGTGGTGTGCTTTACCGGCCACAAGGGGCTCATGGGCCCGCAGGGGACCGGTGGCCTAGCCGTGGCGGAAGGCATTGACGTGGCTCCTTGGGCCATGGGTGGCACGGGCGTGCGCAGCTTCGATGCGCTGCAGCCGCAAGAGTGGCCCACGCGTCTTGAGGCGGGCACGCTCAACGGTCACGGTATCGCCGGCCTTTCCGCCGGCCTCGACGTTATCGAGGCCCAGGGCGGGGTAGAGGCGATTGCGGCACGCGAACGTGCGCTTGCCGAGCGCTTCCTCGCCGGCGTTCGCGACATTCCCGGCATTGCGCTCTACGGTGCGTTTGACCAGCCCGTGCGCTCGGCGATCGTTTCGCTTAACGTGGGCGATATCGATTCGGCCGAGGTCTCGGACGCGCTCATGCAAGGGTGGGGGATTGCGACGCGCCCCGGCGCCCACTGCGCTCCGCTCATGCACCGCGCACTGGGGACCGAGCGCCAGGGTGTCGTTCGCTTCTCGTTTGGGTATTTCAACACGGACGAGGAAGTCGACACCGCGATTGACGCTCTGCGCGATTTAGTCTGCTAAAGCGTATATACTTGCGGGACGGGTCTTTTGCCCGTCCCGTTTTTGTCTCGACTCGAAAGGTGGTCCCATGGCCTCATCCGCTTCCCGCGGCCTGCGCTCCGACCATGTCCTCACTGTCGGCATCGCCCTGTTCTCGATGCTCTTTGGCGCCGGCAACCTCATTATTCCGCCGCTGCTGGCGCTGCAGGCAGGTTCTGCCACGCCGGTCGCCATGCTTGGATTTCTCATTGCCGCCATTGGCCTGCCCGTCATGGGCTTTATCGCCGTGGCGCTTGCCGGAACGGCGCGCGAGCTTGCCGGCCGCGTGCACCCCAAGTTTGGCGAGTTCTTTGTCGCGGCGGTGTATCTGGCTATCGGCCCGTGTCTGGCCATTCCGCGTACGAGCTCCACAGCCTTCGAGATGCTGGTGCCGCTGCTGCCCGAGGGCGTCTCGCATGGCACCGCGCGCTTGGTCTTCGCCGTCGCCTTCTTCGTGGTCGCATTTGCGCTCACGCTGCGTCCCGGCGTCATCACGCGCGTGCTCGGCCGCATTACGGGCCCCGCGCTCATCGCCCTTATCGTGTTGGTCGTGGGCGCAGCCGTGGTTTCGCCGCTGGGCCCTGCTGCCGCGCCGCAGGCTCCCTATAATGCCGGTGCTGCCGTGCAGGGCTTTTTGACCGGCTACCAGACCATGGACCTGCTCGCCTCGCTCGCCTTTGGCATCATCATCGCCGAGACTATCCACGAGCTGGGCGTTACCGATGACAAGCGCGTGGCCTTCGAGATTTCGCGCTCCGGCGTGATCGCCGGCGTGCTCATGGCCATCATCTACTGCGGCTTGGGACTTGCCGGTATGCAGCTCGGCACCGTGATGCCCGACGCTACCAACGGCGCCGCCATCCTCGCCCGTTCGGCCTCCATGCATTTTGGGCTTGCCGGCACGGTCGTGGTCTTCGCCATCTTCTTCCTCGCCTGCATGAACGTGTGCATCGGCCTCATCAGCTGCTGCTCGCGTTACTTCTGCGAGACGTATGTGGTCGAAGGGGGAGCGGAGGCCTCTGAGGAGGCCATGCGCCGTCCCTTTGCGGTTCTCGCCTTTGTGTTCGCAGCGTTTTCGTGCGTGCTCTCCAACGTGGGCCTCGACGTGATTCTTATGTTCTCGGTGCCCATGCTCAACGCCTTGTATCCCGTTGCCATCGTGCTGGTACTGATGGGCCTGGTGCACGGCTTTTGCGACGCGCATCCGCAGGTGTGGGTTTGGGTCGGCGGCGTTGTCGCGGTGCAGAGCGTGATCACCTCGGTTCGCGACGCGTTCTTTGCGGGTGCGTGGCTGCCGTTCGATGCGCTGCCGCTGGCTGATATTGGAGCCTCGTGGGCGCCGGTTGCCGTTGTGGCGCTTGCGATCGGCCTGCTCCATAGCCGGTTTGTCGCACATTCGAGGAGCTAGGGTATCGTCGCTTGCACAGGCGGGGAGTCTCCCCTATAATTTCCTTCGCTTTGGGACACGCAAGGTTTAGACCTTAGCTGCTCAACACCTTCGGGACGTGGCGCAGTTTGGTAGCGCGCCTGCTTTGGGAGCAGGATGTCGCAGGTTCAAATCCTGTCGTCCCGACCATATCTTGCGGGCGTAGTTCAATGGTAGAACCCCAGCCTTCCAAGCTGATGACGCGGGTTCGATTCCCGTCGCCCGCTCCATAAGAATTGTTTTAACAGCTTTGGTTTCCTTTGGGGATCAGAGCTGTTTTCGTTTACGCGCCGGGCGACGGGAATCGAACCCGCCAGGGTGCGGTGCTGAGAAAATGCGTGAGCATTTTCCAGCGCAGCACGCAAGGGCCGAAGGCCCGCAGCGAAGCAAATCCTTGGACTTCCCGTCGCCCGCTCCAAGCTATATAATCGCAGGCCAATATGCTAATTTGGCTCGCGTTTATTTTTATACCGTCCGACCTCGCAGGGCAAATGAACCAGGAGCGTTTGTCCCGAATCGTAAGAAAGAAGTGATTTCCATGGCACAGAGTAAGGCAGAATACCCCACCTCCGATTGCCTGGCGCCCGCCGCGATCGAGGCGAAGACCGAGGCCGCAGGCGTTACCAAGGCCAACCTGCCGGTCTCGAAGGCCTTTTTGCTCGCCATGTTCGCCGGCGCGTTCATCGCCTTCGGCGGCCTGTTCTTCACGGTCTTTCTGAGCGATCCCACGCTTTGCTGGGGCGCCCAGCGCTTCGTGGGCGGTCTTGCTTTTTGCCTGGGACTGGTGCTCGTGCTCATTTGCGGCGCGGAACTGTTTACCGGCAACTCGCTTATGGTCTGCGCGCTTAAGAGCAAAAAGATCACGCTCGTCCAGATGCTCAAGGCTTGGGCTATTGTGTGGATCGGCAACTTTGCCGGCGCCCTGTTCGTTGTCTTTTTGATTTACATGGCAGCCATTTACAAACTCAACGGCGAGGCCGTCGCCAACACCATGGTGAGTGTCGCCGCCGGTAAGGTTACGATCGGCGCCGTCACCATCTTCTTCCGCGGCATTCTGTGCAACATCTTTGTGTGCCTGGCCGTATGGATCGGTACCGCCGGCAAGACCGTGGTCGATAAGGTCGTGGGCATTCTGCTGCCCATTGCCGCCTTTGTGGCCTGCGGTTTTGAGCACTGCGTTGCCAACATGTACTTTTTGCCTATGGGCATTTTGATGCACTCCTGCGGCTATGGAGCCGATGTCGCCGGCGCCGATGCCCTCAATGCTGCCGGGTTGGCGCTCAACCTTACGGTCGCCACGCTGGGCAATATCGTGGGTGGCGCCCTGATCGTGGCGCTGGGCTACTGGTTTATCTACGCCAACAGGGAGGCCTAAGGACCCAAGCCATAACCGACCAAAGAGGGACAGGTTTATTTGGCAGGTTTTGGACGAGGCGCTTCGACGTCTTGTCACGAGCTGCCATAATGGACCTGTCCCTTTTGCGTGCGCGCCGGTATTTTTTTGCCCGATGACGATCGCGGGGGACCAGCTTTTTATTGAACATGTCGAAAGGCTTTTCATGAGCGACTGCGAATCCATGTCTGCCGAGGTGCGCGGCCGCCTGCGTTCCATTCCCGCCGTTCACGAGCTGCTTGCCGAGTGGCCGGTCATGAAGGCTGCTGGCGATGCAGGCGACACGATGGTACGCGAGGCGATTGACGCCGAGCTCGATGCCGAGCGCGCGGCGATTCGCTCCGGCGCCCCTGCAAGGAACGAGCGCGAGCTCGCCTTGGCAATTGAGCAGCGGACCCATCGCCTGTCGCTGCCGACCCTGCGCCCTGCCGTCAACGCGACGGGCGTTGTGATTCACACCAATCTGGGCCGCGCTCCGCTCGCTCCCGCGGCGGTGCAGGCGGTGACCGATGTCGCCCGAGGCTACAGCACGCTTGAGTATGACGTCTCAACCTGCGCTCGCGGGGGCCGCAAAGAGCATGCCGCGCGTCTGCTGCGCACGCTCACGGGGGCGCAGGACGCCTTAGTTGTCAACAACAATGCCGCCGCGGTGCTGTTGGTGCTTGCCGCGCACGCGGCTGGCAAAGAGGTCATCGTGAGCCGCGGCGAGCTTGTCGAGGTGGGCGGCAGCTTCCGCATCCCCGACATCATGGCGGCTTCGGGTGCCAAGCTTGTCGAGGTTGGCTCTACCAACCGCACACATCTGGACGATTATCGAAGCGCCATTACGCCCAACACGGCGATGATCTTGAAAGTTCATCCTTCTAATTACCGTATCGAGGGCTTCCACGAGGAGGTTTCCGCGGCGGAGCTTTCCGCGCTGGCGCATGAGCACGGGCTGTTGCTGTACGAGGATCAGGGCTCGGGCGCTTTGCTTGCAGACGGGGTGCTCGCCGATGCGGGGGAGAAGCCCACGTCCGCCTCGCTTTGCGCCGGCGTTGACGTCGTCTCGTGCTCGGGTGACAAGCTGCTCGGTGCCTCGCAGGCAGGCATTATTCTCGGCAGCGCCCAGGCAATCGCCGCCTGTGCCTCGCATCCTCTTATGCGCGCGCTTCGCCCTGGCAAGCTCACGCTCGCGGCGCTCGAGGCCACTTTGCGACTGTATGTGACCGGTCCCGATGCGGCGCATCGGGAGATCCCGGTACTCAACATGCTTTCCGGCGCGCCGGCTCCGCTCGAGCGCCAGGCCAAGCGCCTGCACGACCGCATGCTGCGCAAGCTTCGCGAGGCTCAGTGCGAGGAGGCCGTGGAGCTGCAGGTTGTCGAGGGCGCCTCTACTCCCGGCGGCGGATCGCTGCCGACTGTCGAGCTCCCTACATTTTGCGTTGCCGTCTGTCCCGTCGATGGGCGTCTATCCGCCGATGGCCTAAAGCGCGCTATGGTACAGGAGCCCGATACGCCGGTTGTGACGCGCGTGCGGCACGACCAGGTGCTTTTTGACGTTCGCACGCTTTTGCGCGACACCGACCTTGACCTGTGTGCGTCTGCGTTGGCGGATGCCGTGCGGGCAGGTTTGCGTCGATGACTGCGCGTGAGCTTGTCGAATGTCCCGTTGTCGTTGGAACAGCAGGACACGTCGACCACGGAAAGTCGGCCCTTATCGAGGCGCTGACCGGCAAAAATCCCGACCGTCTGGAGGTCGAACGCCGCCGAGGCATGACTACGGAGCTCGGCTTTGGCGAGCTCGAGCTTCCCAGCGGCAAGCTTGTCGGCCTGGTCGACGTGCCCGGGCATGCGCACTACCTGCGCGCGATGGTACAGGGTGCCACCGGCGTGGGCGTTGCGTTGCTGGTGGTTTCTGCCGTTGAGGGCGTGATGCCGCAGACGCGAGAGCACGTGTACGTGTTGGAGCTGTTGGGCGTGAGGCACCTCGTGGTGGCGCTCACGATGCGCGATCTGGCCGATGACGAGACGGCGGAGCTCGCCGAGCTCGACGTGATGGACTTCCTCAGCGATACCGTCTTTGCCGATGCGCCCGTGGTGCCTGTTTCCTCGCGCACGGGCGTGGGCATCGAGGACGTTCGCCTTGCCCTCGATGCCGCCATCGACTCTTTCCTGGCCGATACCGCATCCCGCCCGGTGCGCCCCGGTCTGGCCCCGCGCCTGCCCATCGACCGCTGCTTCACCATCAAGGGATCCGGGACGGTCGTCACGGGCACGCTTCACGATGCCCCCGTAGCGGTGGGCGACGAGCTCGTCTCATGTCCCGCGGGCGTGCGCTGCCGCGTGCGCGCGATTCAGGTGCATGGTGATACTCCTCGGGCGTTGCCCGGACAGCGCGCGGCGCTCAACATCGTGGGCGACGGTGCGGGCGACCTTCCGCGTGGCGAGGTCCTCTGCGGGTCTGGTGCCGAGGGCTTGACGCTCAGACTCATCGCCCGCTTCACGTATCTGGGGCGCGAGGGCACCAAGCCCGCGCCCTTCGAGTCCGGTACGCGCGTTCATGTGATGGCGGGTACGGCGGAGGTCCTTGGCCGTGTCATGCTCATGGAGGGTGAGGGACCCATTGAGGCTGGCGAGACCCGCATCGTGCAGGTCCGTCTGGAGGAGCGCCTTCCCGTGCGATCAGGCGACGGCCTCATTGTGCTCGCGTTCTCGCCGGTGGTGCTTATCGGCGGCGGTCGTGTTCTTCTTTCGCGGTGCCGCCGCTCGCGCGTCCTCTCCGCGGGCGAGTGCGCGCTGCTCGGGGCCCTGGATGCCGACGACCGCGCCGCCGCCGTTGCCGCATGGTTGGGGCTGCAGCGCCTGCCTGTGCCTGCCGCGGCCGCAGCCCGTGCTCTCGATCTTTCGGGTGCCGAGGCGGCTGCGCTCCTGCACGGGGCGGTTTCCTCGGGTGACGCCGTGGCGCTTCATGCCGAGCGCTCGACCGAGGAGCTCTATGCCGCCCCCGCTGTGCTCGATGCCGCCCTCGCCACGCTCTCCGTCACGTTGGCCGCCATGCACGGGGCCGCGCCCAAGCAGACGGGTTTCACGCCGGGCGAGGTCGCGCATGCCGCCTGGCCGACAGCGGGCGAAGACATTGCGTCCGCGCTCGTTCTCGAGGGCTGTGCGCGCGGCGTGTGCACCGTCGACGGTGCCGAGGTGTTCGACCCGCACTCTGCCGCTGCGGCGATACGTGTGGTGCGCGAGGCGAGCCAGCGCATCGTGGCCGCCCTCGACGAGGCGGGTCTCGGTGCGGCGACACTGCCCGAGGTGGGTGAGCGTCTGCAGCTCGATCGCGACACCATGACGCGTGCCCTGCGCGAGCTTTCGCTCAACCGCGCGATCGTTAAGATCGAACGCGACGTTGCCTTGTCTGCCGCCGCCGAGGCCCATGCACGTGAGGTCGTCGCCGCGGCTATCGAGGCTGCTGGCGGCGTTGCCACGACGAGTGTGCTGCGCGAGGCCTTAGGCGTGTCGCGCAAACGAGCCATTAGCATCTTGGAGCACCTGGATGCGGTGCGTTTTACGACGCTCAACAAGGAGGCCGGCGGTCTCAGATCCCTGCGCTAGGGCTCCGAATCGCCGCTCGCCACAAAACCGGCCTATCTACTACGTTTAAGTGACTACCCTCGACCATTTCAAAAACCGCAAAAACAAAACCGCAGGTAGATGACTTGCCGATGTTACGAAAAAGTGGGTATGGTTTACCCTTGCTGGTTAAACGTAGTAGATGGGCCGTTTTCGTGGCGCGACACTGCGCGTTTGGTAAAATACCGCCACGTTTGGGAACGGATGGGCTCCGGTGGGCCCCGCGGTCCTCAAAACCGTTGTGAGGCGTGCAAAACGTCTTGGATGTGTTCGATTCACATACGTTCCCGCCAACGCATCCTGCCAACCGCCACAAAGGTGCCTGTCCTCTTTGTGGTGGTATGGACCACGTGGACGAAACAGCTTCGAAACACGCAATTTGTACGTCAGCTGTTCAAAAACGCTTCTACCTGCATCGTAATCAAAATGAAACATCCGCCCGCGGTCTTATTCGTAACTTTGCCGCAACAGTGCGATATTATCCATACTCGATAAAGCTCGCGGCGCATGGGGCGCCGCGAACGACACCTTTCTTTTCCATCAATTGGAGGAAGCATGAGCTACACGCAGAAAGTTCTCGACGAGCTCAAGGCCCGCTATCCCGAGCAGCCTGAGTTCATCCAGGCCGCGACCGAGATCCTCGGCACCATCCAGCCGGCGCTCGACGCCCATCCCGAGTACGAGGAGGCCGCCCTGCTTGAGCGCCTCGTCGAGCCCGAGCGCATCGTTATGTTCCGTGTCCCCTGGGTCGATGACCGGGGCAAGGTTCAGGTCAACCGCGGCTATCGTGTCGAGTTCAACTCTGCCATTGGACCCTACAAGGGCGGCCTGCGCTTTAACCCGACGGTCACCCTGGGCATGCTCAAGTTCCTGGGCCTGGAGCAGATCCTCAAGAACAGCCTGACCACCCTTCCCATGGGCGGCGGCAAGGGCGGCTCCGACTTTGACCCCAAGGGCAAGTCCAACAACGAGATCATGCACTTCTGCCAGTCCTTCATGACCGAACTCTATCGCCACATTGGCCCCAATACCGACGTTCCCGCCGGCGACCTGGGCGTTGGCGGCCGCGAGGTTGCCTACCTGTTCGGTCAGTACAAGCGCCTGACCAACGAGTGGACCGGCGTTCTCACCGGCAAGGGCCTCTCCTTTGGCGGCTCGCTCGCCCGTACCGAGGCCACCGGCTACGGTCTGGTCTACTTTGTGGACGAGTACCTCAAGAGCCGCGGCGACTCCTTCGAGGGCAAGAACGTCGTCGTTCACGGCTCCGGTAACGTCGCCATCTACGCGGTCCAGAAGGTCGCCCAGCTCGGCGGCAAGGTGCTCGCCTGCTCCGACACCCATGGCTGGGTCGAGGATCCCGACGGCATCGACTACACCGTGCTCGAGCATGTCTACAACAAGAAGCGCTCTGGCCACGACAAGGGCGTCACGCTCGCTATGTACGTTGACGAGAAGCCCAACGCCGTGTGGCACGAGGGCGACGGCCGCGGCGTGTGGCAGCTGCCCTGCGACATCGCGCTGCCCTGCGCTCGCGAGAACACGCTGCTGCTCGAGGACGCCCAGGCGCTCGTCGCCAATGGCTGCAAGGTGGTCGGCGAGGGTGCGAACATGCCCACGACCATCGAGGCCACGACCTACTTCCAGGAGAACGGCGTCGCCTTTATGCCCGGCAAGGCTGCCAACGCCGGCGGCGTGCTCGTGTCCGGCCTGGAGATGAGCCAGAACGCCGAGCACCTGTCCTGGACCTTCGAGGAGGTCGACGGCAAGCTCGAGCAGCTCATGCGCGGCATGTTCCACAACGTGGACGACACCGCCAAGGAGTATGGCCAGGAGGGCAACTTTGTCATGGGCGCCAACATCGCCGGCTTCCTGAAGGTCGCCGACGCCATGCTCGCCCAGGGCGTCTGCTAATCCTTTGCTCGACATAGCTCCGCACAGCACCAGCTGATGCGCCTAAGGCTCCCGACCATATCGGCCGGGAGCCTTTTTCTATGGTGGTGAGGGTCGTGCGCCCTCGTTTGGTACACTTAGAGGTACTGGACAAGTGGAGAGATGGGGGAGAACGTGCTCAAGTTCGGTACCTACGTCCGTGTTGGAAACGCGGCCGAAGCCTATGAGCTCTTGCAGAAAAACCGCAACAACAAGATTGTGGGCGGTGGCATCTGGATGCGCCTGGGTTCGCGTCGCGTGGCGACGGCGATTGACCTTTCGGCCTGTGGACTCGATCAGATCGAGGAGACCGAGACCGAGTTTCGCATCGGTGCCATGTGCACCCTGCGCCAGCTCGAGCGCCATGCCGAGCTCAACGCGCTTGTCAACCATGTCTTTGAGTTCGCCGTTCACGATATCGTGGGCGTGCAGCTGCGTAACACCGCCACGGTGGGCGGCAGCATTTACGGTCGCTTTGGTTTCTCGGACGTGCTCTCGGCGTTCCTGGCGCTCGATTCGTATGTTGAGCTGACGGGGGCCGGCCGCGTGCCGCTCGCCGAGTTCGTGGACATGGGCTATGTGCGCGACGTGATCGAGCACGTCGTGGTCGTTAAGCACGATTACCGTGCGAGCTACGAGGCCGTGCGCAAGGCCGCGACCGACTTCCCCTCCTTAAATGTCACCGCCGCCTGGTGGGACGGCTCCTGGCATGTCACCGTGGGTGCCCGCCCGCTGCGCGCGACCCTGCTGCAGGGCGAGGCATGCGGCATCACCGGCGAGCAGCCTTCCGAGGACGAGCTGCGCGCCCTTGCCGCATCCGTGCGTGCCCTGAGCTACGGCACCAACATGTGGGGCTCGGCCGAGTACCGCCGCCGCATCTCGGCACCGTTGGCGATTCAGGCCGTGCGCCGCGCCGCCGGCATCGAGCTTTCGGCCGCGCTTTCCCGCGAGCTCGAGACCGTTCAGGTCCCCAAATATGCCACGGACGAGTATTCCTGCCGCCGCGTGCCCGGCGTCGATTCTAGCGAGGTGCGCTAATGGCTGCCAAACTCATCGATCTTTCCTTTACGCTCAACGGCCGCAAGGTCAAGGTTCAGATTGCCCCCGACACCATGCTCTTTGCGCTGCTGCGCGAGCAGGGTTGCGCGTCGGTGCGCTGCGCCTGCGAGACCACCAACTGCGGTCTGTGCACGGTGTGGCTCGACGGCGACCCGGTGCTGAGCTGCTCGGTTCCCGCCGCGCGCGTCGAGGGCCGCTCCGTCACCACGCTCGAAGGCCTCAAAGCCGAGTCCGAGGCGCTCGCCCGTGCGATGGCTGCCGAAGGTGCCGAGCAGTGCGGTTTTTGCGCTCCCGGCCTCATCATGAACGTGCTGGCGCTTGCCCGCGCCGCCAAGGAGGACCCGAGCCTCGTCGCCACGCGCGAGGAGCTCTCGCGCCAGCTCGCCGGCAACCTCTGCCGCTGCAGCGGCTACGAGAGCCAGCTGCGCGCCATCGTCCGCTTCCTTAACGAGTCCGGCGTACAGGTGGGCTTTGAGATGTCCGAGCTGCCGGTCAACGACACGAGCTCTGACGGCGTCACCTACAAGCAGATCACCCACAAGCAGCCCAAGAAGGACTCGAAGGCCCTGCTCGAGGGTCGTCCGGTCTACACCGGCGATATGGTGCCCGCCGGCGCGCTCATCGTTAAGCTCAAGCGCAGCCCGTATGCGCGCGCCAAGATCCGCTCCATCGACACCTCGCGTGCGCTGAAGGTGCCGGGCGTCGTGGGCGTCTACACCTACGAGGACGTGCCTCAGCGCCGCTTTACCATCGCCGGTCAGAGCTATCCGCAGCCTTCGCCCTACGACCGCCTGATTCTCGAGAACCTCGTGCGCTATCAAAACGAGGAGGTGGCGATCGTCGCCGCCGAGACCGAGGAGGCTGCCGACAAGGCGCTCAAGCTCATCAAGGTCGACTATGAGGTGCTTGAGCCCCTGCTCGACTTTACCCAGGCGCTCGATAACGACATCGTGGTCCACCCCGAGGGCGACGTGACCTTTATGTTCCCGCAGGGCGGCGACGTCCCGCGCAACCTGGTGTGCAGCGGTACCAGCGATTACGGCGATCTGGACGAGGCCTTCGCCCAGAGCGACATCGTCTTTGAGCGCACCTACACCAGCCAGGCCACGCAGACCGCGCCCATGGAAACCTTCCGCGCCTTCGCGACGACCGACGCCTTCGGCCGCATCTCGGTGACCACCTCTACGCAGGTGCCCTTCCACGTGCGCCGCATGGTCGCGCAGTCACTCGACATTCCGCAGTCGCAGGTGCAGGTCATTAAGCCGCGCATCGGCGGCGGCTTTGGCTCCAAGCAGACGGGCTGCTGCGAGATCTTCGTGGCGTTCGTCACCCAGCAGACCGGCCGTCCGAGCTACTGCTGCTACACCCGCGAGGAGACCATCACCGCGGGCAACTCGCGCCACCAGATGCAGATGACCGTTAAGCTGGGCGCCATGAACGACGGCACCATCACGGCCATCGATCTGCACACGCTGTCCAACGCCGGCGCGTACGGCGAGCACGCCACCACGACGATCGGCCTCTCGGGCCACAAGAGCCTGCCCATCTATAACCACGTGAAAGCGAGCCGCTTTAGCTGGGACGCCGTCTACACCAACACCAACCGCGGCGGCGCGTATCGAGGCTACGGTGCCACCCAGGGCCAGTTTGCCGTGGAGAGCGCCGTCAACGAGCTCGCCGACATGCTGCACATGGACCCCGCCGACCTGCGCCTTAAGAACATCGTGCGCGAGGGCGAGGTCATGCCGCAGTACTACAACGAGAAGCTCAACGCCTGCGCGCTCGACCGCTGCCTGCTGCGCGCGATGGACATGATCGGTTGGCGCGACAAGCCGCTGGCCGTCGACCTGGGCGACCGCGTGCGCGCCCTGGGCTGCGCGCTCACCATGCAGGGCTCGGGCATCTCCAACGTGGACATCGCCGGCATCGACATGCGCCTGGAAGAGGACGGCTTCATTACCATCGGCACCGGCGCCACCGACAACGGCATGGGCGTCGACACGATCCTGGCGCAAATTGCCGCCGAGGAGCTGGGCGTGGAGAGCTCGCTGATTGTGGTGCGCGGCGTGGATACCGATGTATCGCCGTTCGACGCCGGCTCGTACGCGAGCTCGGGTACGTACGTGACGGGCTTGGCCGCCAAGAACGCCGCGACCGAGCTGCGTGAGAAGATTTGCGCCAAGGCCGCCCAGATGTGGGACGTGGACGCCGCCGACGTGGTCTTCGACGGCCAGTACGTGCGTCTGTCCGATGAGCGTGCCGCGCGTGAGCAGAACCGCTACCTCACGCTGCGCGACTTTGCCAACCTGTGCGTCAAGAACATCGATGGCGGCGACGCGCTGACCTTGCATGCCTCTGCCTGCCTGCCCGTTTCGCCCCCGCCGTTTATGGCCGGCATTGCCGAGGTCGAGGTCGACAAGGCCACCGGCAAGGTGACCGTGGTGGATTACGCCGCCGCCGTTGACTGTGGCACCGTGATCAACGAGGCGCTCGCGCGCGTTCAGGCCGAGGGCGGCATTGCCCAGGGCATCGGTCACGCGCTCTACGAGATCGTCGAGCATGACGACCGCGGCCGCCTGCGCACCGGCAACTTTATGAGCTACAAGCTGCCCACGCGCCTGGATATCGGCAGCATTCGCGTGGCCTTTGAGCCGAGCTACGAGCCGACGGGCCCGTTTGGCGCCAAGTCGATCGGCGAAGTCGTCATCAACACGCCGCTCGCCGCCGTGGCCTCGGCCGTGGCGCACGCCACCGGCCATCAGGTGCGCTCGCTGCCGATCACGCCCGAGAAGGCCCTGCTGGGGGAGTAGCGGGTCGGCGAACAAGTCGTAATTGGCGGGGCGGGGCAACTCGTCCCGCCTTTTGCACTCGTGGTGAGGTCGTGAGCCTGTAAAAGGTGTGCGTGCGCTTGCCGCTCGTATCTGCTATCATTCCTAGTCTGTGCGCTCATGCGGGCGTGGCGGAATTGGTAGACGCGCCAGATTTAGGTTCTGGTGGGATTCCCGTGAAGGTTCGAGTCCTTTCGCCCGCACCAACGCACCTGCGTCGGCTTTCGCCGTCGCGACACTTTGTTGCATAAAGGTACCAGCACCTCAGATAAGCTGGGCAGTATGAGGAGGAACGTGTTGAACATCACCGCTTCTGACGTCAAGGACGCCAAGCTCACCGCTACGGTCACCATCCCGGCCGCCGACGTCGACGCCGCGATCAAGAAGGCCTACAAGGACACCGCCAAGAAGTACCGCTTCCCGGGCTTCCGTGCCGGCAAGGCTCCCCGTCCGGTCATCGACTCCGCTCTTGGCGCCGAGGCTACCCTCGCTCAGGCCACCAACGACCTGATCGCCGCCAACGAGCCCGCCGTCCTTAACGAGCTGGACATCGTCCCCACCAAGAACGGTGACTACAAGGAGCTCGACCTCGCCAAGGATCACGAGGACTACACCTACACCGTCGAGTTCTCCCTGCGTCCTGCTGCCGAGCTCTCCTCCTTCGACGCCGTCGAGATCGAGATGCCCCCTGCGGAGGTCACCGAGTCCGAGATCAACAACCAGGTTGAGATGCTCCTCAACTACCGTGCCACCTTCGAGGACGTCGAGGGTCGCGCCGTCGAGGCCGAGGACTACGTCACCGTCGACCTCAAGGCCGTCGAGAACGCCGACAACTTTGCCGCCGAGGGCCGCATGCTCATCGCCGGTAGCGACAGCAACCCCAAGGAGTTCAACGAGGCCCTGATCGGCGCCAACGTTGACGACGTCAAGTCCGTCACCTGGACCGACGAGGCCGAGGAGGGCGAGGAGGCCGAGACCCACACCGTCGAGGTCACCGTCAAGGGCATCAAGGTCCGCAACACCCCCGAGCTCACCGACGAGCTCGTCAAGTCCGACTTTGGCTTCGACAGCATCGACGCCATGCGCGACGCCATCAAGATCGAGATCGAGCAGGACAAGGCTTCCCGCCTCCCGGCCGAGAAGGAGAACCGTTGCGTCTCCGCTCTCGCCGAGCGCCTGCAGCTCGACGAGATGGACGCCGACTACGAGCAGTCCGTCTTTGAGGAGCTTGGCCAGAACTTCCTGTCCAACCTCGCTGCCCGTGGCATGACGCTCGACACCTGGCTGCCCGCTTCCGGCCTGACCATGGAGCAGTTCATCGGCGACCTGCACAAGCAGGCTAACGACGTTGCCCGTGAGTCCCTGGCTCTCGACGCCCTTGCCCGCGAACTTAAGATCGAGGTCACCGAGGACGACATCAACGCCGAGTTCGAGAAGGCCGGCGTCAAGGACGTCGAGGCTTCCAAGGCCGAGTTCATCGCCGATGGCCGCATGCCTGCCGTCCGCGAGTCCATCCGTCGCTCCAAGGCCGTCGATCACCTGGTCGAGAACGCCAAGGTGACCGAGGTCGACGAGACCGCCAAGGACGCCGAGTAATTCTCGCCACCTTGCCCGCGAGCGCATGCATGCGCCCGTGATGGGGTAAAGTTATACACCGGTTATCCGGTTGCTTCGTACGGTGCCAGCCAATGCATAGCATGCGGGCACCGTACGTTTATCTAGAACCAATTTGGTCCGCAAGAGAGAAATGGAGATGCGTATGATCGCTAAGTTCGATTCCGCCCTCGTGCCATACGTTATCGAGCAGACGCCGCGCGGCGAGCGCAGCTACGATATCTATTCGCGCCTGCTCAACGACCGCATCATCTTCTTGGGCGAGGAGATCAATTCCGTTAGCGCCAACCTGGTCGTTGCCCAGTTGCTGCATCTTGAGAGCCAGGATGCCGAGAAGGATATCTCGCTCTACATCAATTCGCCCGGCGGCGAGGTCTACTCCGGCCTGGCGATTCTGGACACCATGAACTTCATCAAGCCGCAGGTCTCCACCATCTGCGTCGGTATGGCCGCGTCTATGGCCGCCGTACTGCTTTCGGCCGGCGCTAAGGGCAAGCGCTTCTGCCTACCGCACTCCAAGGTCATGATTCACCAGCCCAGCGGCGGTGCCCAGGGCCAGCAGACCGAGATCGAGATCGTGGCCGAGGAGATCAAGAAGACTCGCCGCGAGCTCAACCAGATCCTGTCCGACGCCTCGGGCCAGCCCATCGAGAAGGTCCAGGCCGATACCGAGCGCGACAACTACCTCACGGCTGCCGAGGCCCTCGACTACGGTCTGATCGACCGTATCGTCACCTCGCGCGATCTCGCCGCAAAGGACGCCTAGGATGGCAGGAAACATGCAGGACAACTTTGACGAGAACGGCAACCCCATCCGCTGCTCCTTCTGCGGAAAAGAGCAGGGTCAGGTCCGTCGCCTCGTAAAGGGCCCGACCAACATCTTTATCTGCGACGAGTGCGTTGCCGCCTGCTCCGAGATCCTTGAGGAGTCGCTGGCTTCGGACTTTATGGACGCTGCCCGCAACGGCAAACTGCCTGGCTTTCTCAACGACCACGGCCAGGCCGCATCTCAGCCTGCTGTGGATCCCGAGGCCGAGGGATTTGAGCTCGAGGACGACGCCCGCCAGGTCATTACGCACGTTCCGACACCGCACGAGATCTATGCCGAGCTTTCGGCCTACGTTATGGGCCAGGAAGACGCCAAACGCGCCATGTCGGTGGCCGTGTACAACCACTATCGCCGCGTGATCGAGGGTGGCGCCGCGGTGTCTGCCTTTGACGGCGGCATGGGCTCGCAGTTTGACGACGATATGGACGAGGTAGAGCTTGCCAAGTCCAACATCCTGCTGCTCGGTCCCACCGGTACCGGCAAGACCTTGTTGGCCCAGACGCTCGCGCGCATCCTCGAGGTGCCGTTTGCCATCGCCGATGCCACCGCGCTCACCGAGGCCGGCTATGTGGGCGAGGACGTGGAGAACATCCTTCTCAAGCTCATCAACGCTGCCGATGGCGACATTGAGCGCGCTCAGGTGGGCATTATCTACGTGGATGAGATTGACAAGATCGCCCGCAAGGCCGAGAACCTCTCCATTACCCGCGATGTCTCGGGCGAGGGCGTTCAGCAGGCGCTGCTTAAGATTCTTGAGGGCACGGTGGCCAGCGTTCCGCCCACCGGCGGCCGCAAGCATCCCCAGCAGGAACTGTTGCAGATCGACACGACCAACATCCTGTTTATCTGCGGCGGTGCCTTTGTGGGTCTGGATAAGATCATCGCCGATCGCGTTGGCAACAAGGGCGTGGGCTTTAACTCCGAGATCGCCGGCCCCACCTCGGTCGACGAGAACGACCTGCTGCGCCAGGTACTCCCGCAGGACCTCAATGCATTCGGCATGATCCCCGAGTTCGTGGGACGTACGCCCGTCGTTACCCAGACGCAGGCGCTCGACGAGGACGACCTGGTGTCGATCCTGACCGAGCCAAAGAATGCCGTGGTGCGCCAGTACCGTAAGATGTTCCAGCTCGAGGACGTCGATCTTGAGTTTGAGGACGCGGCCCTGCACGAGATCGCCCGCATGGCGCTTGCCCGCAAGACCGGCGCCCGCGGCCTGCGCGCCATCTGCGAGGACGTGCTTCAGCAGACGATGTTCGACCTCCCCAGCGAGGAGGGTGTCGCCAAGGTCATCGTGACCGAAGCGGCGGTTAAGGGCGAAGAACAGCCCCAACGCATCTACGGGTAAACCTGCCAAAAACGTGCTTGCAAATAGCCTCCGACCATCCGCGGTCGGAGGCTATTTTATATATACGCAAAACACCCAACTACCTGTGTTATTCTGTGTGTTTGTTTAAGCCTCAGCGAAGTCATATCAGACTGAAGTAATCGATACCTAAGGCGCGTCCGCCTGCTTGGTTTTCGTAGATTCCGCACGAGCCGAAGAGCACTTAATGTGCTCTTCGTGCGAGCCAGGACCTGACCGAGCGAAAACCAAGCAGGCGGACGCGCCGGCGGGACAGGGAGAGATATATGGAAGAAATGCCCAAGAACTACGATCCGTCGACCAACGAGCCGGCGATCCTGCAGAAGTGGCTCGACGGCGGCTACTACAAGCGCCGTGAGGGCGTGGGCGACTGCACCGTCACCATTCCGCCTCCCAACGTGACCGGCAAGCTCCACATGGGTCACGCCACCGACGACTCCATCCAGGACGCCATCATCCGTATGGCCCGCATGCGCGGCAAGTCCACGCGCTGGGTGCTGGGCACCGACCACGCCGGTATCGCCACACAGACCAAGGTCGACAAGAAGCTCAAGAGCGAGGGCATCAGCCGCCTGGAGATTGGCCGCGATAAGTTTGTCGACGCTTGCTGGGACTGGACCCACGAGTACGGCGGCATCATCGTCGAGCAAATCAAGCGCATGGGCTGCTCCGTCGACTTCGACAACGAGCGCTTCACCATGGACGAGGATTACGCCCAGGCTGTGCGTAAGGTCTTCTGTGACTGGTACCATGACGGCCTGATCTATCGCGGCAAGCGCATCGTCAACTGGTGCCCCAACTGCACCACCGCCATCTCGGACGACGAGGCCGAGTATAAGGACGAGAAGGGCCACCTGTGGCACCTGCGCTACCCGCTGACCGAGCCGGTCAACGGCCAGGACTACATCGTCGTCGCCACCACGCGCCCCGAGACCATGCTCGGCGACACGGGCGTTGCCGTCTCCCCGAAGGACCCCGAGAAGGCCGCCTTCGTGGGCAAGACCGTCAAGCTCCCCATCGTCGACCGCGAGATCCCCATCTTTGAGGATTGGCATGTCGACGCCAACTTCGGTTCCGGCTTTGTCAAGGTTACCCCGGCCCACGACCCCAACGATTACGCCATGGGTCAGGCCCACGATCTGCCGCAGATCAACATCTTCGACGAGCACGCGGTGGTCGTCGAGGGCTATGGCGAGTTCACCGGCATGAACCGCGACGAGTGCCGCGAGGCGGTCATCAAGTGGTTCGAGGAGCACGACCTGCTCGACCACGTCGAAGAGCTCGACCACTCCGTCATGCACTGCTACCGTTGCGACTCCGCGCTGGAGCCGTGGCTGTCCGAGCAGTGGTTTGTGGCCGTCGACAAGCTCAAGGGGCCGGCACTCGACGCCGTTAACTCCGGCAAGGTCACCTTCCACCCCGCGCGCTGGACGCAGACCTACACCACCTGGATGGAGAACCTCAAGGACTGGTGCATCAGCCGCCAGCTGTGGTGGGGCCACCGCATTCCCGTGTTCTACTGCGAGGACTGCGGCTGGGAGGACGCCCTCACCGAGGACACCGACGTGTGCCCCAAGTGCGGCGGTCATCACGTGCATCAGGACGAGAACGTGCTGGACACCTGGTTCAGCTCGCAGCTGTGGACCTTCGCCACGCAGGGCTGGCCGCAAAAGCCGGAGCTGCTCGAGGGGCATCACCCCACGACGGCGCTGGTCACTGCGCGCGACATCATCGCGCTGTGGGTCGCCCGCATGGTCATGAGCTCGCTGTACTTCCTGGACGAGGTGCCGTTTAAGGACGTCGTCATCTACCCGACGATCCTTGCCAAGGACGGCAGCCGCATGTCCAAGTCCAAGGGCAACGGCGTTGACCCCATGGACCTCATCGGTATGTACGGTGCTGACGCCATGCGTTACAACCTGCTCACGCTGTGCACTAACAACCAGGACGTCAAGTTCGACGCGAACATCGATAAGAAGACCAAGAAGCTCATCGACAGCCCGCGCACCGAGCAGGCCAAGAGCTTTGTGACCAAGATCTGGAACGCCAGCCGCTTCCTGCTTATGAACATGGAGGGCTACACGCCCGGCGAGCCCGTCGTTGAGACGCCGGCCGACGCCTGGATGTTCAGCCGCCTGGCCAAGGCTGTCAAGATGGTCACCGAGGGCATCGAGAACTACACCTTTGGCGACATGGCCCGCGGCGTGCAGCAGTTCTTCTGGAACGAGGTCTGCGACTGGTACGTCGAGGTCACCAAGTCCCGCCTGAAGGGCGAGGGTCGTCTGCAGGCGCAGCGCAACCTGATCTTTGTGCTCGACACCTCCATTCGCCTGATGCACCCGCTTATGCCGTTTGTCACCGAGGAGATCTGGGACAACATGCCGGCGAGCGTGCTCGATCTGGACGCCGAGGGTAACGTGAACCGCGCCGAGGCGCTCATGATTGCCAAGTGGCCCGAGCCCGCCGACTACGCCAAGTACGTTGACGAGCCCGCCGAGCGCGCGTTTGAGCTGTGCCGTACCGTCGTTTCCGCCGCCCGCGCCACGCGTTCGCGTTATCGCTTGAGCCCCAAGGCCGAGCTCGACGTGGTCGTGCGCGCCGGCGCCGAGGACATCGAGAAGCTTGAGAGCCTGCGTTCGACCATCGAGCCGCTGGCGAACACCGCTTCGCTGGTCATGGGTACCGACGTTGAGAAGCCGGCTGCGAGCATTGCCGTGGTCGATAGCGGCGTCGAGGTCTTTGTGGTGCTCGAGGGCAAGGTTGACCTTTCGGCCGAGAAGGCACGCCTGGAGAAGGAGATCGCCGCGGCGCAGAAGGAGCTCGCTGGCTGCGAGAAGACGCTGTCCAACGAGGGCTTTGTGGCCAAGGCCGCGCCTGCGGTGGTCCAGAAGAAGAGGGACCGTGCAGCTGAGCTCAAGGAGATCCTTGCGGCGCTGACTGCTCAGGTTGCTGACTTCTCGTAGGCGGTACTGGGGGACACGTCCCGACGCTTTGCTCTCCGCTGCGGACACCTATTCCGCCGTTCTAACGAACGGCGGCTGACTCGACGCTGCAAACGCCTCTGATGGCCAATCTGCCGTTCAACTTCGGGCGCATGGGCATAAGCCCTATGCGCCCTTGTTTCACGGCACCTTGGCTCATCAGAGGCGTTTTCGCTGACTATCCTCAACCTATACTGTTTTATTTTTCTATGAATGGCGGTTCTAAAAATGCCTAAGCGTTCCGGCTTGTATACCGTTCCTTTTGAGTTTGATTTGCTTTCGTTTGGTGAGGCTGTGGGGCTTGCTGCCGATACGGGACGGATTTCTGGGGATGCTGGTCCTCTGCTTGAGACGGTTGTCGATATGCTTGATGAGCTGGGACGTCCGGACGAGTATTTCGATTGCATTCAGGTCGCCGGTACCAATGGCAAGACTTCGACTACGCGTTTTTCGGCTGCCATTCTTCGTGGTGAGGGGCTCAAGACCGCGCTGTATACGTCGCCACAGCTGGTACGCTATCCCGAGCGCATGGAAGTCGATGGATGCGTCGTGAGCGATGAGGCATTCGCCCGTGGCGTTTCGGCCGCTGTTGAGGCGGGGCATCGAGTGAATGCCCGTCGTGTGTCGGCGGGGGAGCGCGCCTATACCATCACGCCGTTTGACCTTTTGACGGCTGCTGCACTTGTGGTGTTTGCCGAGGCTCGCGTGGATGTTGCCGTGCTTGAGGTTGGCATGGGCGGACGCTGGGATGCTACGAGTGCGACTGATCCCGTGGCCGTCGCCATTACGGGTATTGGGCTCGATCACACACGTATTTTGGGCGATACGCTCGAGGCCATTGCGGGGGAGAAGGCTGCGGTTATTAAGCCTGGGCGATTGGTTGTTTTGGGCGAGGGCACGCATGAGCCGAGCGTTCAGCGCGTAATGGATACGCGCTGCCGCGAGTGCGGTGTGGTGCCGCTGGTTGTGAGCCATTCCACGACCAAGGTACCGGCGCATGTAGGCGATACCGTGGAGTTTAGCTGTACTACGCCGCGTGCCATCTATACGTCGAGCATGGTCAAGCCGGCCTATCAGCCGCAGAATGCCGCGTGCGCGATTATGCTTTGCGAGGGGTATCTGGGTCGCGAGCTCGATCACGATGCGTTGGATGCATCGCTTATGGGTTGCCCCACGCCGGGTCGTTTTGACGTGCTGGGGACCGATCCACTCAAGCTGATCGACGCCTGCCATAACCCTCAGAGCTGCGAGAACTTTGTGAGCGCGCTGGACGAGATCGATCCGTGCGTGGAGAATCGCCCCACGCTGTTGTGTGCCGCGCTGGCCGATAAGGACGTGGCGGGTATCGTTGACGTTCTGGTTCCGGCGTTCCCCCGCGTGGTCGTAACCCAGACCGATTCCGATCGCGCCTTGCCCGCACAGGAGCTTGCCTCCCTGGTGGACGCCGACAAGCTCGCGGGCGTGTACCCCAGCGTATCCGAGGCCCTCGCGGCTTTCGATGCCGCAGGCGAGTCCTTCGTTGCCGCCGGCACCATCACCCTAGCCGGCGAAGTAGCCGGCCTCTTGCGCTAACCCATCCCCTCAGCAGTTGCGGTGAAATAGTTCCTGTTTTTGGGTTCTAGCGGCCCATCCAGGAACTATTCCACCGCAACTTAGTTTGGGGGCTTGGGGACCAGGCTAGTCTAGGCGGACTGGATCGTGGGGGTAGGCGTTGAGAATCTCGACGCCGGACTCGGTGACCAGGGCCAAGTCCTCGATGCGGACGCCGGTGCGGCCGGGGAGGTAGATGCCCGGTTCGATGGAGAACGTCATGCCTGGCTCTACGACCTGCTCGTTGACCAGCGAGACGTCGCCCGGTTCGTGGTCCTGAAGACCGATCGAGTGGCCCAGGCGATGCGTAAAGTACTTGCCGTAGCCAGCGTCCTCGATCACGTCGCGTGCGGCACGGTCCAGGTCGCACATGCGAATGCCCGGTGCGATGAGCGCCTCGGCGGCTTCGTTAGCGCGGCGAACGATGTCGTAGATGCGTGCGGTCTCCTCGTCCGGCTCGCCCCAAAAGAACGTGCGCGTCATGTCCGAGCAGTAGTTGCGATGGCGTCCGCCAATGTCGAACAGCGCCACGTTGCCGCGCTTGAGCACGGTATCGTCGGGCTCGTGGTGCGGGTCGCCGGCGTTGGCGCCAAAGCTCACGATCGGCGGAAAGCTAAAGCCCTCGCAGCCGTGCTTGCGATACAGGCCGAGCATCTGGTCGGCAATCTCGCGTTCCGTCACGCCTTCGTGGGCGAGCTTGATCGCGTCGGCCATCACGGCGTCGTTGGCTGCGGAGGACATGCGCATGAGCTCCTGCTCGGCGGCGTCTTTGTAGGTTCGCGCGGCGGTCACGGCAAAATCACCCAGGAAAAACTCGCTGGCGGCGCGGCGCTCCATAAGCGGCATCAAAAAGCCGGAGCGCATGACGGTATCGATGCCAAGCGGCTTGGTCGGATCGATCTCGCGCGCGATGGCATCGGTCACGATATCGGTATCGGTGTGGTAAGCAACGCGGGCATTGTCATACTCGGGCAGCTGATGCAGCGCGTTGACCAAGATCACGGGCTCGTCATCGCGCGCGAGCAGCACGCCGCAAAAACGCTCGAACATATCGGCATAAAAGCCGGTCAGGTAATAAATCGACCACGGGTCGTTTACGAGCAGCTGCGCGCCGGGGTGCTGAGCCTCGAGCGCATCGAGCACGCGCGCCACACGCTGGTCATCGACATGTGCCATGAAACATCCTTTCGCTAGGGTGCCACCATGGTATCCCAAGCCCGGCAGATAGGGACGTTCCTTTTATGCCGGCACTTCGGGACACTCCTTGGCATAGTCGGCCCGGCAAGCATGCAGACAAAAGGAGTCATAAGAGGCCCGTCCCAAATGGGCTGGTTTCAAAAGTATGGCGGATTACGGGGCTGGACCTGTATTACTTGAACATGGGAAAAATTGCGAAATTAAAACCGCAGGTAGACGGCGTATCACAAATCGAAAAATGCCGGTATGGATGGGGGTCTCCGAATCAGCCCCGTAATCCGGCATAGTTTTGAAATGGCACTAAAGTAGGCATAATCTAAATATCGATCCCAAGGCAAGTTGCAGTGGAATAGTTCCTGGATGCCGGGGTTTTGGCGGAAATCAGGAACTATTTCACCGCAATTGAGGAGGGGCGGGGTGGATGGCGGGGTAGCTAAAAGAGCCCCGTCCCAAATTAGCTACTCTACGTCCATGCTGGCGATGAGGTCGATGCCCGTGTTCAGGAGGTTGGGGAGGACTACATCGCTCATGCGGATGGGGACCTCGACGACGAGGCCGCGGATGAGGTCCATGGCCTGGGCGTGGAGTGCCAGCGGGATGGCTTCGGCCGTGCGCACAGGCAGCAGCGCCTCGTCGCCGCCGGATACGGTCACGGTGGTGGTGAGCACGCGCATGGGGCAGGTGAGCTCTTGATGCGCGAACTTATCACCGCGCGGGCAGCTGTTGCCGGTTACGGAGCGCACCTCTACCACGGCGCCGTCTGCGCTGCGCTCGACCTCCACGGTCAAGAGGCACTCGGATGGGCAGGTGGTGCAGTTGAACTGCAGCGTTTCGATCGCGTTCGCGCTCATGACTCTACGCCTCTTCAACGGGATCGACGGACAGGACAATCTCGCTAACACCCAGGTCGAGCGCGCGCTGAATCACCTTTGCCGGTAGCGGGAAGCTTTCCATGACGCTCGGTTTAAACGGGCGAACCTTGCCTGCAAACAGTTCCTCGTTGCCTGCCAGAATGCGCACGCGGGCAGCATCGACCGGCCGACGTACGCGGAAGTTGAGCTTAGTGAGCCCGACGGCCGTGATGCGTCCCGGCAGTGCGTAGCCTGCGATGCCAGCGGGGGAGACCGTGAGCTCGCAGCCCGTGCCCGCAGCGCACGCCTCGGCGCCGCCCAACGCCCACGCCGCTGCAGCTGTGCCAGCCCTCTCGGACTCGGTCGTTACGTTGTCGGCCAGGTCGTGCACGTGCAGCACGTTGCCGCAGGCAAAGATGCCTGGCACGCCCGTCTGCAGGCTCTGGTCCACCACGGCGCCGCGCGTGCGCGGGTCAAGTTCAATACCCGCACCCACCGAAAGTTCGTTCTCGGGAATCAGACCCACCGAAAGCAGCAGCGTGTCGCACGGAACAACTCGCTCGGTTCCCGGAATGGGCGCCAGGTGCTCGTTGACCTGGCTTACCTCTACGGCCTCCACGCGATCGTGTCCGATCACGCGCGTGACGGTGGTGGACAGGTGCAGCGGAATGCCAAAGTCTTCCAGACAGTTCTTGACGTTGCGGCGCAGGCCGTTGGCGTACGGCATGAGCTCGTACACGCCCTCGACCGAAATCCCCTCGAGCGTGCAGCGGCGCGCCATAATAAGCCCGATGTCGCCCGAGCCCAAAATGACGGCGCGCGAGCCGGGTTTGAGGTTCTCGATATTGATGTATCGCTGCGCCAAGCCCGCCGTAAACACGCCGGCAGGTCGGCTGCCGGGAATCTTGATCTCGCTGCGGGTGCGCTCGCGGCAGCCCATGGCAAGTACGACCGCGCGCCCGGTGAGCTGCAGCATACCGGAGGGATTCATGAGCGTGACGGTGTGGAGTGTGGCGTCTTCCGTGGACTCGCCTGAATCAATCCCAAGCACCATGCTGTCCAAGAAAAGCGCGATGTCGGTCGCGCGCACCTGGTCGATAAAACGCTGCGCGTACTCGGGACCGGTAAGCTCCTGCTTAAAGTGCGAAAGGCCAAAACCGGGGTGGATGCACTGGCGTAGGATGCCGCCCAGGTGCTGCTCACGTTCAACGATGACCACGTGCGCGCCTGCCTTGTGCGCGGCAAGTGCGGCCGCCATGCCGGCAGGTCCGCCGCCGATAACGACCACGTCGAACGCCTGCGTTGGTACGGTATCTGCGGCTCCGGCCTCCACGCGTCCGTCGCGTACATCGATCGTCGTCATCCTAGCGCACCCCCTTCAGCGGTCCCTCAACCAGCCAAGAACCGGCATCCTCCAACAACACCTCGCTGGGGTCGCAGCCCAGCTCGCGGGCTAGGATCGCCACCACGCGGCTCTGGCAAAAGCCGCTCTGACAGCGGCCCATGCCCGCGCGGCAGCGGCGCTTGACGCCCTCGACCGAAACCGCGCCCGGGCGGCGCCGAATCGCGGCCACGATCTCGGCCTCGGGCACCGTCTCGCAGCGGCAGACAATCTGTCCCCACGCGGGATCCGACTCGATCAGCTCCTCCTTGCGCGCCAGCGGTGCGCGGTCAAAGTCGTCCGGCTCGCGGCGAATTGGATTCCAGTCCGCCCGCTCGTGCAGCTCCACGCCCGACTCACGCATCACAAGTTCTATACGCTCGGCAATGGCAGGCGCGCTCGCCACGCCTGGGGACTGAATGCCCGCCGCTTGGAAGAGCCCCGGCACCACGGCCGACTGTCCAATAAAGAAGTCGTTCGTTCCCCGAATGACCGGACGCCCGCCGGCAAACGCACGCACCACGCGGTGCGTCTCCAGGCCGGGCACCAGCTTGCGCGCGCCGTTCAGGAGCGCGTTTACATCGCTCGCATAGGTCTGCGTGTCGCCCGGCTCGCGCACGGCGGCCGTCGCGGTAATCACGGTGTTGCCGTGCACGGTTCCCGTGACGATAACGCCCTTGGACACCGGCATGGGAACGGGGTAGAGCGGCATGAGCGCCCGCGGCTCCTTGTCCAGCACCACGATGTTGCCCTGGCGCCAGACCATCTGAAACTCTTCGGCGCCCGCCATATGCGAGATGTCCGCGGCGCCGTTGCCCGCGGCGTTGATCAGGTAGCGGCAGCGCACCTCTCCGGCGGGCGTCGCCAGCGTAAAGCGCACAGCCCCGTCGGTAGTCTCGCCGCCAGCAACCTCAATCGCTTCCACCGGCGCAGACCGCATAAATGTCACGCCGTTGGCGACGGCGTTCTCCAGCGCGGCAATGGCGACCTCAAAGGGATCGACAAAGCCAGTCGAGGGGCACCATAGCGCGCACGTGGCCAGGGCACTCGCGCGCGGTTCCAGCTCGTGGATGCGCTCGGGGCCGATAATCGACAGCTCGGGAACGCCGTTGGCTATGCCATTCTGGCGAAGCTTCTCCATATGCGTGCGGTCCTCGTCGCTAAAGCCCAGCACCATCGACCCGGTGCGACAGAACAGAAAGCCCAGCTCCTGCGCCCACGTACCGTACAACTCGCAGCCACGGGCGTTGACCTGCGCCTTTACGGTGCCCGGCGCCGGATCGTAGCCGGCGTGCACCAGGCCGCCGTTGGCCTTCGACGCGCCCAGGGCGATATCGTTGGCCGCCTCGACCACGCAAATGGACAAGTCATAGCGCGCGAGCTGCCGCGCGATGGCGCACCCGGTAATGCCCGCGCCCACAATTGCGATATCAAACGTTTCTGCCACGGTGCCTCCCAGACGAGTTGACAGGCCGTCAATAGGACTATCCTACGGTCTGCACGCCCTCAGTGCAGCGGCAATGCGGCGAACAGCCCCGCAACACCCGCCAACGGCAGGCGAGGGGAGACTCAGGACCATCTGTGACCTCGTCTGCCGCCCCTAGTGTCGGGGGTTTGTCTCGTTCTGTAACAGTAAGCAGAAGAGTTGGATTCCAGATGTTACAGATCGAGACGTTTGCCAGTCGGCCCCTCCGTTTGTCTTGATTTGTAACAGTAAGAGGAGAAAATCGGTCCTATGTGTTACAGATTGAGATTTAAAGTCAGGGAGAGATTTTCTGTCTCGATCTGTAACATCTAGGGACCGTTTTGAGGTCTAGATGTTACAGATTTAGATGAACCTATCAGTCGGTTTCGAATGTCTAAATCTGTAACGGTAAGACCTGTTTTTACCGAGTTTTTGTTACAGATTGAGATATTGAGATTGGACGTTTTCCTTTGTCTTGATCTGTAACAGATAGAAGGGTTTATGACCCCTAGTTGTTACAGATTGAGATATTTAACGGAGGTCTCACCGTTCATCTCGATCTGTAACAGTAAGAGGGGTTTTGGGGCCTAAGATGTTACAGATTGAGATTTAAGTCGGGGAGGGGCCCCTGTGTCTCGATCTGTAACACCTAGACCCGGATCCCGCTCCCACCTGTTACAGATTGAGATGTTTGTGTCCGCGCCAGCCCCGCCCCTAGCCGTGGTCCCATATAAACAAACCCCGTGGTAAACTTGACCGGACTGTTAATATTCCGAAAGGTACCCGTAATGTCCAAGTACATCTCCGAGCTCATGTCGCCGCAGCTTATGGGCGTCGTCTATGCCTTCGTTGGCTTTATCATCGCCCTGTATGTGCTGTCGGTCGTCTATGTGTTCATCGACGCTCGCCGCCGCGGCGCCAGCGCCTACGTGGCATGGGGCATCATCGCCCTCATCCCGTTTGTAGGCCTCATTGCCTATCTGGTCCTGCGCCCGCATTCCTACGCGTCCGACCGCGAGGAGCAGGAGCTGGACATGGCCCTGCGCGAGCGCCAGCTTGCCCAGTACGGCACCTGCCCGCAGTGCGGCGCGCCCATCGAGAAGGACTTCGTCGTCTGCCCGGTGTGCGACACCCAGGTTCGCAACGTCTGCCCCAGCTGCCATCGCCCGCTCGATGCGCACTGGAAGGTCTGCCCCTACTGCCGAACTCGCATCCAGTAACGCATCCATCGCCGGGCCGGCCGCAAGCCACGGGCACCGCGCGTCCCGCGCAAGCCACACGCGCACCCCGCGCCCCACACGATGAAGCATGCGTAGAAAATCGCCCGCCGTGCCATTAAGGTGCGGCGGGCGCTTGTATACCAAGGCAACCTGCCTATAATGATGCAAGTCAAAAACGCCGAGCGCATCGCACGCACTTGCACCAGGCATCCGAGAGGAGAAAACATACCCATGAAGGCACTCTACAATGACGGTTCGGTGGCCGAGCTCCCGCAGGACGAGGTCACGCACGTCATCCGCCACTCCGCCGCGCACATCATGGCGCAGGCCATCAAGCGCCTCTATCCCGAGGCCGACTTTGCCTACGGCCCCGCGACCGACAACGGCTTCTACTACGACGTCGACCTGCCCGAGGGCGTCAAGATCAGCGAGGACGACTTCCCCGCGATCGAGGCCGAGATGAAGAAGATCGTCAAGGAGAACCTCAAGTTCTCCGTGTACGAGAAGCCCCGTGCCGAGGCCATCGCCCTTATGGAGGAGCGCGGCGAGAAGTACAAGGTCGAGCACATCGGCGACCTGGACGACGATGCCCGCATCACCTTCTACCAGCAGGGCGACTACATCGACATGTGCGTCGGCCCCCACATCTGCTATACCAAGGCCCTCAAGGCCTTTAAGCTCACCGGCGTCTCGGGCGCCTACTGGAAGGGCGACAAGGACAACAAGATGCTCACCCGCATCAACGGCGTCGCCTTTGCCACCAAGGAAGAGCTCGACGAGCACATGCACATGCTGGAGGAGGCCAAGAAGCGCGACCACCGCAAGATCGGCCGCGAGATGGATCTCTTTATGATGCGCGACGAGGCCCCCGGCTTCCCGTTCTTCCTGCCCAACGGCATGATCCTTAAGAACACGCTGCTGGACTACTGGCGTGAGATCCACCACAAGGCCGGCTACGTGGAGATCTCCACGCCGCTCATCATGAACAAGCAGCTGTGGAAGACCTCGGGCCACTGGGACCACTACAAGGACAACATGTACTCCACCGTCATCGACGACGAGGAGTACTGCATTAAGCCCATGAACTGCCCGGGCGGCGTGCTGGTGTACGCCTCCAAGCCGCACTCCTATCGCGAGCTGCCCATTCGCGCCGGCGAGATTGGCCTGGTGCACCGCCACGAGCTGCGCGGCGCCCTGCACGGCCTGTTCCGCGTGCGTTGCTTTAACCAGGACGACGCCCACCTGTTTGTGCGTCCCGACCAGCTGACCGACGAGATCGTGGGCGTGGTTAACCTCATCGACTCCGTGTACCAGAAGTTTGGCTTTAAGTACCACGTTGAGCTTTCCACCCGACCCGAGGACTCCATGGGTTCGGACGAGGACTGGGCTCGCGCCGAGGAGGGCCTGCGCACCGCTCTGGAGAAGCTGGGCATGGACTACGAGGTCAACGAGGGCGACGGCGCCTTCTACGGCCCCAAGATCGACTTCCACCTGGAGGACTCGCTCGGCCGTACCTGGCAGTGCGGCACCGTCCAGCTCGACTTCCAGATGCCGCTCAACTTTGACCTGGAGTACGTGGATGCCGACGGCACCAAGAAGCGCCCCATCATGCTGCACCGCGTATGCTTTGGCTCCATCGAGCGCTTCATCGGTATTCTGATTGAGCACTTTGCGGGCAAGTTCCCCACCTGGCTGGCTCCCGTGCAGGTCAAGGCGCTCCCCGTCTCCGAGAAGAGCCGTGACTACGCCCACGAGGTGTGCGCCAAGCTGGAGGAGGCCGGCATTCGCGTGGTCTGTGACGACCGCGACGAGAAGATCGGCTACAAGATCCGCGAGGCCCGCAGCATCGACCGCGTGCCCTATATGCTCATCCTGGGCGAGAAGGAGGTCGAGGCCGGCAACATTTCCGTCCGCGATCGCTCCAACGAGACCGTTCAGATGAGCGTTGACGAGTTTGTGGCCAAGGTACTCGAGGAGATCAAGACTCGCGCCTAGCACAAACAATACAAGAATTAACAAAGGCGATCGTCCTCGCGGGCGGTCGCCTTTTTGTTGTCTATAGAAGAAAAGCCGCTGGTTAGAGCGGCTTTTTTGTTGTGCAAAAAGGTACAGGTTTTTGTATCTTTCGACGTTGCTCATTATACGAGCAAACCGCTCACGTTTTACCAGATTGCACAAAATGCGCCGCGAATGGGCGCATCTCCATACCCCTCTACAAAAACCTGTACTTTTGCGACTGCGCCTAGCTGTGAGCGAGAAGCCTGTTCTTAACGCCCCTGCATCCGCGTGCGTCGCGGAGCTGGAGAAGGGGGCGAGAACATGGAACGGACAATGCGGCGCCAAGAGCAGCTGCCCGGTGCTTTTAACGGCGCTATCACCAAAAGCCAGCGCGGCCGCGTCCGCTGGTATCTGGTCCACACCCCCCATGGTAAAGAACGCGAGACCTGCGAAAAGGTCCGTCGCATTATCCCGCACGAGCTGATGCAAGACGCATTTGTGATGCAAAAGGAGTTCTGGTTTAAGCGGGACGGAGCCTGGTCGCTCCAAACCAAACCCATGTACAAGGAATACTTCTTCGTCGCCACGCGCGATGCTGCCCTGCTCGACAAGGCTTTGGCTCAGCTGAGCTTTGGCTGTCGCATTGCCGGCAGTAAGGAGCGGGCCTATGCGCCCATGCCGGACGATGCGCAGGACTGGTACCGCAGCGTGCTCGACGATAACGGCGTGGTGCGCAACAGCGTAGCCCGCATAGAAGACGGTGTGCTGCACATAGAGCAAGGTCCGTTGGTGGGTCAAGAGGCACGTGTAAAGAAGATCGACCGTCATAAGCGCTGGTGCCTGGTAGACGTGGGCGAAGGCGACTCCGCTTTTAGGGAGCTGCTTCCGCTGGACGTGCCCAGTAAGACATAAGGGGACGTCGCACTGGCAATTCATTCGTTATTTGAATTCATCGATGGGGGGGGGTCCTGAGGACAGGGACGTGGATTTGAACTTGACTACTAAAGAAGTGACAGGATACGGTGCGTCCGCGGGTGCGGCGCTAGCTGTTCAGAAGATTCAGCCGAGCGGTACGCTGTCTTACCGTTTTTTGAAGAGGCTGTTCGATTTTGTTTTCAGTCTTTGCGTGAGCGTGGTGCTGGTAATTCCAGTGGCCATTGTTTGCGCATTCATTTGTTTGGAATCGCCCGGAAACCCGTTGTATACGCAGGAGCGTGTTGGCAAGGGCGGTAAGACCATCAAGATTCTAAAGCTCCGCAGCATGGTTGCCGACGCCGGCAACGTGCAGAAGTATCTGAGTCCTGAGCAGCTTCATCAGTGGGAAGTCGAGCGCAAGGTCGACGATGATCCTCGCATTACCAAAGTCGGGCAGTTCATTCGCAAGTGCTCTATCGATGAAATGCCGCAGTTCCTGAACGTGCTGAACGGCGATCTTTCCGTCATCGGACCGCGCCCCATTACAAAAGACGAACTTGAGCAGCACTTTTCCGATGAGGAAAAGGCTGAATTGCTTTCTGTTCAGCCCGGCATTACGGGCCTTTGGCAGGCGACTGACCGTAACGCTGCGACGTTCGAGAGCGGTCTGCGCCAGAAGATTGAACTTCATTACGTGCGTTACCGATGCTTCCGCATGGACTGGAAATGCTTTACCGGCACCTTTGGTGCCATGTTCGGCAAGAAGAGGACGGGGCGATAGATGGCTAATTCTATTCGTGTCGCACAGATAGTTGGAAAAATGAACGGCGGCGGTGTTGAGGCCGTCGTCATGAATTACTACCGCCATATCGACCGAAGCAAGGTGCAGTTCGATTTTCTCGTTGATTCAGATTCGACGCTCGTTCCGCGCGAAGAAATTGAATCGCTCGGTGGCAGGGTCTTTGAGATTCCGCCCTATCAGCACGTTGTCGAATACCAGCGAGAGCTTCAGCGTCTCTTTAAGCAAGAGGGCTGGAAGATTGTTCACAGTCACATTAACGCGCTTTCGGTCTTTCCACTTCGTGCCGCGAAGAAGGCGGGCGTCCCCGTGCGTATCGCCCATAGCCATTCTACGAGTGGTAAGGGTGAGTATGCCAAGAATGCCCTGAAGGCCGTGCTGAAAACGCAATCCAATCGATATCCGACGCACCGTTTTGCTTGCAGTAAGTTTGCTGGTGAATGGCTATTCGGTGATGCTGCAGAGTTCGAGGTCGTATACAACGCAATTGATTTAGACCGCTTCCGCTTCAATGTGGAGGCTCGCGCGCAAGCGCGAGCCGACCTGGGCCTCGTCGGCAACCAGTTTGCCATTGGACATGTGGGGCGCTTTACTGCCCAGAAGAACCATGCGTTTTTAATCGACGTCTTTACTGAGGTCGCAAAGCGCCGCGACGATGCCGTCCTGTTGCTTGTCGGCACCGGCGAAGCCGGGGCCTCCGTAAAGGCCTTGGTGGACGAACGCGGCCTTACCGATCGCGTTAAGTTTCTGGGACAAAGAAGCGATGTCAATCGTTTGTACCAAGCGTTTGATGCGTTCGTTCTGCCAAGCCTTTACGAAGGCCTGGGCCTCGTCGGCGTCGAGGCACAGGTGTCTGGCCTGTCGTGTCTGCTAAGTGATGCGATTACGCGCGAGGTGGATGTAACAGGGGAGTGTACGTTTCTGCCCATTGATACTCCTGTCGAATGGGCTGATGCGATTTGCTCTCTTTCAAAAAAGTCTTATGAGGGACGTAAATTCACTTCTCTTGATTCATTTGCAAATTACAACATTGATCAACAGGCTGATTGGCTTTCAAGGCGATATTTGCAGCTAGCAAACGGAGACATAATTTGATGGACAAAAGAGTCAATAACGTCATTATTGTTGATGATACTGCTGATAATTTTGGTGGAACTGCCCAAATCGCTTATATCACTGCCGTGGTTCTTCGTGACTGCGGATATAACGTTGTTTACTTTGCTGGTTGCGGGCCAATACATAGCCGCCTTAACGGTTTTAGGGTTGTTGTCGCAAATGAGAGGCCGTTTCTCGAATCGGCTAATAAGGTTTCCGGTGCCATTAATGGGCTGCACAGCGGTAAAACTTATAAGAAGTTTTGCTCTCTATTAAACGAATTTAATCCTGATGACACTGTCGTACATGTCCATTCATGGACTCATGCGCTTTCATCTTCAATTTTTGATGCTATTGCCGATTTAGGCTTTAACGTGCTCGTTACGCTCCATGAATATTTTCTTGTATGCCCTAATGGTGGGTTTTATGATTTTAAGAAGCATGAAATCTGCCATTTGAAACCATGTTCCGCAAAGTGCATCCAATGCAATTGTGATAAGAGAAGCTATGGACAGAAGCTGTATCGAGTGGCTCGCATTGCTCTTCAAAATCGCTCAATCAGGCGTGCTCATCCAAAGTTCTGTTATCTTTCGGATTTTACCTACGATATCATGCGCGGGAGTGAATTCGATGATGGTATGCCATGTATTCTTCCAAACCCTATTTCTGTTGAAGGAGAGTTTTCGCCTGGCATACCGTCTGAAAAGTGCGGCTACTTGTTCGTCGGCCGTTTCGATAAGGAGAAGAACCCTGAGTTGTTTTGCAGAGCTCTCACTTCGTTGAGTTTGCCAGGAACGTTATGCGGATCTGGCCCTGAGTTCGAGAGGCTAAGAGACGCTTATCCAAATCTAAATTTTTTGGGTTGGTGTGATAAGGATATTCTCGCTGAACAGTTCAAAACAGCTAAAGCCCTGGTGATGACTTCATCTTGGTATGAAGCTTCGCCTTTGGTGTGCCTTGAAGCCATGCTCACCTCTGGTATTCCATCAGTCGTTCCGGATACCTGTGGAGCTATTGCATATATCAAGGATGGTGAAAATGGTCTCCTATTTAAAAATGGCGATGTTTCCTCTCTTTGCGAGGCGATTTCCAAGCTAGAAGACAGCAGATATTACGAAAAGCTTTGTGAATCAACCAGCCTCTCGGTGCCTTCTCTCCAAGAAGACCGAAGCTATGAGACTTACGCAAAGAGGGTTATCAATCTTTACGAGGGGTTATATGTTTAAGAGGATTATATATATCGTTAAGTCGGACTTAGCGTTCTATCCCCCCTGCATGTCACAAATAAGAATGATTAAAGATTTGGGCGTGCAGATTGAAGTCTGGTTTGGTTCCAGCAAGGATACGGCTAAGGAAATTCTAAAAGGCGAGGGCATTCCTTTTACGGAGCTCGTTGATCCGCATTTGAGCGTTGGCGGAAAACTGGATACATTGAATAACTGGACTCATTTCCGCAAAGCCGTTCTCACTCGCCTAAAAAAAGAGCCAATGGATTATCTTATCTGGTTTGGAACTGCTGAATCTGCGCTTCCGCTTTACGGGGCACTTTCTGGTATTCCCTATGTGGCCACGGCGCTTGAGCTGTGTGATGATCAACCGACAAAAGAACGACTATTTGCGGCGGTTTGTCGCAAGGCTCTTGCAGTTACGTGTTGCGAGTTAAATCGTGCCTACTATATGAAAATTAAATGGGGGCTGAATTCGCTCCCCTCAGTTTTCCCGAATAAGCCATACGGGCTCAAAGCGGGTGAAATCCCCTCTGTTTCGACAAACGTCACAAAGCAGATCTTGGATGAGCTTGACGGAAGAAAGATCCTTCTTTACCAGGGGCTATTCCAGCGTCCTGAATATGTTGCGCCCATCGCTGAGGCTCTTCGTATGATGGAGTCTGATTACGCTTTCGTTCTTATGGGAAAAGATCGCTACGGTACGACTGAACGAATGAAGGAGATTTACCCGGATACTTTTGTGTATGGCTTTGTTCCAGCGCCAAAGCATTTGGAAATTACTGCAAGGTCGCGAATTGGCGTCGTGCTTTATGATGACACATCGCTTAATAAGGCCTTTTGCGCGCCTAATAAAATATATGAGTACGCAGCATTTGGCCTCCCTACGCTTGCCAATCGTTTGCCGGGCTTGGTTTCAACTGTTGAGGCCAGCGGTAGCGGTAAGTGCGTTGACTTTGAACCCGAATCAATAGCCGATGCTATTAAGCAAATCGATCATGGATATAGTCAATTTAGATCTTGTGCATATGATTTCTTTAATGGAACAGATAATCTTGCTGTTATGAAATCGCTGCTGCAGGGTCTTGGTGCATTTGACGAGGCGGACGATTAATGGAGCTTTGGCGAGTTGCCCTTGACTGGATGCTGATCCTGCTTTCTTCATATTATTTGTGCGTAATTTATAATCGATTAATTATGAAGCCGCAGGTTTCTATTGCAAACTATGTATATTTAATTTTATGGGCGTTCTGTTGTCTACCTATTTTGCTCGATTATGCAATTGGTAGGCCAAGTTACCAGACAGTTTACTGGTATAAACCTTTTATAGCCCCAATGGCCAATGACTATGTGTCGGCCATTTATGACCTCTTGCTTATATCGGCCTGCACTTCATTGTTTTTCTACTCAAATTACTATCAAAAAAAGAAGATTAAAGTTCAAAAACAATGGGGAGGGGCGATATTTGACAATAAAGTTGTAATGTGTCTGTTTATTATCTCTCCATATTTATATATTTTGCTTACCGGCAATGTCAGCTCTTATCTAACTTATGGTGACTCGGTTTCTCGTGGAGTTGCGTCTAGCGGCGTGAGTATGATCGTTGCGGAACTGCTTCTGTTAAGTGTAATTTCTTTTTGCTCCCTGTTCTTTCGTCAGGACAGGCTGGGGACGGTCGCCAATTTAGTTCTTATTGTCTGTTACTCGATTGTTACTGGTTGGATTTCTGGCAAACGATTCATGCTTGCGATATTAATTGTCCTGTATCTGTTTTTCTATTTAAGAAGAAATCCTGCTCTTGAACAGAGAAAAAAGTTGAGGGTCTTCTTTCCGCTCGCGCTTTGCGCGCTCCTTTTCTTTTCATCCTTTTATCTAATTGTTGTTCGACCGTTGCGGGATACGGGTTTCAATAGCGTCTATGAGATGCTCCGCGTTGATTTTGGCAGAGATGATGTTACAAAATATGTAATCTATCATGAGTTCTTTTTAGGTGATCATATACTCGATTATTACGGTCAGTCGTTTCTCTCGACACTATTTATTTGGGTCCCTAGATCATTTTGGCCTAGCAAACCATATCAGGATTACCAATACTTAACATCTTCTATTCTAGGATTGCCAATATCCGAGCTTCCGGCTGGCACAACGCCATGCTGGTTCGAGATGTGCATCATTAACTTCTCATACTTTGGTCTTCTCTTGAGCTGTGTGCTGATCGTTGCTCTGTGCCATCTTACGGACTGTGTTCAAAGCGCTTCGACAGAAGCGATGCTATTCGTTGTCATTCTTGCCTTGCTCACGCAGAGCATTGATGTGTATCTCGTTTTTGTTTTCCTCATTGTCCTCCAAAAAGTAATTAGTTTCGTTATGCCGAAAAACAACACGCGTCTTAGGAGTGGGTATGGACATAAAGACTGCAGTACTGCCTGCATACAATAAAATTCGAAGATTGTCGTTTGCTGTTAAATCGAATCGCTTGCTTGCTTGCGAAGACTTTAGGTCTTTAGACACCTTGTACAGAGACTCTCTTCTTATTGCACATTCTTTCGAGAAGGCTCTTTGTATTGAGGGCTGTCGCGATGATTTTGGAACACAAAAGGCCGATCATCTCCTTGAGTATTTAATCCTTGCGTCAAAAGACCCTTCTTGTGATAATCATTCATATGCTTTTGTTGAATCTATGGCGGCACTTGAGAATTGGCTTTCTCGTAGAGCTCGACTTGGACTTGATTGCTCTAAATGGCAGCATGGATTTGAATCGCTAGCTGAGCAGACTTCATATGAAGTTGGCCGAGTTGACTTGAGTGATAGGGCTGGAATTGTTTCCGATTCTTTTGCTTCTGCCTCTGATTGCGATAAGAATGCGATCAATTTTATTAACGGGAGACATAGTGTTCGGTCATTTGATTCAGCCCCTGTTCCTAAGGAAACGCTGATGAAAGTTGTTGGGCTTGCGCAGAGCGCGCCTTCGGCGTGCAACCGCCAACCAAGCCGCGTGTATTTTTCCGGACCAAAATCTGCTCAGGTTGTCTCCGCTGCCGTGCGTGGCAATAAAGGGTTTGAGCAATCAATTTTCCAATGGGCAGTTATTACTGCCGATACTTCTCTGTTTTCCTGTGCCGAATATGGCCAATGGTTTATCAACGGCGGCATCTATCTCCAGTCTTTTGTTTTGGCTTTAAAGGCTTATGGGATTGGTTCATGTATTTTCCAGTGGGTTGTTGGTGACTTGGGAAAAGAGATGCGCTCGTCCTTAGGCATTTCAGCAAATGAAGTGATCGTTGCAGTCGTCGGATTTGGCTATCCAAAAGAAACGTTCGCGAGACCCGTTGCTCTGAGAATGCCTGTTTCCGAAGTTGCGTGTTGGGCAGATTAACGTTGGAATGCTCGGCGGAGTTTTATTTGATTGGGAATTATTAAATGAAAATTGGAATCATTACCTACCATTTTGCCCGCAACTACGGTGCGATCTTGCAGTGCTACGCACTGCAAGAGCAGCTTTGCTCCATGGGTCATGATGTTTGGGTGCTTAACTATCAAAATGTTCGTCAGGAGCGCAATAACTCCCTTCATCACAAAAGGGATGGTTTTCTATCAAATTTAGCGGTTAATGTCGCGTTGCTTCCTTTTGAACTTAAAAGGCGCTCTAAGGAGCGTAAATTTGCTGAATACGAGTCGTCTCACCTTCACTTGACGCCTCGGTTTTACGCTATTGAAGAGATGCGCGACTTTGTTAATAAGGAAGGTTTTGACCTTCTTATCTCTGGCAGTGACCAAGTTTTCAATCCTAATATTGCGGATTTCGATGAAGCTTTCTTATTTCCCTTCGAAACGTCAGCTCGTAAGGGTAGTTTTGCGGCAAGTCTTGGCAGCGCGACCGAAACCGATCTAACTCCTTTTTCTGACGACTTGACTTCTTTTGATGTCCTCTGCGTAAGAGAGACTACTGATGCGCCCGTGGTTAATCGCTTATGCGGGCGGTCGCCCGAGGTGGTTGACGACCCCGTGTTCCTTTTGGATTCAGAGCGTTGGGCTCAAGCAGTTGATACTTCGGTTGAAGACCGTGGGTATGTTTTGGGCTACTACATTAATAAAGAGGCTTCTGTTCGATATTTGGAGCTTACTGAGCAGGTTGCATCTGAGCTTGGATTGCCCTTGAAGGTTATAAATGTGCGTTATGGGCGGGACTCATTTAAGCCCGAGATGATTACTGATGCTGGCCCTGAGGATTTCCTTAAGCTATTCGCGGGTGCTTCTTTTGTCTGTACGGACTCTTTCCATGGAACGGCGTTTTCACTGCTATTCGGAAAACGTTTTGTGTCTTTTGAACCCAAATCAAATTCTAGTGACTTCCGCAAGAGGGATCTATTAAGCAAGGTAGGAGAACCTTGGAGAAGCGTTGCGGTCGATTCTACTTCTGCGAGCGCCCTTGTCAGTGAGTTGTGTGGGCGTTCTGCTCCCGCTGCTCAAGATGGAATCGGGCGTGTTCGCGAGGCACAACTGCTGTTCCTCGAGAAGATGACGAAGGAGAATTAGTTTGGCATTTAAAGAGAAAAAGCTTCTCCAGAATACTGGCTGGCTGCTTGCGCTGCAGGCAATTAACATAGTGTTGCCTTTTGTTACGGTGCCTTACGTTACCCGCGTGTTTGGCGCTGAGCGGTATGGCGTATTCTCTATTGCTCTTAATTGGATAACTTATTTTCAGCTTGTTGTTGAGTTTGGTTTCAACTTGAGCGCAACGAAAAAGGTCGTTGAGGTTAAAGATGGGGAAGAGCTTAACGACCTCGTGTCCGCTGTCGTTATTGCTCGACTGGGACTTGTTGCCGCCTGCTTTGTCGTAGTTATAATTCTCGGTATTACGTCGGCTGCAACCGGGGACCAGCTATCCTGTATGCTTGCGTTGTTTTCTATGCTTGTTGGCATTGCTTTACAGCTCAACTGGCTTTTTCAGGGTTTGCAGGACATGAAGGTCATCACTATAGCCACGGCGGCTGCGCGAGGGCTTTCTGTCATTCTGATTTTCCTCCTTATAAATAACCCCGGTCAATTGATGCTTTACTCGTTCCTGTATTCAATTACTTTCCTTGCTTCGGGTGTTATTACTCATGTATTTGCTTGGAAGCGCTATGGGATCAAAATGGGTTTTGCATCTATAAAGCAGATACTCGGTGAGATGCGAGACGGAATGCCGATTTTTCTTTCATCTGCCGCCGGCAAGATCATTGGAAATGTTGGCGTTACGGTGCTCGGCGGTTGCCAGCCAAGTGCGGTCGTTGGCTCGTATGCTGCCATTTTGAAGGTGCCGCAAATGGCGAGCCTGATGTTTACTCCTGTTGGCCAAGCGCTGTATCCGCGTGTAAACGAAGAACGAATGAAATCTCGGCGCTCCGCGGCTCGGCTTGTTGCTAAGTTTGGTATTCCCGTGGTCGTATTGTTTGCGGCTGGTTTATTTGGCATGGCGCTCCTTCGCAATCCGGTAGTCGAGATTCTCTATGGCAAAGAGTATCTAGTTTGCGCGGATACACTCATTCCGCTTGCTATTTGGGTGTTGCTGGGTATCGTAAACAATTTTCTCGGTGTTCAGCTTCTCATTCCTTTTGGGTATCAATCTCTTTATAGCTTGCTCATGATAGTCGATTCCATCCTTTCCTTGGTGCTCAACGTTTGGCTTGGTCATGGTTGGGGCGCCATGGGCGTGGCATCGGCGATTGCGATATCCGAGGCCGTCCTAACGATAGCTTTGTTTTTAGCTCTTCTTTCTGTAGTGAGGCAATCGTCCGCTGTTTCTTATAGCTCTCATGCCCATAAGGCTCAGCACATGAGAAAGGACCGATAATGAAAAAAATCATGCTCGTCTTCGGCACGCGCCCGGAGGCAATCAAGATGTGCCCGCTCGTCAACGAGCTGAAGGCGCGCAAGGAGGAGTTCGAGACCGTCGTGACCGTGACGGGTCAGCACCGCGAGATGCTCGACCAGGTGCTGCGCGTCTTCGGTGTTGCTCCCGACCACGACCTGGCGATCATGAAGCCTGGCCAGACGCTGTTCGACGTGACGTGCGACGTGCTGCTCAAGCTCAGAGCGATTCTCGAGGACGAGAGACCCGACGTCGTCCTGGTCCACGGGGACACCACGACCAGCTTCGCCGCGGCGCTCGCGTGCTTCTACCTGCAGATCCCCGTGGGGCATGTCGAGGCGGGCCTGCGCACGCACGACATCTACAGCCCCTGGCCGGAGGAGTTCAACCGCCAGGCGGTCGATATCGTGAGCGAGTACTACTTCGCCCCCACTGAGGCCAGCAAGAAGAACCTCCTCGCCGAGGGCAAGCCGGAGTCGAAGATTTGGGTTACCGGCAATACGGGCATCGATGCCCTGCGCACAACCGTGCGCGAGGGGTACTCGCACCCCGAGCTCGAGTGGGCGGAGGGCTCCCGACTCATCCTCATCACGGCGCACCGCCGCGAGAACCTGGGCGAGCCCATGCACCGCATGTTCCGCGCCATCCGCCGCGTGATGGAGGAGCACCCCGACACCAAGGCGATCTACCCCATCCACATGAACCCGCTCGTCCGCAAGGCGGCACATGAGGAGCTGGACGGCTTCGACAGGCTCCATATCATCGATCCGCTCGAGGTGCTCGACTTCCACAACTTCATGGCGGCGAGCCACCTCATTCTCACCGACTCGGGCGGTATCCAGGAGGAGGCCCCGAGCCTGGGCAAGCCGGTGCTCGTCATGCGCGACACCACGGAGCGCCCCGAGGGCGTGGCGGCCGGCACGCTGAAGCTCGTCGGCACAGAGGAGGAGGTCATCTACCGTGAGTTCAGTCGCCTTCTCTCCGATCAGGCCGAGTACGAGGCCATGAGCCATGCGTCGAATCCTTACGGTGACGGACATGCGAGTGAGCGAATTGCGGACGTGCTTGCGCGGTAGTTTTCTCTGGGCTGTTTTATGAAGCTGCTCTTTTGGAACATAAATAGTAAAGACAATGCCGACCTTGTCCTCGCGTGCATGCGAGAGAAAGAGGTCGGCATTGCGGTTTTTGCTGAGCTTTTTTAACAGACTTTTCAGATGGGCTGTTAAATAGAACTGGTTGAGGCGCCGTCAAGAATCTTTCGCAAATTGATTTTACCGGCCTCAGCCTCGTTCTCTTCTGGCCCTCCGTCTTTCCCTTCGGCCTGTCCATCTCCTCCAGCTTGGACATGTCCAGGTACCTCCTATTGCCCCACTCGTGCTCCACTATGTACTTCAGCCTCGCTGTCACCAGCATGAGGGCCGAGTTGCCGTCCGGGAAGGTCCCGGCGATCCTTGTCCTCCTCCTGATCTTGCGGTTTATGCGCTCGATCCCGTTGTTCATACTGATTTGGCGCCAGTGCTCGGGCGGGAACTCCGTGTAGGCCAGTGTCTCGACGAACCCGTCGCGCACCGTCCTCGCGGCCGCTCCGAAGGGCTTCGGCACGCTGAGATCAACTACCCCGGCGCCCGTGACGATCCATCTCGCGTACTAGCCGCTGTGGTAGGTCTCCCGGCCCGCCGTCCTTTCATAGCGCTCGGCCCGATAAGCTCGGACGCTCCTCGTTGAGCAGCGCGTCGAGCGACCCCTCGTCTACCGATGCGATGTTCGCAGACGCGGCCCGTGCCCCCTTTCGTCGGTGATTTGTTGTTTAGCCGCTAAAAATCAAATGACAGGGCGCGCGCCGTGTTCCGCTATGCGGTTGTCAATTTGCGAAAGTAATTATGCGTCACCGCTGTGTTCCAAACAGTTCGATCATCGGGCTACCGTTTGGCGGAAAATAATAGGCTGATGCGCTCTTCTAAAGTGTCGGGGAGTAATATTGTTTCAGGCGTTCACTGCCTGGTGCATGACGTTAGCGTCCACTTGTTGACCATTGAATTTGGTCGACTGATTATTGGGGGTTGTCATGTCGCTAAACAATAGAGCTATACAAAATACCGTAGGTAATAAGTTGGTTGTTGGCACGTCCGATTGATTGCACAGATCGGCACACTGTTATCTTTTGAAATGGTGGCCCGGCATGCTTGTGCTTTTGAGAGGCGCGTTACTCATATTGTTTGTTTTGCGTTAGGGGAGACAATGGCTGATAAAGATCCCAGCACTAGAGAGTCCCGATTTTATGCTAATCATCCGATTATTTTCGGTATATTGTTTGCAATAATACCGTGCCTCCTGTCGGCGTATCTTGGCGATTTGCATGGTCAGTCTGCTATGGTCGGCGAGTTGTCTAAGCGCTTTGATTCCGTAGAAGAAAGTATGAGCCTTAACGAGGCTCTTGAAAGCGCGTATAGAGATTATGCTAACGCTGAGGCGGAACTCAATGCCCTCAAGGATGAGGAAGCGGGCAAGCAGGTTCTTGCTGATGCTACCGCTGCCTGGGATTCCGGTAAACATGAGGAAGCCTTGACTTCGCTGTCAAAGGCTTCTAAGAAATCTGGAGACTGTGCTGTTGCATTTGCTGAATACTCGTCCATTTACACCGATGAGGTCTTAGCTAAAGCTAACGAGCTGGTGTCGTCTAAAAAGTATGATGATGCGAAAAGCGTTTTGAAGGCTGCTTCGAAGATTGTGAAAGATCCGGCAAGAATCAATGACCTTTTGGATGAACTCGATGGTGCTTCCGAAGTGGCGTTGACCTCTCTTACGGTTGCTTCTTCTGATTGTTTTGAGTTGATTGAAGGTTCCCAAAAAGACACTGCTGGCAATAGTTATTCAAGTGACGATACTTGGGTTGGGCGCCCTAATAGTGCTGATTCTCCTTCGGTTATATCATTTTATATCGGCAAGAAGTACCGTTCGTTGAATGGCAAAATTGCTGTTGAATACGTAGAGGACACGAGCATCTTGAAGGACTATGAGGCGAGACTTGAACTAAGGGGCTCTGTCGATGGGTCCGATTCAAAAGTAATTTGGCAAAAGGACCACATTACGATGAATACCGCACCTACTGACATTCCGTCGAATGAAATTGATCTATCTGATTTCGATTGGCTTGAGTTCAGGGTTTACTCCACTAAGGGATATACCGGTAACGGTATTCCGGTTTTGCTTAGTAACGTCAAGCTGATTAAAGAGTGAGTGGCCGCCTGAGTTGGTATTGTGCATTTGTTTATTTGAGTGACGTACCATATCGGGAAACGGCATCTTTAACATTGCTTGTGGGCACTGGGGCCAGCATGGGTCCTGGTGCCCATTCGTTGTTCTAGCCTCATGAGTCTATATCGACCTGGGCTTTACTTAAGCTTGTCGAATAATCGGAGTTGGCTTTGCCATTATTGCTTACTGCTTAAAGAAATCAAGTACAAATTCAGCCCTGCAATAACTGGCGATAGTAATATTTAAGATGACGTTCAGTGTCCGGTGCATGGCGTCAATTGGCAGGCATTTTTTGCTACCAACTTCCGACAAATCTATGGGGGAGCCATACTGCTGGATCGCTTTTCGCGCGAAGATATTTCTCGCCTTCAATCGACAAAGCCTAAATACAAGGACGCAGAGCATAGGCGCTAGGTACCGTCAAGATTCTTTCGCAAATTGATCGAGGCGGCCTCGGCCCCGCCTT
>CAJMPU010000008.1 GCA_905215505.1 uncultured bacterium
CAGCACGCAGCAGTTCTGGGCGAGCATCTCGCACTGAATCACGCCGGGAACGACCGGGTTTCCCGGAAAATGTCCCTGCAAAAAGTACTCGTCGCCTGTAATCGTGATCTTGCCGTGGGCCTCGTCGCCCACCAGCTCGGCTTCGTCGAGCAAAAGCATCGGCTCGCGATGCGGTAACAGCTTCTTGAGCTCTTCTTTGTTCATGGATATCACCTATCCGATCCTCATGAGGCAGCTGCCAAACTCCACGAGGTCGCCGTCGGCCACGCAGATCTCGAGCACCTCACCGTCTGCCTCGGCCGTCACCTCGTTGAGAACCTTCATGGCCTCGATGATGCAGAGGGTCTCGCCGGCCTTGACCTTGGAGCCCACGCGCACAAACGGCTCGTCGCCCGGCGCAGGGGCAGCATAGAAGACGCCCACCATGGGAGCAGTCACCTCGGTGCCCTTGGGCTCCGGCGCGGCGGCAGGTGTCTGCGTGGCGGGTTCCGGTGCGGCAGGCGCGACTGTGGGAGCTGCAACTTGAGCGGCCATGGCGCTCGGCATAGGCATGGGCACGGCAACCGGCTGCGCCACACTCGCGCGCTCGAGTTCGACCGCGGTGCCATCGGGCTCCTCAACGCGTACGCGCGTGAGGCCGCGGTCCTCCATCACATCGGCTATCTCGGCAAGTCTTTTGGAATCCATGCTCTAGCTCCTCGTATATCTACGCAGCGCGATGGCGGCGTTGTGCCCGCCAAAGCCCAGGTTGGTCGAAAGCGCCCAGGTAAGGTCGGCGCGAACCGCGCGATTGGGCGTGTAATCAAGATCGCAGGCGGAATCGGGCGTGTGGTAGTTAATGGTCGGCGGCACCACGCCCTGCTCGAGTGCCATGGCGCAGGCCATGACCTCGATGGCCCCCGTGGCACCGATCATGTGCCCCGTCATCGACTTGGTCGACGAGACATGTGCGGCGCGCGCCGCGTCCTCGCCGAGCGCTCGCTTAATGCCCGCCGTCTCGGACGAATCATTAAGCTTGGTCGAGGTGCCGTGGGCATTGATGTAGAGGCCCTCGGAAGGCTTGACGTCGCCCTCGGCCACCGCCAGCGATATCGCGCGGGCAATGCCGGCAGCCTCGGGATCGGGACTCGTGATGTGATAAGCATCATCGGTGTTGCCGTAGCCCACGACCTCGGCATAAATGTGCGCACCGCGCGCCTGCGCATGTTCCATGCTCTCGAGTACCAGCACGCAAGCGCCCTCGCCCATCACAAAGCCGTCGCGGTCTGCATCGAACGGGCGGCAAGCCGTCGCAGGATCGGGGTTGGTGGTCAATGCGCGGCAGGACGTAAAGCCTGCAACGGCATCGGGGATAATGGCCGCCTCGGCGCCGCCCGCGAGGATCGCGTCGGCATAGCCGTGCTTGATGGCGCGGAACGCCTCGCCCACCGCATGGGCCGAGGTCGCGCAAGCAGTCACGACTGGCAGGGTCGGTCCCTTTGCCTTGTGGCGGATCGCGATATTGCCCGAAGCCATGTTGGGGATCATCATCGCAATCATATAGGGCGATGCGCGGCGAGGTCCACGATCGGCGATCGTGTGGACGTTGTCGACGAGCGTCGTCATGCCGCCCACGCCCGAGCCCACGTAGACGCCCAGGCGCTCACGATCGATGGCGCCTTCGACATCAAAGCCCGCATCGTGCATTGCCTCGTCCGAAGCCGCCATCGCAAACTGAACGCAGGGGTCGAGATGCTTGGCGTCACGCTTGCCAAAGTACTCGTTGCCGTCAAAGCCCTTGACTTCGGCCGCCACCTTGACGGTAAACGCATCGGTATCGAAGTGCGTGATCGGGCCGATGCCACAGGTCCCGGCGCACATGGCCGCCCAGGTGGCAAGCGCGGTGTTGCCGAGCGGCGATACGGCACCGATGCCGGTGATTGCAACTCTCTGTTCCATCATGGTCTCCTCATCCAAGCCGTTCTTCGGCCCTGGTTTCTACATCGCCATTCCGCCGTCGACGCGCACGACCTCGCCCGTAATGTAAGCAGCCGCATCGCTCGCTAAAAAGCGCACCACGCCGGCCACTTCCTCGGGACGTGCCATGCGCTTAAGGGGAATCTGTTCCTCGGTTGCCGTACGCACCTTCTCCGAGAGCTTTGCCGTCATATCTGTCTCGACAAACCCGGGGGCGACCGCGTTCGCTCGTACGCCACGAGGCGCAAGCTCGCGCGCCACCGCCTTGGTAAGCCCTATCACGCCCGCCTTGGAAGCAGCGTAGTTGGCTTGCCCGGCATTGCCCATCAGGCCCACGACCGAGCTCATGTTGACGACGCAACCGCCGCGCTGGCGCATAAAGGTCTTGGTGAGCGCGCGCGTCATATTGAACGTGCCCTTGAGATTGACATCGAGCACGCGGTCGAAGGCGTCATCGCCCATGCGCATGAGCAGGCCATCGCGGGTGATGCCGGCGTTGTTGACGAGCGCCCAAATTGAACCAAAGTCGTTGAGGACCGCTTCCACGCACGCGTTGACGGCAGCGGGATCGGCCACGTCGCATTGATATGCGCGTGCCGTGGCGCCAACCGCCTCACAGGCTTCGCACGTCTTGCGCGCCGCATCGACGCTGCCGGCATAGACGACGGCGATATCAAAGCCGTCCTCCGCCAGACCGACAGCGCAGGCGCGGCCGATACCCCGCGAGCCGCCCGTGACCAGTGCCACGCGACGTGAGTCGTTGCGCTCGAGCGCGCCGTTGTTCAAGTTGCCCATGTCATTCCTTTCGGGTTACAGCCCTGTGGACTATGCGAGCTCGTCGGCAATAGCTGCGACCTGCTCGGCCGTTTCGCACGAATACACGCGAACGTCGCTCAGCGTACGCTTGACCAGGCCCGACAGCGTTTTGCCAGGGCCGACCTCAATAAACGTGTCGATGCCCTGATTCTGCAGAGTATGCAGCGTGTCGACCCAACGAACGGCATGACTCACCTGATTGGCCAAGACATCCGATGCCGCTCGCGGGTCCGCCGGATAGGGCGCCGCCGTCATGTTTGCCATGACCGGAATCAGCAGCGGTGACGGCGCGTGGCCGGCTTGGATATACGTCGCCAGCCCCTCAGTCGCCTCGGCCATATAGGGGCTATGAAATGCGCCCGACACCGCGACTTTCATAGCGCGGCCGCCAGCCTCTTTTACCAGGGCGTCGAGCTCCTGCAGCGCCTCGGGCGGTCCGGCAACAACCGTCTGCTGCGGACTGTTGTAGTTGACCGGCCAGCAGTCCTCGCCGGCCTGTTTTGCCAGGTTCTCGACTTGCGCCGCATCGAGCTTGATGACGGCGCGCATGCCGCCCGGATGGCGCTCGGCAGCCGCGGCCATCAGCGCCGCGCGCTCGCACACGAGCTCAAAGCCCGCTCGCGTATCGAACGCCCCCGCAAAGGTGAGCGCGGCGACCTCGCCAAGCGAAAAACCCGCACAGGCGGCAGGTACCACGCCGCGCTCACGCAGGGCGGCAGCCGCTGCCAGATCGTGAACGAACACGCACGGCTGCGTGTTCTCGGTCTGCGAGAGTTCCTCCTTGGAGGCGCTTCGGCACTGCTCACTGGTCCCCGGGCGCACCTCGTCGACAATGGCGAACACCTCGGCGGCCGCCGGCGATGCCTCGATCAGGTCGACGCCCATCGCGGGGTGCTGGGCGCCCTGGCCGGCAAACAGAAACGCTACGCCACCCATGCGCACGCACCCTTCAGGACGTGCTCGGCGCCATCGACTAGGTCGTCAACGATTTCACGTGCACTTTGGCGCTCGTTGACCATGCCGGCAATCTGTCCACACAAAAACGAGCCCTCTTCGTAATTGCCGTCCTTGGCGGCCTTGCGAAGGGCGCCCGTGCCCATGGCCCCGAGCTCCTCGACGCTTACGCCCGCCGCCTCGCTCTTGGCGTAGGCGTTAGTGAAGGGGCTCTTGAGGGCACGCACCGGGTGTCCCGTCGAGCGGCCGGTCGCACGCGTCGAGGTGTCGTTGGCCTTCAGGACCATCTCCTTGTACTGCTCCGATACGGTGCACTCATCTGCGATCAGAAAGCGCGTACCCACCTGCACGCCGGCGGCGCCCAGCATAAAGGCGGCCGCCACGCCGCGGCCATCGGCGATACCGCCAGCCGCAACCACGGGAATATCGACCGCATCGACAACCTGTGGCACCAGTGCCATCGTCGAGGTCTCGCCAATATGGCCGCCTGATTCGGTACCCTCGGCAACCACGGCAGTGGCTCCACGACGCGCCACGAGACGCGCCAGCGCCACCGAGGCAACGACCGGGATGACCTTGATGCCCGCCTCGTTCCACGCCTTCATGTACTTGGTGGGATTGCCGGCACCCGTCACGACGACCGGCACCCGCTCGTCAATCACGACCCGCGCGACCTCGTCGGCAAACGGGCTCATGAGCATGACGTTGACGCCAAAGGGCTTATCCGTCCTGGCGCGCAGCTCATGAATCTGGTCGCGCAGCCAGTTGGCGTCTGCGTTCATGGCCGCGATAATCCCTAAGCCGCCCGCCTCGGACACTGCGGACGCCAGCGAGGCGTCGGCGATCCAGGCCATACCGCCCTGGAACACGGGCTTTTCGATGCCGAGCAGATCGCAGAGAGGAGTCTTGAGCATCTCTACTTCTCCAATGCCGCCTCGACCGTATCGGCGAACTCGCCGACCGTCTTGGGGTTCTCCTCGGTATCGAGCTGGATGCCAAACTCGTCCTCGACGGCGACGAGGATCTCGACGGTGCCCAGGCTGTCGAGACCAATCTCCTCGAGCGTGGACTCGGGCTTCATCTCGACGTCGTCAAGACCGGCGGTCTCGCGGATAACATCGCAAACGCGCTCGAAGGTCTTCTGATCTGCCATGGTAGTTCTCCTTTGTTTGTGCCCTAGGGGCGTTTTTATTTCCTATGTGCGACTACTTCCAACGAAGTAGATAGCCACCTATATCCAGACCGGCGCCAAATCCAACGAGGGCGATGGTGTCGCCCGTGTGAAGTGCACCGGCGTTTGCCAGCCGGTCGAGGGCAAGCGGAATGCATGCGCTCGAAATGTTGCCGGTCTCGCGCAGCGTTCGAACCACGCGCTTGTCTGGCACACCGAGGCGCTTGACCGCCTGACTCAGGATTCGTTCGTTAGCCTGATGGAATACAAAATGGTCGATGTCCTCGACCGAAATGCCCGCATCGCTCGCAAGCTTATGGACCGTGTCGCAAATCGCGTTGACGCCGAACTTGAACACGCGGCGGCCATTCATGGACAGCACGCTCTCGCTATCTGCGGAGGCCTTAAACGGCGAGGTGCCGACCAGACCGGGAACGCACAACGTCTCGACGTCGGGCGCCGTCGAAAGCTCAACGGCAAGGGGGCTGTCTCCCCCAGCCTCAATCACCGCGGCGCCTGCCCCATCGCCAAAGAGCACACAGGTGGCGCGGTCGGTCCAGTCGAGCGCGCGCGTCATCTGCTCGGCGGCAACGACAAGCACATGCTTGGCTCGTCCTCGGGCGATATAGCCCTCGGCAACATCGAGCGCAAATACGAAGCCGGCGCAGGCAGCCGAGACATCGAAGGCAGGGCACGTCGCGCCCAGTCGCTCAGCAACGGCACACGCCTCGGCGGGAACAAGGTGGTCACCCGTCGTCGTCGAGCAGACGATCAGATCCAACTGGCTCGCGTCGATTCCGGACACCTGAAGTGCCCGCTCGCTCGCCGCTACGGCAAGGTCGTCAAGTGACTCGGTGGTGCAGACGTGGCGACTCTTAATACCTGTGCGGGTAAAAATCCACTCATCCGAGGTATCGAGGAACTCGGACAGCTCGTCATTGGAAACACTGCGCTTAGGAAGCGCCGAGCCTGTTCCAAGAATCGTGAAACCCATCACTAACCTCCTTTGAGTTGTTGACGTGTTTACATCGACCAAGAGAGGATAGCGCATTTCAGTCGTTGTTAACGTGTTAACATTAAATTGTCCAAATGCGACAAAGGCTTCACATTGTGTCTCTCTCGACACCATTGCGTTATTCACTTATTCATTAAGGAGGTAGCAGCCGTTATGGATGCCAAATTAACGATAGTCGACGTAACCGGATCGACCAACGATGACCTGCTCGAAGCAGGAAAACAGGGAGCGCCGCACGGCACAGGACTTGCCGCCCGGGCTCAGACAGCAGGACGCGGCCGGCGCGGCCACAAGTGGGATTCAACCGCCGGCAACCTATTGCTTTCGATTGTCCTGCGTCCATGCGTTAATCCTGCGAAGTACTCTGGTCTTGCTGCCGTCAGCGGCCTAGCGGTGCTCGAGGCGCTCGAAAAACAGGGTCTTGCAAACGAGATTGGCCTCAAATGGCCCAACGACCTGGTCGCGCGTGGACGCAAACTCGGCGGCATTCTGGTCGAGGCCGCACGCGATAACGAAGGCAAACCTTTCGCCGTCTGCGGCATTGGTGTCAATGTGAACTATGCGCCCCAAGAGGTGCCCGATGGCGGCCTGCCGGCAATCGGTCTCTCGGACCTTAACGAGAACGTTCCAGCTGTCGACATGCTCCTCGATGAGGTCTATCACGCAGTTATAGACGCTATAGATGCCTGGGCAGAACGTCTCAACGCCATGGAAGAAAACACCGGACCGCTCGCGCCCGTCCACGGCGAATATGTCGCTCACCTCAATTGGATTGGAAAGCACGTTATCGCCCGCTCCCCTGCCGGTGACGAGCTGGCGCGAGGCATCTTTAAAACGGTCGATGGCTTTGGTCGTGCGTGCATCGAAACAGAAGACGGCTTGCGATCCTTCCATTTTGAGGAAGCGTCATTGCGCCCCTTGAGTGAGTAGGTCGCCACAGCCAGCCGCTCGGCAGCCTTACCCGGCGATCCAAACCCATCATGCAAAACAAAAGGGCCCCGCTACCGTAGCGGCAGCGGGGCCCTTTAAGCTATGAGCGATATCGCTTAGAGCTTGATGTCGATGTCGACGCCAGCGGGGAGGTCGAGACGCATAAGCGAATCAACGGTGCCCGAGGTGGGGTCGAGGATGTCGATGAGGCGCTTGTGGGTGCGCATCTCGAACTGCTCACGGGAGTCCTTGTTCACGTGCGGCGAGCGGATAACCGTGTACAGGTTGCGCTCGGTGGGCAGGGGGACAGGACCGGAAACGCGAGCGCCGGTCTTCTGAGCGGTCTCGACGATGAGCTTCGCGGACTGATCGACGACCTCGTGATCATAGCCCTTGAGGCGAATGCGGATCTTCTGGGTAGCCAACTTAAACCTCCAAAGAGTGCGAGAGATGCTCTCGCGGATTACGTAACAGGGAGCTCGAACTTAGGCGTTCTTGCTCATGACCTCGTCCACGATGGACTTGGGCGCGGGCTCATAAGAGTCGAACTGCATCGTGTAGGATGCACGGCCCTGGGTCTGGGAGCGAAGGTCGGTAGCGTAACCGAACATCTCGCCCAGCGGCACCTTGGCACGGATGAGCTTGCTGTTCTTGCGATCCTCCATGCCCTCGATCTTGCCGCGGCGACCGGAGAGGTTGCCCATAACGTCGCCCATGTACTGCTCGGGGGTCTCGACCTCGACAGCCATGATCGGCTCGAGCAGCTGCGGGTCGGACTTCTTGAGGGCGTCCTTGATAGCCATGGAACCGGCGATCTTAAAGGCGGCCTCGGAGGAGTCGACCTCGTGGTAAGAACCGTCGAACAGGGTGACCTTAACGTCGAGGACCGGGAAGCCGGCGATAACACCGGTGTTCAGGGCCTCCTGGATGCCCTTGTCGATGGACGGGATGTACTCCTTGGGCACGACGCCGCCGACGATAGCGTTGACGAACTCGTAGCCGAAGCCCTCCTCCATCTTCTCGAGCTTGATGACGGCGTGGCCGTACTGACCGCGACCACCGGACTGACGGACGAACTTGCCCTCAGCCTTCTCGACGTCGTGACCAGCGGTCTCGCGGTAGGCAACCTGGGGCTTACCAACGTTAGCGTCAACCTTGAACTCGCGGAGCAGACGGTCGACGATGATCTCGAGGTGCAGCTCGCCCATGCCGGCGATGATGGTCTGGCCGGTCTCGTGGTTGGTGGACACCTGGAAGGTCGGGTCCTCCTCGGCGAGCTTGGTCAGAGCCAGGGACATCTTGTCCTGCTCGGCCTTGGTCTTGGGCTCGATGGCAACGTCGATAACGGGCTTAGCGAACTCGATCTTCTCGAGGACGATCTCCTTGCCCTCGGCGCACAGGGTGTCACCGGTGGTGGAGTTCTTGAATCCGACGCAAGCGACGATGTCGCCGGCGGCAGCGTCGTCACGGTCGATACGCTCGGCGGCGTTCATCTCGAGGATGCGGCCGAGGCGCTCGCGCTGACCGTTGGAAGCGTTGACAACGTAGGAGCCGGACTCGGCGCGGCCGGAGTAAACGCGGACGTAGGTGAGCTTACCGACGAACGGGTCGGTCATGATCTTGAAGACCAGGCCGGAGAAGGGCTCGTCGAAGGAAGGATGACGCTGGATCTCCTCGCCGGTGTCCGGATCGGTACCGGTGACGGCCTCAACGTCGAGCGGGCTGGGCAGGTAGTCGACGACAGCGTCGAGCAGCTCCTGGACGCCCTTGTTCTTGTAGGCGGAGCCCACGAAGACGAGGTTGAGCTCGTTGGCCAGAACGCCCTTACGCAGAGCAGCCTTGAGCTCCTCGACGGTGAAGTCCTCCTCCATGAGGATCTTCTCCATGAGCTCGTCGTCAAAGCTGGCAGCAGCGTCGAGGAGCTCCTCGCGCTTGGTGGCAGCGATGTCGGCGAACTCAGCCGGGATCTCGTCCATCGGCTCGGGGTAGGTCATGCCCTTCTCGTCGGCCTTGAAGTCCCATGCAGTCATGGTGACCAGGTCGATGACGCCCCAGAAGTTGTCCTCGGCGCCCATCGGGACCTGAGCGGCCACGGCGTTAGCGTCGAGACGATCCTTCATGGTCTCGATAGCGTTGAAGAAGTCAGCGCCCACGCGGTCATACTTGTTGATGAAGGCGATGCGGGGAACGTTGAAGGTAGAAGCCTGACGCCAAACGGTCTCAGACTGGGGCTGAACGCCGGCAACGGCGTCGAAGACGGCGACAGCGCCATCGAGGACGCGCAGGCAGCGCTCGACCTCGGCGGTGAAGTCAACGTGGCCCGGGGTGTCGATGATCTGGATGCGGTAGTCCTTGCCGTCCTTGTTCCAGAAGCAGGTGGTAGCAGCGGAGGTAATGGTTACGCCGCGCTCCTGCTCCTGAACCATCCAGTCCATGGTGGCAGCGCCCTCATGGACCTCACCGATCTTGTGGGTCTTACCGGTGTAGTAAAGAATACGCTCGGTCGTGGTGGTCTTACCGGCATCGATGTGGGCCATGATGCCGATGTTACGGGTATCGGAAAGCTTGTACTTAGGCTTAGCCATGTTAGTTCCTTACCTTAACTTACCAACGATAGTGAGAGAACGCGCGGTTGGCCTCGGCCATCTTGAAGACGTCCTCACGCTTCTTGACGGAAGCGCCCAGGCCGTTGGAGGCGTCGAGGATCTCGTTGGCGAGACGCTCGGCCATGGTCTTCTCCTTGCGAGCGCGGGAGAAGTTGACGATCCAGCGGATACCCAGAGCGGTGGAACGACGGGAGTTGACCTCCATCGGGACCTGATAGGTAGCGCCGCCGACACGCTTGGGCTTAACCTCGAGCGTGGGCTTGACGTTGTCCATAGCCTTCTTGAAGGTAGCGAGAGCGTCGCCACCCTCAGACTTCTCGGCAACGATCTCGAAAGCGGTGTAAACGATGCGCTCAGCGGTGGCCTTCTTGCCGTCAAGAAGGACCTTGTTGATGAGCTGAGTCACCAGGCGGTTGTTGTAAACGGCGTCAGGCTGAACCTCACGACGATTAGCTGCTGCACGACGCGGCATGTGAAATCTCCTTAAGTGTCTACCGTGCGGCGCTTAGGCGGCACACGGCGAAAGTATCAAAACGTTATCTGGCTTATTTAGCCTTGGGGCGCTTAGCACCGTACTTGGAACGGGCCTGCATACGGTTCTGGACCGGAGCAGCGTCGTAGGCGCCACGGATGACGTGATAACGGACACCAGGGAGGTCACGGACACGACCGCCGCGGACGAGCACGATGGAGTGCTCCTGCAGGTTGTGGCCCTCACCCGGGATGTAAGCAGTAACTTCGATGCCGTTGACAAGGCGAACACGGGCAACCTTACGAAGAGCCGAGTTCGGCTTCTTGGGGCTCGTGGTGAAGACGCGGGTGCACACGCCGCGCTTCTGGGAGTTGTGCTGCAGAGCAGCGTTCTTGGACTTCTTGGGCACGGAACGACGGCCCTGGCGAACCAGCTGGTTAATAGTAGGCAAAGCGTACTCCTTCTCGAATGATTCCAGCTTTCTGTAAAGTGCAACGGCTTGAATCGAGGGGTCAGCATCCCCCTACGAAACACGCAGTTCGATAGGATACGTGGCGTTAGCTGTGCCGTCAACAGACCACGCCGCCGGGCGTATCCCAAAATTGGCACATTTCCGCAAAGCCTACACAAAAGGAATCCCCTCCTGTGCGCGGGGGGCGGATTCCCGGGCCGGGCGGCGCAGGGGTTAAGTTTGCTGCTCTACAGTCCTGGCTCGCACGGAGGCCACATTAAGTGGCCTCCGGCTCGTGCGGAACTCGCGACAAACTTAACCCCTGCGCCGCCCGGCCCGGGAATCCGACGTGCTCGTCGGGGCAACGTTACCTGCCAAAAAGGGACAGGTTTATTTTGGTCGGTTTTATCTGGGGAAACGTCGCGCTCCAACGGTGATCTGCTCTCACCTGTCGCATGGAAATCGGCGGCGCTTTCGGAAGTATGCGGCAAATTCTGGACCCGCCGAGCGCACCGGGGTTTTGCGATAATAAACCCTCAGGTAGAGCGCTTGAGCATATACGGTGTGGTCGACCCATCAAGATTTTGCCGCATACTTCAGGAATGCAGGCGAATATCGTGCGGTCTAACCGCCCATTTACCGCAAAGAAGGCCGCTTCCCCTAGTAGAAAGCGGCCCCAAATCTTACGAATAGACGATGGTAAAGGGTTCCGACGTTTCGGCGCCCCCTGTTGAAGTGCAGCGTGTGCCTTCGAGCGTTACTGAAACCACTTGGTCGACATCAATCAACTTCGTTGGCACCCAAATGTTCTCTCCGCTATTGCGTCCCATCGAAACATAGAAATTGTACGCCCCTGCGTCGTCATCTTCGATAATCTGCTCTGACCCATCCTTGTAGGTGACGGTCAGTTTATGATCAACTGCTTCATAGCCCAGATCATCGATGTGCGTCTGGATGGAAAACGGACTGATCTCGAGAGGCGAGTCATCGGAGCGGAGTTCTTTTGTATCGACGTGCGCTCCGACGTTAAACTCTGGCGTCGATACCTCGATCACCTTCGCATCCTCACCTTTGCCCTCCGTCCAACTGATATTCCAGGTGACCGCATGTCGTAAATCTCGATCGCGATTCCAAGATGCAAAGTACATCGTGCCATTAATGACAGTATCGCTTGATGTGTCTTTATCAATGGTGCAGCGTGTATCAGCCCATTCCTCGCCGAAGTTCATGCTGGGTGTACTGACGCCCCCTTCTTCTTCACCATAGAGAACAAGTTCGCCAAGCTCTGCCGCCGGCTTGTAGTAGTTAACGCCATTCGGATTGGACAATGTAAACGTCACAGCACCGCAACCGTTCTCGTCGATTGCCATCTCATGAATGTCGAGCGTATAGCCGTTGCCCTCGACGGACAGATTGACCTTCTGGACTGCACCCTCCAGGCTTTGGGGCGCGATACCATCACCAAACTCTCTGGAGTAGGTATATTTCGTCCCCGACGAGCCGCCATTTGTCCAGGTAACGGACTCACCGTTGCCATGGTTTCCCCAGGCAGAGGCAAAATAACTGGAATTGACAACAGCGTAGGCGACCCCTCCGGTCGCCAGCACTCCGGCAAGACATCCGATTACGGCAACATACAGAGGCTTCGCGTGACCCTTTCGGCGAAGCGGCTCGCCAGCAGCGGCATAAAGAACACGGTCAGCAAGATCGCTATCGGCTTGGACGGACTCGAAGGCCTGCTTGATCTGGTTGGATTTCACGGTCGCCCTCCTCTAGGATGAACTTGAGCTTCGATCTGCCGCGAGCTAAACGCGTTCGAACGGTCGCGGCTGGCACATGCAGTAACTCGGCAATTTCTGAAGTCGAGAAGCCCAGATAGTAATAGAGCACGATAGGAATACGGAATCGCTCCGGAAGTCGCATAACGTCTGACAGGACCGCCTTGGTCTCCTCCTGCGCCGTCGAAAGCGAATCGGCCAGATTCTCAATATCCTCCACGCGCCTCCACGGCTTTCGAAAGAGCGATTTGCATTCATTGATCGTGACCCGGATAAGCCATCGACGAAGATGTTCCCAACTCTCAAATTGTGTTTCCCATTTGAGCAACTTAAGAAAGACATCTTGAGCAACATCGTCGGCATCGGCGCGATCGCGCAGGTACGTCAATGCGATTCGAAACACGACATCCCGGTGATCTTCGACCGCCTGTCTAAATGCTTGTTCTTCCATAATCACCTCCCGGTGACGTTAATGGTTCTCGATGAGGCCCTCACCATAGATACGCTCTTGTCGGGCGAAATGTTTCAAATTCAAGCATGAAAAAACCGACCAAAATAAACCTGTCCCTTTTTGGCAAGGGATCAACGGAACGCAACAGGTTGAGCATACGCAAGCGAGCGGCCCCCAGAGCGTACAAGGTGGCATGAAAAAGGCAGGGCATTGACCTTTTGGTCATGCCCTGCCTTTTGAATGACAGATTGTAGCTCTGGGGGCCGCGCAGCGACGGAGGTCGCCGCCGTTCGTTAGAACGGCGGAACTAATTACTCCTCGTCGTTGTCCTTGGCCTCTTCGGCGTCATCAGTGTCCACGAGCTGGTTGAGCAGCTCGTCGAGGGAAGCCATGTCCTCGTTGATGGCACCGTTGGCGGGAGCCTTCTTGTCGTCGATCGGGGCGCCCAGGAGCTCCTCGTCGGCGTCGGCGTGATGCGTCGGCGTGGCGGAGGTGCCCAGCAGGATGTCGTCCGGACCGTCGGGGCTAAAGACCATCTGCAGCAGCTGCGAGAGGTCTTCCTCGTCGGCAACGTCATCGTTGTTCTCGAGGATGTAGAGCAGGTCGTGGGCCTCAAGGCCGTCACGGAGCTCCTCGATCGCCTTGGCACCGATGCCATCGATGCGCAGCAGATCCTCCTCGGACTTGCCGACCAGGTCGCCGACCGTCTCGATGCCGACCTCGCTGAACTTGTTGGTCCAGCGCTGCGACACGCCCAGGTCGTCGAACAGGTACAGGCGAGCCTTCTCGGCGGAGATGGTGTGGCCGTTGCGGGTGAACGAACCGTCAGCACCACCGAACTCGTCGTAGCCGGCCCAGTCGAGCTGCTGCGGGAGCTGCTCGTCCAGGTCCTTGAGCTCCACAGGAGCCCACTCGGGCAGCGACTTGGCGTTGGGCGAAGCCGGGCCATCGATGTCCACGTAGCCGTCGGCCGTGCGATACGTCAGCTTGGCGTTGGCGTACGGCTTGAGGCCGGTACCAGCCGGGATCTTCTTACCGACGATGACGTTGGACTTAAGGTCGAGCAGGTGATCGACCTTGCCCTCGATGGCAGCCTCGGTAAGGACGCCGGCGGTACGGATGAACGAAGCGCTCGACAGCCAGGAGTCGATGTTGGACGCGACCTTGAGCGTACCCAGGATGACGGGCTCGGCCACGGGAGCCTGACCGCCCAGACGGGCAACGCGCTCGACCTCGTCGGCGAACTCATAGCGGTCAACGTACTGACCAAGCAGGTACTTGGAGTCGCCGGGGTTGGTGATCTGAACGCGACGCAGCATCTGACGTGCGAGCACCTCGATGTGCTTGTCGTTCAGGTCAACGCCCTGGCTGGTGTAGACGTCCTTGACGCTCTCGACGAAGGTGTGCATCGTCGACTCGATATCGGTCAGCTTGCGCAGGTTGCGGAAGTTGACGAAGCCCTTGGTGATCTGGTCGCCGGCGCGAACCTCGCAGCCGTCCTCGATCTCGGGCATGAAGCGCACCGAAGCGGGGACGCGACGCTCGTCGAGGACACGGGTGTGATCCTCGGAGTCGGTGAGCGTCAGCACGTACTCGGACTTCTCGGGCTTAATCGAGAGATGGCCAGAGTACGGAGCCAGCTCGGCCTCGCGACCCAGAATCTTCTCGTTGACGTTGCCGACGATATCGAACATACGGCTGACCGTAGGCAGACCCTGCGTAATATCGTCGACGCCAGCGACGCCGCCGGAGTGAATGGTACGCATCGTAAGCTGCGTACCAGGCTCGCCGATGGACTGGGCGGCAATAATACCGACCGCGGTACCGATGGCGACCGGACGACGGGTGGAAAGATCCCAGCCGTAGCACTTCTGGCACACGCCGTACTTGGAGCGACAGGTGAGCAGTGCGCGAAGCTTGACCTTCTTAAGGCCGGCATCGACCATCTTCTGGATGTCGGCGACCTTCTCGATGTAGCCGTCCTGCTCAAAGAGCACGGTGCCATCGGGAGCCACGACGTCCTCAATGAAGCAACGGCCGACGAGGTCGGTGTTGAGGTCGGTGGTGCCGGGGATGATGAGGTTGTAGGTGACGCCCTCGTGCGTACCGCAGTCCTCCTCGCGGACGATGACGTCCTGGGCCACGTCGACCAGACGACGGGTCAGGTAACCAGAGTCCGAGGTGTGGGATGCGGTATCGACCAGACCCTTACGGGCGCCGTAGGTCGAAATGAAGTACTCGAGCGGCAGCAGGCCCTCGCGGAAGTTCGCCTTAATGGGAAGGTCGATCGTCTCGCCGGACATGTCTGCCATAAGGCCACGCATGCCGCCGAGCTGACGCAGCTGGGTCTTAGAACCACGGGCGCCGGAGTCGGCCATCATGTACAGCGGGTTCTCCTCGTCGAACATGTCGAGCATGAGCGCTGCGACCTTGTCGGTACAAGCGGTCCACTCGTTAACGACTTCGATGTGGCGCTCCGTCTCGTTGATGAAGCCCTCCTCGAAGTACTCGTTGATCTGGTCGACGTTGGCCTGGGCGCGATCGAGCAGCTCCTGCTTCTCAGCAGGGATGAGAGCGTCCCACACCGAGATGGTGAGGCCGGCACGGGTAGCGTAGTGGAAGCCGGAGTACTTGATGGCGTCGAGGATCGGGCCGACCTTGGCCTCGGGGTAACGATCGCAGCAGTCCGCAACCAGCTTGGCCACGTCGCCCTTGACCATCTTGTAGTTCATGAACTCATAGTCTTCGGGCAGGCACTGGCGGTTGAAGATGATGCGGCCGATAGAGGTCTCGAAGCGCGCGGTCTTGTTGCCGGTGACGTCGTAGTCGACAAACTCGTTCTTGCCGTTCTTAACGCGGAAGATACGGGTGCCGTCCTCGTTGATGACATTGGCGTCGGCAGCGGACACGCGGACCTGAATCTTGGCCTGCATGTCGACCTCGGAGCGGCAGTCATAGGCGTGCAGCGCGTCGTCGAAGCTGGCGAACACGTGGTTCTCGCCCGGCAGACCGTCGCGGACCTGGGTCAGGTAGTACACACCGATGATCATGTCCTGCGAGGGGATGTTGACCGGCTTGCCGGATGCCGGCGAGCGCAGGTTGTTCGCAGAGAGCATGAGCACGCGGGCCTCGGCCTGAGCCTGGCTGGACAGCGGCACGTGGACAGACATCTGGTCGCCGTCGAAGTCGGCGTTGAAGGGCGAGCAGACCAGCGGGTGCAGGTGGATAGCTTTGCCCTCGACCAGAACAGGCTCAAAGGCCTGGATGGACAGACGGTGCAGGGTCGGTGCACGGTTGAGCAGCACGACGCGGCCGTCGATGACCTCTTCGAGGATGTCCCACACAAAGGTGGCACCTCGGTCGATAGCGCGCTTGGCGCCCTTTATGTTCTCGACCTTGCCAAGCTCGACCAGGCGCTTCATGACGAAGGGCTTGAAGAGCTCCAGCGCCATGGTCTTGGGCAGACCGCACTGGTGCAGCAGCAGCTTGGGGTCGGTAACGATAACCGAACGGCCGGAGTAGTCGACACGCTTACCCAGCAGGTTCTGACGGAAACGACCCTGCTTGCCCTTGAGGGCCTCGGCGAGCGACTTGAGCGGGCGACCGCCACGGCCAGAGACCGGGCGACCACGACGGCCGTTGTCGAACAGGGCGTCCACGGACTCCTGGAGCATGCGCTTCTCGTTGTTCACGATGATCGCGGGGGCGTCCAGGTCGAGCAGGCGCTTAAGTCGGTTGTTACGGTTGATCACGCGACGATACAGGTCGTTGAGGTCGGACGCGGCGAAGCGGCCGCCGTCGAGCTGGACCATCGGGCGCAGATCGGGCGGAATGACCGGGATGACGTCCAGGATCATGTTCGCGGGGCTGTTGCCGCCCTTCAGGAAGGCGTCAACGACCTCAAGGCGCTTGACGGCCTTCTCGCGCTTCTGCTTCTGGGAATCTTCGTCGGCGATGATGGCCTTGAGCTTCTCGGCCTCGGAGGGGAGGTCGATGGCAGCGAGCAGGTCGCGGACGGCCTCGGCACCCATACCACCCTTGAAGTACATGGAGTAGTAACGGGTCATCTCGCGGAACAGCGGCTCATCGGAGATGAGGTCGCGCTCAGTGAGCTTCATGAAGGCGTTGAAGGCGTCCGTGCGGAGCTGCTTCTCGTCCTTGCACTCTTCCTCGATGTCGACGATGCCAGAGGCGATCTCCTCGGGGGTCAGCGGCTCCTCGTCGGAGAACTCATCAAAGTTCTCGGGGTCGCCCTGCTCCTTGAGGGACTCGATCTGGCGGGCGCACTCGGCATCGATCTCTTCCAGATCGGCGGCGAGCTCCTCGCGCAGGTCGTCGGCGTCGGCCTCGCGAGCCTCGTAGTCGACCTCGGTGATGATGTAGCTGGCAAAGTACAGAACCTTCTCGAGGTCCTTGGACTTGATGTCGAGCATACGGCTCATCGGGAAGCTCGTGGGGCTCTTGAAGTACCAGATGTGGGACACGGGAGCGGCGAGCTCGATGTGGCCCATGCGGTCGCGACGCACCTTGGCCGAGGTGACCTCGACGCCGCAGCGCTCGCAGACGATGCCCTTAAAGCGGATGCCCTTGTACTTGCCGCAGGAGCACTCCCAGTCCTTGGCGGGACCGAAGATCTTCTCGCAGAACAGGCCGTCCTTCTCGGGCTTGAGGGTACGGTAATTGATGGTCTCCGGCTTCTTGACCTCACCGTGCGACCAGGAACGGATCTGGTCGGCGGAGGCAAGGGAGATCTTTACCGAGTCAAAATCAGTAGCTTCGAAATCTGCCACAGTCAACTACTCCTTATCAGTGGTCGTGGCGGCGACAGCCTCGGGTGCCTCGGCGGTCTCGGCATCCTCGGCCTCGACGTCGGCGTCAACGCCGGCGAGCGCAGCCAGGTCGTCGAGAGCAGAGGTCTCCTCGGCGGTCACAGGGGCGGAGGCGTCCTCGTCGGCATCGTGCATGGGCTCGATGTCCAGTGCGAGGGAGCGAATCTCCTTGACGAGAACCTTGAAAGACTCGGGGATACCCGGGACAGGAACGTTCTCGCCCTTGACGATGGACTCGTAGGTCTTGACGCGGCCCACGGTATCGTCGGACTTGACGGTCAGGATCTCCTGCAGGACGTTGGAAGCACCGTAAGCGTACAGTGCCCAAACTTCCATCTCGCCGAAGCGCTGGCCGCCGAACTGGGCCTTGCCGCCCAGAGGCTGCTGGGTAACCAAGCTGTAAGGGCCGGTCGAACGGGCGTGGATCTTGTCGTCGACCATGTGGCCGAGCTTGAGGATGTAGGACGTACCCACGGTAATGGGCTCGCGGAACTCCTCGCCGGTGCGGCCGTCGAACAGACGGGTCTTGCCGCGCTCGTCAAGCTGGGTGACAAACTCGGGGCGCATGTGATCGCCAAAGGCAGCGGTGGCCTTGTTGAGCATGTTCTTGTTGGCGCGACGGATGACCTCGGCGATCTCGTCCTCCTTGGCGCCGTCGAAGACGGGCGTCGCGGTGAAGAACGGACCGGGGACGTACTTGTCGGAGTCGGCCTGCTCGGTATCCCAACCGCAGGCGGCAGCCCAGCCAAGGTGGCACTCGAGCAGCTGGCCGACGTTCATACGCGAAGGAACGCCCAGCGGGTTAAGGATAACGTCGATCGGGGTACCGTCAGCCATGTAGGGCATGTCCTCGACCGGCAGAACGTTACAAATAACACCCTTGTTACCGTGGCGGCCGGCGATCTTATCGCCCTGCTGGATCTTACGACGCTGGGCGACGTAGACGCGCACCTGCTCGTTGACGCCGGGGGCCAGGTCGTCGCCGTTCTCGCGGCTAAAGCGGACGACGTCGATGACGCGGCCGTAAGCGCCGTGAGGCATCTTGAGGGAGGTGTCGCGGACGTCGTGGGCCTTGGCACCGAAGATGGCGCGCAGCAGGCGCTCCTCGGCGGTCAGAGCGCTCTCGCCCTTAGGCGTGACCTTGCCGACCAGGATGTCGCCAGGGCCGACCTCGGCGCCGATGCGGATGATGCCGTCCTCGTCGAGGTTGGCAAGCATGTCCTCGGAGAGGTTCGGGATCTCGCGGGTAATCTCCTCGGGGCCGAGCTTGGTGTCGCGGGCGTCGATCTCGTGACGGGTGATGTTGATGGTCGTCAGCAGGTCCTCGGCCACCAGGCGCTCGGACACGACGATACCGTCCTCGTAGTTAAAGCCTTCCCACGGCATGTATGCCACGGTGAGGTTCTGACCCAGTGCGAGCTCGCCATGATCGGTCGAAGGACCGTCAGCCAGGGGCTCGCCCTGCTCAACGGTGTCACCGACGCGCACGAGCGGACGGTGGTTGATGCAGGTGGACTGGTTGGAGCGCTGGTACTTGGCCAGGTGATACTCGTCCATGCCGCCGGCATGCTTGACGATGATCTTGGCGGCGTCGGCAAAGATGACCTCGCCGGCGTTCTTGGCCAGGGTGACCTCGCCGGAGTCCAGAGCAGCGCGACGCTCCATGCCGGTACCGACATAGGGAGCGGCAGGGTGAACCAGCGGCACGGCCTGACGCTGCATGTTGGCGCCCATGAGCGTACGCTTGGCGTCGTCGTGCTCCAGGAACGGGATCAGCGTGGCTGCGACGGAGAGCATCTGACGCGGCGAGACGTCCATGTAGTCGACGTCCTCGACAGGCACGTCGGCGGGAGCGCCGAAGGAGCCGTCGAAGTCGCGGGTACGGGCGATCACGGTATGCGGACGGACGATCTTGCCCTCGGCATCGGTCGTGATGAACTCGTTGGTCTTGGGATCGAGCGGCGTGTTGGCAGGCGCGATGACGTGCTTCTCTTCCTCGTCAGCGGTCATCCAGTCGATCTGATCGGTGGCAATGCCGTTCTCGACGCGACGGAACGGAGCCTCGATGAAGCCGTACTCGTTGACGCGGGCGTAGAGGGCGAGCGAGCCGATCAGGCCGATGTTGGGGCCTTCGGGGGTCTCGATCGGGCACATGCGGCTGTAGTGCGAGTTGTGAACGTCGCGGACGGCCGTCGGCACGTTGGTGCGGCGGCTGGAGCCCGACTTGTGGCCGGCAAGACCGCCAGGGCCGAGTGCGGACAGACGGCGCTTGTGGGTCAGACCGGTCAGGGGGTTCGCCTGGTCCATGAACTGCGAGAGCTGCGAGGAACCGAAGAACTCCTTGATGGAGGCCACGATCGGGCGGATGTTGATGAGCGACTGCGGGGTGATCTCGTCGATGTCCTGGGAGCTCATGCGCTCACGGACGACGCGCTCCATACGGCTCATGCCGATACGGAACTGGTTGGCGACGAGCTCGCCGACGGTACGGATGCGGCGGTTGCCGAAGTGGTCGATGTCGTCGACCTTGAAGCCCTGCTCGCCGGCAGCGAGGGACAGCAGGTAGCGCAGCGTAGCGACGATATCCTCGTCGGTGAGCACCGTGACCTCTTCCTCGGTGGTGAGGTTGAGCTTCTTGTTGACCTTGTAACGACCGACGCGGGCCAGATCGTAGCGCTGCGGGTTGAAGAGCAGGCCCTCGAGCAGGCTGCGGGAAGCGTCCACGGTGGGAGGCTCGCCCGGGCGCAGGCGACGGTAGATCTCGATGAGGGCGTCCTCGCGGGTGAGGGCGGTGTCGCGCTCCAGGGTGCGCTTGATCACATCGGAGTTGCCGAGCAGCTCGATGATGTCGTCGTTGGTGACGGCGATGCCAAGGGCGCGCAGGAACATCGTGGCGCTCTGCTTGCGCTTACGGTCGATGGAGACCATGAGCTGGTCGCGCTTGTCGACCTCAAACTCAAGCCAAGCACCGCGGGACGGGATGATCTGGGCCTTGTAAATCTGCTTGCCCGAATCCATCTCGGAGCTGTAGTACACGCCCGGGGAGCGGACGAGCTGCGAGACGACGATACGCTCGGTACCGTTGATGATGAAGGTGCCCTGATCGGTCATCATGGGGAAGTCGCCCATGAAGACGAGCTGCTCCTTGATCTCGCCGGTCTCCTTGTTGGTGAGACGGACGTCGGTCAGAAGCGGAGCCTGATAGGTCATATCCTTCTCGCGGCACTCCTCGACGGTGTGCGCGGGGTCGCCGAACTGATGCTCGCCGAAGGTAACCTCGAGAACATGGTTCTGGCTCTGGATGGGGCTGGATTCCTTGAACGCCTCACGAAGGCCCTCGTCCTTAAAACGCTCAAAGGATTCCCTTTGAACAGAGATAAGGTTGGGGAGCTCCATGGCCTCCGGGATTTTCCCGAAGCTGACGCGCTTGCGCTCAGTGGCAGTGTATGCGTAGGTCACCAGGTTTTTCCTCCTTCACGGAAATGCTCGGTGGGTTGGCGAGGCATAGCTTCGCCAGTTATCGCAACCTAATAGTTTATCAGGTACCGACCGTTGGGCAAGAAAAGCCTTGACGCGATTGAGTTTTTGGAGTAGCAAAGATTTTCGACAGAAAACACGCAGGTAGATATATGTGTATCGAACATCTGTTCATATATTTTCTGTGAACAGAGAGCCGGCAATCGCAGCTCTTATAAAAAACGGGCGCGAACCGAAGTCCGCGCCCGTAAATGTCGATGCCCGAAGGCTTACTTGCGCATCAATCCGCCGCGCTCGTCGATAGCGTCCCAGAAGGCATCGGCAAAGCGGGGGTCGCTTGCAGCCATGAGGGCGTTGGTGGCCATCCAGCCAGAGGGAGTGCCGGTGTCGTAGCCCGACAGCGGGTCGATGACGACCGCATACATGGCCTCGCGGTCGAGCGAACGGGCCATGGCGTCGGTGAGCTGGATCTCGCCGCCCTTGCCGGCCTGCTGATCTGCCAGCAGGTCCATGACCAGCGGGCTCAGCAGGTAGCGACCGACGATGTACAGGTTGGACGGAGCAGCCTCGGGAGCGGGCTTCTCAACCAGACCGCCGATACGCCAGACAGCGCCCGGCTCGGCATCGGCAACGTCCTCGGCGCCCTCGAGCGAACCGACGCGCTCGCCGGCGATAACGCCGTAGCGGCTGACTTCCTCGGGCGAGCAAGCAGCGACGGCGATAACCGAAGCGCCACCGTGCTCCTTGGAAACGGCGAGCATCTTGTCGCAGATATCGCGGTTAGGCACAACGTAGTCGCCCAGAAGAACCAGGAAGTTCTCCCCTGCCACGGCGTCGGCAGCAGAGCGAATAGCATGGCCGAGGCCCTTGGGCTCGTACTGATAACGGAAGTCGACCGGCATACCGCCAGCGTGGGCGACGGCATCGGCATAGGCGTTCTTGCCGCGCTCGCGCAGCAGGTTCTCGAGCGAACGGTCGGGCTGGAAGTAGTTCAGCAGCTCGGGCTTGCCGGGAGAAGTAACGATGATGGCGTCGTCGACCTCCTCGGGGTCGAGTGCCTCCTCGACGACGTACTGAATGACGGGCTTGTCGAGCACCGGCAGCATCTCTTTGGGCGTGCACTTGGTGCCAGGCAGAAAACGCGTGCCAAGACCGGCGGCGGGGATGATTGCCTTCATGTTATTCAAAGATCCTTTCGCAGGCGCAAAAGCGCCCCATGCGTGCGGCACACAGCCGCAGACCAAATTGCGATACCCAAGCATCTTACCGCTGGAACTATATGTCGCTACAAGGCAGAGACAATTCTTCAGCAGGTCAACGCAAATTATTGCTCGAATGGTGCAATTTTATTGCCCAACGGCAGGGCACCCGATACGACGCAAATCACAGAACATGGCAGTTTGAGCAACCGATGCCGAGGGACCGAAAAACAAAAAAGACGGGGCTCGCAATGCGAACCCCGTCTGCAAAGAAATCTGGCGAGAAAGCCTGATTACTTGAGGGTGACAGCAGCGCCAGCAGCCTCGAGCTTCTCCTTGGCAGCCTCGGCGTCCTCCTTCTTGGCACCCTCGAGAACGGCCTTGGGAGCGCCCTCGACGACCTCCTTGGCCTCCTTCAGGCCAAGGTTGGTGAGCTCACGGACGGCCTTGATGACCTGGATCTTGTTGTCGCCGAAGCCCTCGAGCACGACGTCAAACTCGGTCTTCTCCTCGGCCTCAGCAGCGCCAGCAGCGGGAGCGGCGACAACAGCGGCCGGAGCAGCGGCGGAAACGCCGAAGGTGTCCTCGATAGCCTTAACGAGCTCGGAAGCCTCGAGAAGGGTCATTTCCTTAAGAGCATCGATGATCTCATCGGTGGTAAGCTTAGCCATTTCTAAGTCCTTTCGGTTTCCGTGTCTGTGCACGGAGATCAGTTAAAACACGGCGCGAATGCGCCAGGGGTGCGGCGTTGCCGCCGCGGGTGAAAACAGCGACTAGGCTGCCTTCTGCTCGGAGACCTGCTGGATCGAACGAGCGAGACCAGAGGAAACGCCGTTGACGCAGACAGCGATGTCGCGAGCGAAACCGGAGATGAGACCGGCGATCTGGCCGAGAAGCTGATCCTTGGTGGGCAGCTCGGCGATAGCCTTAACATCATCAGCGGAAACGGCCTTGCCGTCGGAGATACCGCCCTTGATCTCAAGGACGCCCTTGGACTTAGCAGAGAAGTCCTTAAGGGCCTTAGCGGCCTCGACCGGCTCGGACTCGTAGAACACATAAGCGACGGGGCCGGCGAGGATCTCGTCGAGCTCGGGCTGCTCCTGGTTCTTGAGAGCGATCTTGACCAGGTTGTTCTTGTAGACCTTCATCTCGGCGCCGCACTCGCGAAGCTGATGACGCAGCTCCTGAGCCTGCTTAACCGTCAGACCGTTGTAGTTGACGACGAACAGACCGGCGTTCTCGGCGATACGGGACTCGATCTCTGCAACCTTGTCGATTTTGTACTGCTGGGGCATGAATTACACCTCCTCGAATTCTTTCCGGGCACGGTCCGCCACAAGGACGTGACGGGGGCATGTCCAAAAAGAAAGCCCCCGCGCTGCATGAGCGACGGGGGCGAGAAGACATATCTACTCGACCACCTCGGCTGGCGGGATATCCCATTAAGCTCGCGGGCGATGCCCGTTTGCACCGGCTGTCTCTGGCAGCGGATTCGTGCGTGAACCGAAAGTATTATGGCGGGGACCCCGGTGTCGGTCAACGGGCGCGAGGATTCGCACACAAACCCTGCATACGCTCCGGTCGGGAGGGGCAGGGCGAGTTTTCCGCTCGGTCAAGTCCTGAGCTCGCACGAAGGCCACATTAAGTGGCCTTCGGCTCGTGCGGAATCTACGGAAAACTCGCCCTGCCCCTCCCGACCGGAGCTACGTTACCTTTGCTGCGAATCCTCGTGTCCGTTGGCCGGCGCGCCCCACGCATAACCCTTATGTCGGTGGGCTGATGGGTTGGGTCCCGTTGGGCTACAAAGTTGAAAGGAAGGTGGACAGGCGTTTTAGGCCTTTGTCTAGGTTTTCGTCGCTTACGCAATAGCTGAGGCGGATGTGGCCTTCGGTGCCGAAGCAGTTTCCGGGGACTAGGGCTACGTTGGCCTCTTTGATGGCTTTGATGCAGAAGTCTTCGCTGGTTAGGTCGAACTGTTTGATGCTCGGGAAAGCGTAGAAGGCTCCTGCGGGCTCTACTGCGTCGAGGCCCATGGCGTTTAAGGCTGCGAGTACGCGTTCGCGGCGGGCTCGGTAGACTTTGAGCATGGGGGTTGGGTCGACGGTCAGGGCTCGGGCTGCGGCGTCCATTTCGAAGGAGACAGCACTCGATACTAAGTATTGGTGGGCCTTTGCGATCTCGGCGATGGCGGGGGCTGCGGCCGCGAGCCAGCCCAGGCGCCAACCGGTCATGGCCCAGGGCTTGGAGAAGCTCTCGATGACGACCGTCTGCTCACGCAGCTCCGGGTGGCGCTGGGCAAAGCGCTCGTAGCCATCCACATAAACCAGGCGGTTGTATACGTCGTCGCAGACCACGTAGATGCCCGCCTGTTCTGCCACGTGCGCCACGGCGTCGAGCGATGCCGTGTCGAGGATGCAACCCGTGGGATTGTTGGGCGAGCAGATGACGATGGCCTTGGTCGCCGGGGTCACACAGGCGCGAAGCGCATCCTCGTCAATCTGGAATTGCGCAGGCTCCGTATCCAAAAAGACAGCCTTGGCGTGATTGGCCACGACGATGCTCTCGTACAGGCCAAAGGCCGGCGTGGGGATGATGACCTCGTCGCCGGGGTTGAGCATAGCCATAAATGTTGCCGACAGTGCCTCGGTCGCGCCGTCGGTCAGGATGACCTCATCGGCGGAAAACGCCAGGCCCGCGTCATCCATATATTCGGACAGTGCATCACGCAGGGCGGGGCGACCGTTGTTGGGCGGATAGTGCGTGTCACCGCGGTCCAGCGCGGCGGTCACCTCGGCGCTAATCACATCGGGCGTGGGAAAATCGGGCTCGCCGAGCGCGAGCGCGATACACCCCGGATGCTGGGCGGCGAGCGCGTTAATCCGGCGGATACCGGAGGGCTTGAGCATGGCAAGCGAGGTATTCATGGGCAGACGCATGGCGTTCCTTTCGTAAGGGTTGCACTAGGATAGCGCGGCGGGGCGCCACCAGACGGTGTAACCTAAACGGAAACGAGCCGGAAAGGAGATGGCATGGAGACGACCGCGCGCGGCGACTTACCAAAAACACTGCACACCATTGCGTATATCAGTATTCCCAATAGCGCCGATCTTGATTTTTTGCTCTGGGACCTGCAGGATGCCATCGCCGCCTATGCTCAACTTTCCGGCACCGCACTCCCCCGCCCGGTCGACTTGAAGGCAAATGACGCCGGCAGCGTTGCCGATGGCATCGTGCTGGCCATTGAAGATGTGGCTGACGATGAGACGTTGACTGCTATCGAGCAGGCGCTTGAGCGCTTTGGCGGTACGGGAACGCGCGTCTATGCCGCGATTCGAGCCGCACAAGAGGGCACTGAGCAGGCGCGTGGGACCGCCGTTCGCCTGCACAAGGCATGTGAGCGCCATGACCAATTGTGGTGTGGCGGCGTTGCCATCTGCGCCGGCAGCGGCATCGCAGCGCTTCGCCATTCCCCGCGCATGGGACTCTTGCGGCGACCGTTTTCGGAGGCCATGGACAAGCTTGTGGGCGCCGTGCGCATGGGCTGCTCCGTCGAGCATGCACAGCGACTTGGCGGCGGCAATGCCGCCAACGTCGACGCCGACGGCATGGTTTGCGCCGAGCCAGCCGTGCCCGCGCCGATCTGGCGAGGCGTTCTGAAACGTCTGGGCGCCCACGCTCAAACAAAAATCTAAATTAAATAACAGCCCAGTCAACGGCTTCGTGCCAACGCTCGACAAGACGCTCCAGTCGCCAGGCGGCATTGGCAGGACTTGTCGAGGGTAGGACGACGGCGGGCAACCCCGTCCGATCTTGCAAGTAGCGTTTGTAGAGTCGCCCTGCCGTACCGCCGTTACAGACAACGACCTCGATCGGCGCGGCATCGGTAATGCGCTCGATATATGCCGGCACAACGTTGCGAATGCTCGCGTCGCTCGAGCCCTTAATGTCGCAACTCTCGATCACATCCCACAGGCCCACGCCGCCGTTCAGCAGCATAGATCGCTTGGCAGCAATGGAGGCATCGAGCGTCGCGGGCTCACCGCTTGCCAAAGGATCGCCCTCGTTGGGCGGCACAGGCACACCGAGGCACGCAGCCATCACACGCCAAAAGCGATTCTGAGGGTTGCCGTAATAAAAGGCATTTGCACGCGAGAGCACCGAGGGAAACGACCCCAGCACCAAAACGCGCGAGCGCTGGTCGAACACAGGCTCAAACCCATGCTCAATATGTTGATAGTCCTCGTCAGACACGGCCATGGGCTAGGCTCTCAACAGATAGCGCACCTCGTAGGGTGCAAGCTCAAGGGTACCCGTCAGCTCGACCGTGGGCGCATCGTCGGCAAGCAGGTCGACAAAGGACCCGTTGAGCTCGCCGGCGCCAAAGGTGTAAGGCTCGCCCACGGCGTTCACCGCCACGAGCACCGTCGCGTCATCACAGGCGCGCTCGAACAGCAGCTGCTTGTTCTGGATCACCACGTTGCGATAGGCACCGTAGTTGAGAGCACAGGCCGCCGCGTCATCGGCCGAGCGAAGGTGCGCAAGCTGCGTGATGAACGCCGTCAGCTCGTTGGGCGCAGGCTCATCGAGCGCAGGTCGCAGCGCCCAGTCACCATCGGGGCCGCCCTTTTCGCCGGCAATCCCCCACTCGCTGCCATAGTAGACGCACGGAATGCCCGGCATGCCAAAGAGCATGCCATAGACGGGACGCAGGCACGACTTGTCGGTGAGGATGCTTGCCAGGCGCGGCACGTCGTGGTTGTCGACAAACGACAGCAGGTGCTTGCCGCGGTAGATGCACCACGGATCGCCGCCAAACTGGCGATGCAGCGAATGCGCGATCTCGAACATATTGACCGAGTTAAAGCTGGAGTACAGGCCCTTGTAGCACTCGTAGTTGGTGCAGGAGTCGAGCATCTCGTCGTTGACGATCTGGTTGTAGTCACCGTGAAGCGTCTCGCCGATCAGCACAAAGTCGGGCTTGAGCTCACGGGTAAAGGCGTGCAGGCGACGCATAAAGTCGCGGTCGAGCATATAGGCAACGTCCAGGCGCAGGCCGTCGACGCCAAAGACCTCGGCCCAGCGGCGCACGGACTCGAGCAGGTAATCGACCACGGCGGGGTTTTGCAGGTTGAGCTTCACGAGCTCAAAATGGCCTTCCCAACCCTCGTACCAAAAGCCGTCGCCATAGCAGGAATCGCCGTCAAAGCTGATGTGGAACCAATCCTTGTACGGCGAGTCCCACTTACGCTCCTGCACATCGCGGAAGGCCCAAAAGCCACGGCCCACATGGTTGAAGACGGCATCGAGCACCACGCGGATGCCATGGGCGTGCAGCGTCTCGCATACGGCGGCAAAATCGGCATCCCCGCCCAGGCGGCGGTCGATATGGCGCAGGCTGCGCGTATCGTAGCCGTGGCTATCAGACTCGAGCGGCGGGTTAATCAGCACAGCGCCAATACCGAGTTTTTGCAGGTAGTCGGCCCATTGGGCGATCTTCATGATGGGCGCATCGGGGTTGGGCGCAGCGTTGGCAGCCTGGGCGAGCTCATCCTCGGCAACGGGCGCGGCGTTTTCGCGCGGAGCTCCGCAAAAGCCCAGCGGATAGATCTGATAGAACGTCGTCTCGTATGCCCACATAGCAACCTCCCGGCAAGCTCAACACAACGACATCCATTGTATGCCCAGCAGGGTAGCTATTTTGGGACGGGGCTCTTTTAGCTACCCCAGCCCCTTTCTAAGTTGCGGTGAAATACGGACTGTTTGCCGGGTTTATTGGGCTCAGCAGTCCGTATTTCACCGCAACTGATGAGGAGACGTGATTAGGCGACAGGCTTTGCGCGGTGTATGGCCGGGAATAGCACCGTGATAGCGAGAATGACACCCACGACGGCAATCGCCCCGCCCGCACAACCGATCCAGGCGATGCCGGGACCCGACACCACGGCGCCGCCGACCGCGGTGCCCGTGCCGATACCGAGGTTAAACAGGCCCGAGAAGATCGACATGGCGACGGCCGACGAGTCTGCCGGCGTGTACTTGATGAGCTCGGCCTGGAACGCCACGTTAAAGGCCGTGGAGCAGCAGCCCCATAGCGCGCAGACGGCAAGCACTGCTACGAGCGACGATGCGACCGGACCCACGAGCAGCAGAGCCACCGGCACGCCGGAGAGCGTGATAGCCAAGAACGGGAAGCGATGCCCATCGAACAGGCGGCCAAACAGCCAGCTTCCGAGCAGACCAGAACAGCCAAACGCCGTCAGCGTCATGGTAATAGCGCTTGCGTCGACGTGCGCGACCTGCGCCAGGAACGGCTCGATATAGCTGTAACCCGCATAATAGCCGGTCGCCATAAAGACCGTGACCGCGTAGAGCGCTATCAGGAACGGGTTCTTGAGCAGCTCGGGCAGCTGTTTGACGGTAAAGCGCTCGCCCGCCGGCATGGCCGGGAGCACCGCGGCCTGGTAGACAACCGCGACAGCCGAGAGGGCCCCGACCACGGCGAATGTCATGCGCCAGCCCACGGCCAGTCCGATGGCGCGGCCGATCGGCAGGCCAAAGATCTGCGCGATGGACGAGCCCGTGGCAATCATGCTGATGGCGAGCGCCCCGTGGCGGGTATCGACCAGGCGCGAGGCCATAATCGAGGCGACCGACCAGAACACGGCATGCGCGCAGGCGACCACCAGGCGCGCGCAGACCAAAATAGGATAGGTGGGCGCCACGGCGGACAGGAACTGGCCCAGCGAAAACACGGCAAGCACGCCCAACAGCATCCGTTTGAACTCAAAACGTGAGGCAAACACCATGAGCGGCAGCGACAGCAGCATGACGCCCCAAGCATAGACCGAGATCATGATGCCTGCCTGGGCCTCGGTGAGCGAGAACGATGCGGCAATATCAATCAGAAGGCCAATGGGCATGAATTCCGACGTGTTGAATACGAACGCGCAACAGGCGAGCCCGATAAGCGGGAGCCACTGCCTGAGCGTGATGCCGTCTTGCCTTGCCTGAGTCATACAAAGAACCTCTCCGATTCGTTTTGAGCGGGGGCGATTATATAGCAACGGCCCCGCATCCGTCAGCAACAGATGCGAGGCCGAAATCAACTCGATGCGCAGAGGTTACGCCATCAATAAATAGCTAAGCCAACCCCAGCAATATACCCGCCGAATGCACGACAAACGCGACAATCCAGGCGACTGCCACCTGAAACGCGAACACGGCAACGGCATAGCGCGCGCCCAGCTCGCTCTTGACGGCGCCGATGGACGCCACGCAGGGCGGGTACAGCAGCGTAAAGACCAGGAACACGTAAGCGGTAAACGGCGAAAACATGGTTGACAGCACCGCGGGCGACGTTGCGCCCAAAAGCACCGTGAGGGTCGAAATGACGCTCTCCTTGGCGATAAGTCCGGTGACGAGCGCCGTCGAGGCGCGCCAGTCGCCGAAGCCGAGCGGCGCCAGCAGCGGAGCGATAATGCTGCCCAGACCGGCAAGCAGACTCTGCGACTGATCGGCGACCACATTAAAGCGGATGTCGAACGTCTGAAGGAACCAAATGACCACCGTAGCGGCAAAGATAATGGTGAAGGCCTTGGTGATGAAGTCCTTGGCCTTATCCCATGCCAGCATCACCGTCGTCTTAACGCTCGGCAGGCGGTAATTGGGGAGCTCCATGATAAACGGCACCGGGTCGCCCTTAAATGCCGTGCGGTTGAGCACCAAAGCCGCTATGCATCCGACCGCAATGCCAATCAGATAGAGCGAGACCATGGCGGGAACTGTCGCCTGCGAGAAAAACGCCCCGCACAGCAGACCGTAGACCGGCAACTTGGCCGAACAGCTCATGAACGGCGTGAGCATGACCGTCATCTTGCGGTCGTGCTCGGATGGGAGCGTACGGGTCGACATGATAGCCGGCACGGTGCAGCCAAAACCGACGAGCATGGGCACAAAGCTGCGGCCCGACAGGCCAAAGCGACGCAATACCTTATCCATGACAAAGGCCACGCGCGCCATGTAGCCCGAGTCTTCCAGAATGGAGAGGAACAAGAAGAGCACGACGATGATCGGCAGGAAGGTCAGCACGCTGCCCACGCCCGTGAGAACACCGTCGACGGCCAGCGAGCGCACCACGTCGTTGGTGCCGAACGCCTTGAGACCCGCATCGGCCGAGGCGATGATGGCAGCGATGCCGTCCTCCATAAGTCCCTGCAACGCCGCGCCGATCACGCCAAACGTCAGCCAAAAGACGAGGCCCATGATCACCAGGAACGCCGGAATGGCTGTGTAACGACCTGTCAGGATGCGGTCAATCTTGACGGAGCGCACGTGCTCGCGGCTCTCGTGCGGCTTTACGACGCAGCGCCCGCACACGTCGCCGATAAAGCCGAAGCGCATGTCGGCCAGCGCAGATAGACGGTCGGTGCCGGCCTCGCCCTCCATCTGGGTAATGATGTGCTCGATGGCGTCAAGCTCGTTGCGATCCAGATGAAGTGCCTCGGTCACCAGCTCGTCGCCCTCAACCAGCTTGGTCGCCGCAAAACGCACGGGAATGTGCGCCGTCGCGGCATGGTCCTCGATCAGGTTGGCAATGCCGTGGATGCAGCGATGCAGTGCACCGCCGTCTGGACCATCGGGCGCACAGAAGTCCAGGCGACCGGGGCGCTCACGGAACCGCGCCACGTGCAAGGTATGATCCACCAGCTCGCCGATACCCTCGTTGCGGGCAGCGCTAATGGGGACAACGGGCACGCCCAACAGGCTCTCGAGCAGGTTGACGTCCACGGCGCCGCCGTTGGCCGTCACCTCGTCCATCATGTTGAGCGCGATGACCATGGGACGATCGAGCTCCATAAGCTGCAGCGTCAGGTACAGGTTACGCTCGATGTTGGTGGCGTCGATGATGTCGATGATGGCGTCGGGGTCTTCGTCCAAGATGAATTGGCGGCTGACGATTTCTTCGCCCGTGTACGGCGACAACGAGTAAATACCGGGCAAGTCGGTAACGCTCGCCTCGGGGTGGTTACGGATAGTGCCGTCCTTGCGGTCGACCGTCACGCCGGGAAAGTTACCGACATGCTGGTTGGAGCCCGTCAGCTGGTTGAATAACGTGGTCTTGCCGCAGTTTTGGTTGCCGGCGAGGGCAAAGTGCAGCGGCGCGCCCTCGGGCACGGCCGTCTTTGCCGCACGGGGCGAATACGTCCCCTCGCCCAGGGCCGGATGCTCCGTCGTGCCGATTGCAGCGTTAGCGCGCGGACCCGTATCGGTGTCGTGAATACCCACAAGCTCGATGCGAGCGGCATCGTCCTTGCGCAGTGTCAACTCGTAGCCGCGCAGGCGGATCTCGAGCGGGTCGCCCATGGGGGCGTACTTCATCATGGTGACTTCGGTGCCCGGCGTTAGGCCCATGTCCAAAATATGCTGTCGGAGTGCCTGATCGTCCGATGCCACCGATGCGACAACGGCGTCCTTTCCAATCTCGAGTGTATCGAGCTTCACGCGCTCATCCTTTCGTTAGACGCGGTTAACCGTTTACCGGGGCTAACCAACTCGTAACGACAAATGATAGCGCTCTGAACTATTTTATAAAGTCAAATACCGATGTTTACCTGCGCAAACTTTATGCGGTGCGCCCCGAAAGCTCTTTGCGCATACCGCTCAGCGAGATCGAAATGGAACCCGACCGCGCGGTAGCAGTGAGTCGATCACCCTCAACCGACCCCGTGCATGTAAAGGGCGCCTTGCCCATCAAGACGTGGGAGATAGTACCCGAGAGCTCAAAGAAATCGCACTCAGCGCGGGCACCCGAGAGAGCGATATTGAGACCCCTGACGTTTAGTACTGCCCTGAGTGCGCCGTTCACCCCATGTGAAAACGTCACCTCGCCGCGCTTGCTCCCCACCGGCGTCTGGGCCAAAACCACATACGTACCCTCAAGCATGGCTCCTCCTCTAAGCAGACTTTTTGAAACGGGCAAGTAGTCTACTTTTACATATGGCGCTCCAGGAAACGGAAGGCCAGGCGGATCCAAGGACGGACTGCCACCTGCTTGTCCTCGTTGTCGACCGCGGTGTTGGCGTTGCCGAGCGAAAGGCCGTGACCGCCCTGGTCAAAGACGTGCATCTCGCAAGCGACGCCCTCCTCGGCCATGCGCTGCGCAAGCGGATAGACCTGCGCGATCGGCGCTGTCTTGTCGTCGGACACGCCCCACACAAAGGTCGGCGGCATCTGGCGCGAAACATGCGTGGTAGGGCAAATGTCGGTCAGGTGCTCATCGGTCGCCTCGCCGCCCGTCACCATCGACAGATAGTCGTTGAGCAAATCGCGCCCTGTCTTGCCACCCGTCTTGGGCACGCGCAGGTCGATGCGCGGGTCACGCGTCTGCATATCGCGCACATAGGCAAGGTCGAGCAACGGATAGCCCAGCACCACGGCGTCGGGACGAATGTCGTCCGGACGCGCCCCGGCAAGTGCCGCGAAGGGGCCGGTCTTCCACTGCGTTGCCAGCGAGGCGCAAATCATGCCGCCAGCAGAAAAGCCCACGACGCACACGCGCTTGGGATCGACATGCCACTCGTCGGCATTCGCACGCACCGTGGCGACCATCTTGGCAAGATCTGCCTGGGGGTGCGGAAAGCTCACGTCACCCGTAGAACTTGTGACATAGTTGAGCACAAAGGCCTGGTAACCGTGATCCAAAAACGCAAACGCCACGGGATCCTGCTCATGCGGAGCGATATGCGTAAACGCACCTCCGCCGCAGATAATCACGGCAGGGCGGCGGCCATTCGGTTTATCGGGCAGCGGTTCGGCACCCAAATACGTAAACGTCGCCGGATATTCCTCGGTCGGCTCCTCGCCCCACAGTGCATGGTTCTCGACAATCATATGTGCTCCCTTCGCGCAAATTAAGCGCCATTGTTTTTCGCCTTCAAGCGTACCCCACTTGAACCCGTGACGCAGAAACACACCAGCAATAAGTTTCCCTTCAACTGATATATCACATAATCCCAGCTCAGAGGTATCGCTGAGCAGCGTAGAATAGGGGGTGTTGACCAAGCCGCGAAACAGATATGAAACGTTTCCGGCAAACCAAACGCGCGATATGCGCCTATTTAAGTTGGAGGCAACTATGGGTCTGCTCGATTCGCTTAAGTCCACCTTCACCTCGACGGGCGAGGCGTCCGTTCCGCCCGCAGCAAGCTTCGCCACCCGCGAAGGCGTCATCTATGCCCCCGTCAACGGCGTGCTCGTCAACCTGGACGAGGTCCCCGACGAGACCATCGCCTCGGGTATGCTCGGTCAGGGCTACGGCATCGAGCCCATCACTGGCACCATCTATGCGCCCGCCAACGGTCGCATCGGCGCCACCACCGTCACCAACCACTCCATCGGCATGATCACCGAGGACGGTCTTCGCGTGTTCATCCATGTCGGCCTGGGCACCGTGGAAATGAATGGCAAGGGTTTTGCCCGCTTTGTTGAGATGGGCGATGAGGTCAAGGCCGGCCAGCCGCTCATCAGCTTCGACCGCGACGCCATTAAGGCCGCCGGCCACGAGGACATCGTGACCGTCATCGTCTCCGAGCTCGACCGCCTCAAGAGCATCGACCATGTCGGCGAGTCCGGTACGCTTATCGGCGGCAACCCGCTCGTCAAGCTGGGCGACCCGCTGCTGGTAGCCAAGACCAAGTAGCCAGGTCCCGCGCTACACAGCCAAAAGACACCACGAAAAGCGCCCGCGACCATTTGGCCGTGGGCGCTTTTCGTTTGAAAACCATCCCGTCAATGCCTTGTCTGTATAGCCCAAATGAGCCGAGCTGCTAGAATATCGAACTGTATGGATAACTATCATTCAACCGTTATGGGAGGATACGTGAACCGCACCAAAATCGCGCAGCTCTATACGCACGCCGAGTCGCTCGGTGGCCAGACCGTCACCGTTGCCGGCTGGGTCAAGTCCGTCCGCGACATGAAGAACTTTGGCTTTGTTACGCTCAACGACGGCAGCTGCTTCCGCGACCTGCAGGTCGTCATGAACCGCGAGGCGCTCGACAACTACGACGAGATCGCCCATCAGAACGTCTCGGCCGCACTCATTTGCACCGGCACCGTCAAGCTGACGCCCGATGCGCCCCAGCCTTTCGAGCTTTCTGCCACTTCCATCGAGGTCGAGGGCGTCAGCGCCCCGGATTACCCGCTGCAGAAGAAGCGCGCGACCGTCGAGTTCCTGCGCACCCAGCAGCACCTGCGCCCGCGCACCAACCTGTTCCGCGCCGTGTTCCGCATCCGCTCTGTCGCGGCTGCAGCCATCCACCGCTTCTTCCAGGAGCAGGGCTTTGTCTACGTCAACACCCCCATCATCACCACGAGTGACTGCGAGGGCGCCGGCGAGATGTTCCGCGTGACCACGCTCGACCCCAAAAATCCGCCCCTCACCGAGTCCGGCGAGGTCGACTGGAGCCAGGACTTCTTTGGCAAGCATGCGAGCCTCACCGTGTCCGGCCAGCTCAATGCCGAGAACTTTGCCATGGCCTTTGGCGACGTGTATACCTTTGGCCCCACCTTCCGCGCCGAAAACTCCAACACCACGCGCCACGCCGCCGAGTTTTGGATGATCGAGCCCGAGATGGCCTTTGCCGATCTGAACGACTACATGGATAACGCCGAGGCCATGCTCAAGTACGTCCTCAAGGACGTTATGGCCACCTGCCCCGATGAGCTCAACATGCTCAACAAGTTTGTGGACAAGGGCCTGATCGAGCGCCTGGACCACGTGGCAAACTCTGACTTTGCCCGCGTTACCTACACCGAGGCCATCGAGATCCTGGAGCAGGCCGTCGCCGCCGGTCACAAGTTTGACTATCCCGTGAGCTGGGGCATCGACCTGCAGACCGAGCATGAGCGCTTCCTGACCGAGGAGCACTTTAAGCGCCCGACCTTCGTAACCGACTACCCGGCCGAGATCAAGGCCTTCTACATGCGCATGAACGACGACGGCAAGACCGTCGCCGCCGCCGACTGCCTGGTGCCGGGCATCGGCGAGATCATCGGTGGCTCCCAGCGCGAGGAGCGCCTGGACCTGCTCGAGGCCCGCATCAAGGACCTGGGTATGAATCCCGAGCAGTACAAGTACTATCTGGACCTGCGCCGCTATGGTTCCTGCAAGCACGCCGGCTACGGCTTGGGCTTCGAGCGCCTGGTCATGTACCTGACCGGCGTGGGCAACATCCGCGACGTCCTGCCGCACCCGCGCACCGTGGGCAACGCCGACTTCTAATCGTCGGACGCTAGCTCGCGTCGCCACACGCCAACGCTCATCGCGCAAGCGTCTCTCGACATCGGTCGAGAGACGCTTTTTTCAACGGTATCCGTCAAGCTTTTGGCAAGGTTTTGGTCAGTTAGGTAGGGTTGTTGAAAACTCGACCCGCCGTTTGCCGACGACTACCGACCGCCCGGAGCGTCCTGCACCCCTGGGAAAGCCCCGCGCCCTAGGCTCCATACCGTCGCCACCCAAAACGGAAAGGACGTGGACGCCATGACCGAAACCGCTGTTGAAACTTACGAGACCACGACGAGGGGCGCCGCCTCGATGGCAGCCTATCGCGCCGTTCGCATCCTGCAACTATTAAGCGAAAACACCGGCGAGGACAAGGCCATGCTTTCCGATGAGTTGATCCGGCGTCTCGCCCATCCCGACGACCCCGCCCGCATGCCCATCTCGGCGGCGCGGCGCAGCATCTACACCGCCATCTCCGCACTTCGCCATGCCGGATACGAAATTGAGTACAAGCGCGGCGTGGGCTATCGACTCTTGACCCGTCCGCTCACCGACGAAGAGATCATCCGGCTCCACGGCATGGTCATGCGCAACCGCTCCACGCCCATCGCCATTCGAAAGAGCATAGCGCAGCACCTGGTCGCCATGGCGAGTGCCGACGTTCGCGGCTACCTCGATGCACCCGAGCCTGCTCCAAGCGCAGGCGACAAATCCACCAAGGCCACACGCACGCCCGTCAAGCGCATCGATGCCTGCGAGCTCATCGAACAGGCCATCGACCACGGAACCACGGTGAGTTTTGATATTTCGAGTGTCACGGCACGCGGAGAGGTCGAAGTGGCACGGATGACACTCCGGCCCTTTGCCATCAAGCAACGAGACGGCATCTCGTATTTGCTGGGAACGGTCTATGACGCGCGAGGCGCCGACGACACGCTGCGTACCGTTGAGATCGGCCGCATGAGAAACGTCACCACACGTCTCCTTGACGGCAAGAAGCTCTTCGCCGTCCTGGACGAGGACGATGCCTCCTCCGCCGCATAAGACCCTCCGCCGCCCATTCGACTACCCGTACCGCCCATCCGATTCTGTATTAAAAAACCCGCCAGGCTGTTGTAAAAATGGACATCAGCGCTACTATAGTTCCACTTGCACTTTGTCCCAGTGCAGTGTTTCCAGCCATTTCTATACTGGGGGTAATGATATGAAGGACATCACCATCAGCCGCAGGAGCCTTCTGGTCTCTGCCGGCCTGCTCGCGCTCGCTCCGCTCGCCGGATGCGGCGGCAACTCTGGTTCCGGCTCCGCTGCCGCCGGTTCCGACTACACCGTCGGCGTTCTACAGCTCACCGAACACTCCGCACTCGACGCCGCCAACGACGGCTTTGTCAAGGCCATCAAGAAGAGCGGTCTCAAGGTCAAGATCGACCAGAAAAATGCCCAGAACGACCAGTCCACGTGTAAGTCCATCGCCGACAAGTTTGTGGGCGACAACGTCGACCTGATCTACGCCATCGCCACGCCTGCCGCGCAGGCCGCCGCCGGCGCCACGGCCGATATCCCCATCGTGGGCTGCGCCATCACCGACTACGCCGCCTCCGGCCTGGTCCAGGACAACGACAGGCCCGGCACCAACGTCACCGGTGCCTCCGACCTCACCCCGGTCGCCGAGCAGCTCGAGATGATGCAGAAGGTCCTGCCCGATGTAAAGAAGGTCGGTCTGCTCTACTGCACCGCCGAGTCCAACTCCGACGTCCAAATCAAGGCCGCCAAGAAGGAACTCGGCAAGCTGGGCCTGGAGTACACCGACTTCACCGTCTCGAGCTCCAACGAGATCCAGTCCGTCGTCGAGTCCGCCGTGGGCAAGGTCGACGCGCTCTACTCCCCCACCGACAACACCATCGCCGCGGGCGCTTCGCAGGTGGGCCAGATCTGCAAGGAAAACAAGCTTCCCTACGTGACTGGCGAGGAGGGCATGTGCATGGCCGGTGGCCTGTTCACCCTCTCCATCAACTATAAGGACCTGGGCTACGCCGCGGGCGAGATGGCCGTTAAGATCCTGAAGGGCGAGGCCAAGCCCGAGGATATGCCGATCAAGCACCTCTCGAGCAAGGACCTGGTCGTCGTCAAGAACGACGAGATGGCCGAGGCCCTAGGCATCGACCTTTCCGCTCTGGACGAGTAGCGCCATGCGCGGTAACGCGTCTAGGGCCCGCACGCGCGCCACAGCCGCGTTATTCAATATCTGAGTCCTTGGGGCGAACGCTAAAGACCGGCGTTCGCCCTGCTTGTTTCGGATGAGACAAAACATCCGTCCGCAGCTCTTTTATGCATTGGTACCGCTATTATGGAAAATCACGTGTCCACCCTATCCTAGGAGGTATGAAGCATGCTCATTGCATTGCAGGGCGCCGTTTCGCAGGGCGTCCTCTGGGGCATTATGGTGCTTGGCGTGTTTATCACGTTCCGCCTGCTCGACATCCCCGATATGACCTGCGACGGCAGCTTTGCCCTCGGCGGCTGTGTCTGCGCCGTGCTCATCGTCAATAACAACGTCGACCCGCTGCTCGCCGTGCTGGCCGGCATGTGCGCCGGCGCCATCGCCGGTGCTGTCACGGGCATTCTGACCACCGTCTTCGAGATTCCCGCGATCCTCGCCGGAATCCTCACCCAGATCAGTCTGTGGTCCGTCAACCTGCGCATCATGGGCAAGTCCAACACGCCCATCCTCGCCAAGGGCACCATCTTCTCGTCTGTTAGCAACATGACGGGCCTGCCGCAGTCCACCGTCGCCATCATCCTGGGCATCTTGCTCGCTGTGGCTATCGTCGCCATCCTGTATTGGTTCTTTGGCACCGAGATCGGCTCGGCACTGCGCGCCACCGGCAACAACGAGTACATGATCCGCGCCCTGGGCGTCAACACCAACTCCACCAAGATGATCGCGCTGGTGCTCTCCAACGCCCTCATCGGCCTTTCGGGCGCGCTCATCTGCCAGAGCCAGAAGTACGCCGACATTGGTATGGGCACCGGTGCCATCGTTATCGGTCTTGCCGCCATTGTTATCGGCGAGGTGCTCGGCCGCCTGCTGCCCGGCGGTCTCACGCAGTTTAGCGTCCGCCTGGCCTCCGCCGTCTTTGGCTCCGTGGTCTACTTCCTCATCCGCGCCATCGTGCTGCAGCTGGGCATGGACGCCAACGACATGAAGCTGCTCTCCGCTGTGATTGTCGCCGTGGCCCTGTGCGTGCCCGTGGTTTGGGAGCGTTACAAGCTCCGCAGCTCCTACACGAGGGGAGATGAGGCAGATGCTTAAGCTCTCGCACGTCAAGAAGACCTTTAACAAGGGCACCGTCACCGAGAAGCGCGCGCTCACCGGCGTCGACCTTACCCTCAACGACGGCGACTTTGTAACTGTGATCGGCGGCAACGGCGCCGGCAAATCCACGCTGCTCAACATGATTGCCGGCGTATATCCGCTCGATTCGGGCGTTATCGAGCTCGACGGCACCGACATCTCGCGCCTGAGCGAGTCGCAGCGCGCCAAGTACCTGGGCCGCGTGTTCCAGGACCCTATGCGCGGTACCGCTGCCGACATGCAGATCGCTGAGAACCTGGCCCTCGCCAAGCGCCGCGGCCAGCGTCGCGGTCTTTCGTGGGGCGTCACCAAGGCCGAGAAGGACGAATACGTTGAGTTGCTCAAGCGCCTGGACCTTGGTCTGGACACGCGTCTCAACGCTAAGGTCGGTCTGCTCTCGGGCGGCCAGCGCCAGGCACTCACCCTGCTCATGGCCACGCTCACCAAGCCGCGCCTGCTGCTGCTCGACGAGCACACCGCGGCCCTCGACCCCAAGACGGCATCGAAGGTGCTCAATCTGACCGAGGAGATCGTCGACGAGAACCACCTGACCACGCTCATGGTCACGCACAACATGAACGACGCCATCCGTCTGGGCAACCGTCTGATCATGATGCACGAGGGCCATGTGATCTACGACGTGGCCGGCGACGAGAAGAAGTCGCTCACCGTGGCCGACCTGCTGCAGAAGTTTGAGGAGGTCTCGGGCGGCGAGCTCGCCAACGACCGCATGCTGCTGAGCTAAAACCTGCCAAAAAGGGACAGGTTTATTTTGGCAGGTTTTATCTGCATAAACGTCAAAACCGCCGCAAAGGGGTCAGGCACCTTTGTGGTGGTTTTCGCATATCATATCGATATTCCGATATTCAACCAGGCTCAACCGCGAGGCGCCCCATTCGCGCCCAGCCACCATCGTTATATAATCAGCAAAAACATGCGGGAGAGGAGCGGCACATGTCATTGCGAGACTGGCTATTCGGCACCGGCGAGGACCCACAGGGCAGACCGACAGAAGAGTCCCTTGCACCCCTCGGCGCCACCGAGCTCGCACGAATCGAGGAGGCGTCCACCCGCTCCCTCGCGCTGCGCAGCGGCGAACGCTTGGCCGCCGCCGTGGATCAGCTCGTCCCGCTCGGCGCCACCTGGGGCCAGGCGGCGGCCACGCGCGGGCTCGCCGTCGTGAAGTTCCCCGAAGGCGTCACATGGGCCGACCTCTGCGTGAGACAGTCCGACGGCTGGAACCTGCTCTCAAGCTTCAACAAGGAGACGGGCAAGTTCAACAAGATGGCCGGCATCAAGCAGGCGGGACTACAGCCCCAAGCCGTCGCCAACATCGCGCTCCAGAGCGCGGCGGTGGCCGTCGGCATGGCCTACATGAACGAGATAAACGACAAGCTCGAAGGCCTGCAAGAGGGAATCGAGGAGATTCAGCGCGTCATGGAGCGCCAGCGTGATGCGAGGCTCAAGGCTGGCTACGACGCGCTCTACCGGCTCTCCCTGAACCTCGGGGAATCCGCCACCACGGAGGGCAAGTTCACCGTCGGGCTCCAGGTCATCGAGGACGCCACCCGCGCCGCCGAGGAAGCGTGGAACTACCAGCTCTCCGAGATCCAGAACCTCACGGAGACACTCGCGAGAAAGAAAAAGCTGGACGAGAAGGAGATCGCCTCCGAGATAACCCTTCTCCAGGAGAAGGAGCGTCGCGCGGTCCTCGCGTTCCAGCTCATGCTCATCGCCCAGCAGGTCGGTATGCGCTTCGAGAGCGACTACACCGCAGCCCGCATCAAGAAGAACAAGAAGATCGTCGAGAAGTGCCTGGGCGAGCACGCCCAGCGCCGCGAGGAGTACCGCCGTATGCTCGGCAAGAAGGTCTCCAAGCTCGGCGGCCCCGTGCTGAAGCTTGCGGACGCCGCGAAGGACGAGGGCTACGAGGCCGCGAATGTCATCATAGGAGTGCTCCACGAGGTGAGCAGGCAGACAGCCCGCCTCAACCCCGTCGAGATGCGTAAGAAGGCCAAGGAGGCCAACCGTACGCACAAGGCCCTCATCATGGACTCGCTGGACACGGGCAACGCCGTCCGCCAGCCTGCCGAAAACTACGAGGATGAGCTAGACGAGCTCGACTTTGCCTTCAACCAGGCCGACACAGTGGTCATCGAGGACGGCCAAGTCCGTCTCTTCGTCACGGGAGACGTCGATAAGGGTGAGGATAAGGCCGAGTAGCCCCCCACCAACCTGCGCCGCCGCGAGCGGGCCAAGCTACCAACCTCGGGTCCTCCGCGCCATGCCCGCGTCCGCGCGGGTGCGTTCCGCCTGTGGGCATCTGTGCCGTACGCCGCCGGTCGCGCCCGCGCGTGCCCAAGCCGGACACGTCGACCACCACGACCACGCAGGTCACCACCAAAAAGACGGCCGGCAAGCTCGCCGCAACGGGGGATCGCACGCTTGTCATGGTCGGCGCGTGCCTCATCGGCGGCATCGTCATCATCGTTCTGGGCATCATCTGGAAGCGCCGTCGCTAGATTACGCCACGTGGCCTACATCCCGTACTATTCAAACCTTATACCGAGCGCAGAAGCCCGTCCGAACATGATCGGACGGGCCTTTTGGTGGGTATCATGGATGGACGTATCTTTAGGAGGTTCCCCCTACATGGAATTGTTTGAGCCGATTCTTCATTTCTTTTCGCAACGGTGGGTCCACAACATCATTTGGGCCGCCGTCCTGGCCCTTGGCACCGCCGTCGCCGCCAAGGTGGCATCCAAGACCCTGCACCACCTACTCAACCGTGACGACAACCCGCTTCCCGCATCGAGCATCTTCATCAACATCGCGCGTGCCGTCATTTGGATGATCGGCGGCAGCTTTATCCTCGACAACTGCTTTGGCATTAACGCAAACGCGCTCGTCGCCGCTCTTGGCGTCGGCGGCATCGCCATCTCGCTCGGCTTTCAGGACACGCTATCAAACCTTATCGGCGGCATGCAAGTGACCTTTATGGGCATCATCAAGCCCGGCGACAATATCGAGGTCGGCGGCGTGTCGGGCGTGGTCCAGGACATCACTTGGCGCCACACGACCATCGAGGACGCCTGCGGACAGACCATCATCGTCCCCAACTCCAACATCTCCAAGAACACACTCGTGCACCTCATGCCCTTTGGACGCGTTGTCGTTCCCGTCGCGGTGAAGGACACGTCAAAGTGGGACTCGCTCGATGCGCTGGCAGACGAGCTCGCCTGTGCCACCAAGGTCGCCGTTTCACCCATCTCGGGCTTTGACAAGGAACCCTACGTGCTCTTTAGCGAGATCGGCGACTTTGGCATTAAGGGTAAGATCATCTTTATCGTCAGTGACGACAGCACCACCTTTACGGCAGCCGACGCCTGCATCCGCGCCATCGCCCCCATCATCGCCTAAAACCACCGCAAAGGGGACAGGCACCTTTGTGGTGGTTTCGCATCGTGGTACCATGGTTCATATCGTTGTTTAAACGACTAAGGGAGTAGACACCATGGAAGAGGCCTATCGTCAAGCGCGCAAGCGCGGCGAACAGGGACGCCGTCGCGCCATCAGCCAAAGCGAGCATCCATATCTTACGGACCTCGACAGCTTGGTCGCCCAGCTTCCCTGCGGGCAGCGCGAGAACATCGGCCTGCGGGACATTCCGCTCGAAATGGTCGTCGGCACGGTTACCAAAGGTCGCCAGTCCGCCTTTTCGTGTAACTTTATGCCGCTGCTCCCCTGGAATACCGAATTCGCCCGCAAATGGTCCAACCTCTACGATATCCAAATCTCCGAGGGCTACCGCGACCCCATCATCGTCACCGAGTTCATGCACCGCTTTTACGTCCAAGAGGGCAACAAGCGTGTCAGCGTCCTCAAATTCCTTGACGCTCCGACGGTTTCGGCCAAGGTGACGCGTCTGTACCCCGGTAAGTGGGATTCCGTCGAGAGCCGCCTGTACGGTGAGTTTTGCGCCTTTTGGTACGTATGCCCCCTGTACGAGATTGAGTTTTCGCGCGAGGGCAGCTACGAGATGCTTGCCAAAATGCTCGGCCAAGATCTTGTCGAAAAATGGCCTCAAAAGAAGGTCGACTACCTACGTCACGCCTTCCTGCTCTTTAAGCGCGCCTATCTTCGCGCGGGCGGCGACCACTTGGACATTACGCCTGCCGATGCCATGCTCGTCTACCTCAACGTCTACAACCAGGACCGTCTGCTGGATACGCCGACGGATATCGTCGTCAACCGTCTGTGCAAGATTTGGCGCGAGCTTGTCATTGCCGGCAAAAGCGACGAGGACAAAGTCGATCTTGTCGAAGCGCCGCAGCCCAACGAGAAAGAGGGCGCACCGACAAAAGCTACCTCGGGCGTGCTCAACTTCTTTATGAGCAAGACCGTCTACTCCACTGCCAATCCCATGCGAATCGCCTTTATCCACGAGTTTCCCTGTGCCACGTCGAGCTGGGACAGCCTACACGACCAGGGCCGCCGGTATCTTGATGAGCACTTTGGCGGCATCGTGCGCACCGAGGCGTTCGAGGACTGCCACGATTCGGACGTGTTCTACGCCGCCGTCGAGACGGCCGTAAAGCACGGGGCGAACGTCATCTTCTCGACCTCACACCGGCTCATGGAATACACGCTCAGGGCGTCAGTCGAGTATCCCCAGGTGCGGTTCCTTAACTGCTCAATCGGCCTTCCCCACCAAAGCGTCCGCTCGTACTTTGGAAAGATGTACGAGGCCAAGTTCCTACTGGGCGCCCTTGCCGCCAGCATGGCCGACAACCACCGTATTGGCTACCATGCGTCGGTCTTCGCCTCGGGCGCGCTGAGCGAAATCAACGCCTTCGCTATCGGTGCCTCGCTGCTCGACCCTCGTGCGCAGATTATCCTCACTTGGGGAGATGTTCCCGCCGGCGGTCTTGCCGAAGCCATGTGTCGCGAGGGCGTGAGCGTCATGACCGGCGCCGATATGTCCAAGTCTCTCGAGGACCCCACCGCCTACGGGCTTCACCGTCTGGTAAACGGCAAGGAAGTTACCGGTATTGCTATGCCGGTATGGAACTGGGGCCGTTACTACGAACTCATCGTACGCAGCCTACTGCACGGCACATGGGACGAGACCGCCGATGACCAGCAGGTGCGCGCCGTCAACTACTGGTACGGTATGAGCTCCGGCGTCATCGATATTCGCTACGCTCCGGGCCTACCCTATCAGACGCGTAAACTTGTGCAGCTGCTTCGCAACGGCATTGTCGAGGGCTCCATCAACCCATTTGGCGGCGAGCTCCACAGCCAGGACGGCGTGGTTCAGATTGAGGGCTTCCCTCCCCTGCCGAGTACGCAGATTGTCGAGATGAGCTGGCTGGCTGACAACGTTATAGGCTCGATTCCGCAGCTCGATAACGAGCCGGAGGTCCGTGCCCTATGAATATCCTAGCCATTGCCGATGTAGAGGAGCGCTGCCTGTGGGAATGTTTTCGCAAGGAGCGCTTTGAGGACGTTGACCTGATTCTATCCGCAGGCGACCTGGATCCGGACTATCTTGAGTTTTTGGTCACTGTCATCAACAAACCGCTTGTGTACGTTCGTGGCAACCACGACGACCGCTACGCGCGCCATGCACCGGGCGGGTGCATTTGTGTTGAGGACAGCGTATATGTGTACCGAGGTATTCGCATTGCGGGTCTGGGCGGTTCCATGCGCTACCGCGACGGCGCGAACATGTATACCGAGCGCGAGATGGCAAAACGCATGCGCAAGCTATCGCGAAAAATCGCACTGGTAGACGGATGCGATATTCTACTTACCCATGCACCCGTCGCAGGCATGGGCGACCTGGACGACCTGCCGCATCGAGGATTCGAGTGCTTTAATGCGGCTCTTGAGTCTTGGGGTCCCGACTATATGATTCACGGGCATGTGCACCAAAGCTACGGCCCCAACTTTCAACGCGAGCGCCAACACCCATGCGGAACGAAGATTGTCAACGCCTGCGGCTATACCAAGATCGAAATTGACGAGGCGCGCTACCCCACGCGCGGTTGGAAGGCCGCTTGGCTCAACTCGCAAACCATGCGCCGCGAGCTCAAACGCCACGAAGCAATCGAGTCTTCAACCGCCAGAACCCCCTGGTAACTGCCAACAACCACCACGAAGGGGATAGGCACCTTTATGGTGGTTTTGCTGACTCGTCCGACCTGTCCATCACGGTGCTTGTGTAATTAACGAGAACACTCATTGTTTTGTAAGGACGGCGCTCACGTGCCGTCTTTTTTTGTCAACTTATGCAGTCTCGACCGTGTTGTATGTAGAGGGACCTCGCGAGACGCCTTCCCTATATCCACCACGACCAATTGGAGGTGACACTATGCCTGCACGCCGTAACCGCAATAGCACGCTCCGATGCGATGCCGATCAGATCGAGCGGGAAGCAAAGCGCTTGGTCGACACGTATTCCGACCTCATCCTTCGATTGTGCTATTCGGCCCTTGGATCCGCTGACGACGCTCAAGACATCTGCCAGGACACGCTGATCAAGATTCTCCAACGCACTCAACCGTTCGACTCGCTCGAACACGAACGTGCTTGGGTGATCCGAGTCGCACTGAACGCATGTCGCGATATCGGCCGTACGCACGCGAATCACCCGGTTGTCGACCTCGATTCGCTCCCCGATTTCTGCGCACCCGTAACACATACCGAGCAAGAATTCGCGCAACGCGACTGCGCCATTCTTTCCGCTGTCACGGCCCTGCCTCAAGCACAGCGCATCGCCATCTTTTTGCACTACTACGCAGGCATGAGCATCAGGGAAATCGCAGACGCCGTTCACGCGACGCCAGCTGCAACCGCCCAGCACCTTAGCCGCGGACGTGCGTCACTTCGGCTTTCCTTGAAAGGAGACCACAATGACTACGAATTCGAATGACTATCGCCACGCCCTGGAGCACATTTCGTTTACCGATAATGCGAAGCAGCACATGGCAAACTCGATTGCTCAGTCCGTCGCCTCGAGCGATGCGGCGACCGCTCAAAGCAACTTTAATGGCACGCGACGCAAGCCGCGCATCGCCCGCCATCCCGTAAGAACAGTCGCTCGCATTGCCGCTGTAACGGCAGTCCTCGCTATCGTCATTGGAGGCGCTGGCACGGCTATGGCAACAGGCGTCCTGCCGCTTCCTTCTGACATGCTTTCCGACATCTTTGACGGACCTGCTTCTCAAACCGAGATCATCGACCGTATTGGCCGGCCCGTCGGTGCTAGCTGCTCCAACAACGGAGTCACCGTGACCGCCGACGCCATCATGGGCGACAAGGATATGGTTACCATCGCCTATACGCTTACGTTCGACGATCCCGCTGCCCTGAAAAAGCTTTCCGAGCCGGGCGAGAACGGAACTATCGCCGGAAGTGTCGATGGAAACGTATACGTTGATGGCGAGCATGGCGGCCAAGGCCAATCATGGCTCATTGACAAGAACCCCAATGACTCCAGCATTCAATACTTTGCACAGTTCAGCGTTGAATCACCCGGCCTTATGGGCAGGACCGTCCGCACGCATATCAACTCTCTCGTTGTGCCACGTGCTGGCAAAGAGCTTCCCGAGTATAAGAAAATACTTACGGGCCCATGGGATCTTAAGTTCCAGCTGAATTACGAAGATACATCCGTTACGATTCCCGCGCCCAAATCGGTCAACTTTAACGGCACCAAGGCGACGATTCAAGAGGCCACCGTATCCTGCGTTGGCGTTTCAGTCCGCTACAACATAGATCGTTCCATCGAACACGACAACAACAGCGGCAAGATGTCTCAAAACATGGAGGAGTCTATGGATGCCGTTGGCAACATACCCCTCATCGTGACGTTCAAAGACGGTCATGTTGAGGACGCAACCAGCCACAGCGGCTATTTCGCAAATAAACTGGATAACGGCACCACTGATGTCCACAAGACCTGGCCGTTCTCGCAAGTTTGTGACACAGACAAGATTGCAAGCGTACAAATTGGCGATACGGTCATTCCCATGAATTCGTAACGCTACGCGGCTCGTATATGCACCCGGTTCCGCACTTCGCGTCTAAAGATGCGCTGTCATCGAGCAGCGTGAGCGCAAGGCCGCCCGTATGGTCGGCTGGGAACACCTCGTTGCGCTAAAAACCACCACGAAGGGGACCGGCACCTTTGTGGTGGTTTTGCTGACTCGTCCGACCTGTCCCAACGGTTTGTCTCAATCTGTAACAGGTAGGGCCCAAATAATCGGTTAGCTGTTACAGATCGAGACAGACCACGGATGCTCGGCCGAAAATCTCAATCTGTAACAGGTAGGAACGATTTTGCCCCTTAGATGTTACAGATTGAGATATTTGACAGCTTGAATCGGCATCGCCTACAGCGCGGCGACGACCTTGTCGCCCATCGTCGTGGTGCCGAGGATCTTATCTGCCGGGGTGTTGACATCGGCGATGTCACGGGTGCGCCAGCCCTCGTCGAGCACGCGCGCCACGGCGCTCTCGATCCACGCGGCTTGCTCGCCCATGTCAAGCGCGTAGGTCAGCAGCATCGCCACCGACAAGATTTGAGCCAGCGGATTGGCCACGCCGAGCCCCGCGATGTCAGGAGCGCTGCCGGCGCTCGGCCCAAACAGCGATACGCCATCATCCAGCGAGGCAGAGGCAAGCATACCGAGCGATCCGGTAATCTGAGCCGCCTCATCGGACAGGATGTCGCCGAACATGTTCTCCGTCACCACGACGTCAAAGTCTGCCGGTCGACTGATGAGCTGCATGGCGGCGTTGTCGACGAGCAGGTCCTCAAGCTCCACGTCGGAGTACTCCTCGTCTTGCACGCGATGCACGATCTCGCGCCACATGCGGCTCGTCTCCAGCACGTTGCGCTTATCAACGCTCGTCACCTTGCCGCGACGTTTGCGCGCCGCCTCAAATGCCTGGCGCGCAATGCGCTCAATCTCGTACTCGCGATACTCCATCACGTCGACCGCACGCTGACCGGCCGCACCCGCAGCGCCCGCGCAGGTCACGGATGCGGGCGCCAAAGTCCCACGGCATGTTGTAGCCCATCGTATCGGGGATGTTCACGACCGTGGCACCGGCCTTTACGGCCGCCTCGATAATGCGCACCAGAAACTCCTGATCGGAGCGGCCGGCATCCTCGGCATAAAACTCAACATCGTCAACGAACTTGCGAGCATGTTTGACGGCATGGATCGCTCACTCAATTGCCCTTTCCTCAGTCATATGGAGCTTGTCGCGCAGGTGACTGGTGCTCACACCCAGCCCTGTATGGATACGGGGCCTCTGGGCCGTTTTGAGCGCCTCTGCAGCCACTTCGATATCCCTGTCGACAGCGCGCGTCAGGCCGCATACCGTGCATCGGTCGCCCGCAATCTTGCCAATCTCCTGTACGGAGCGAAAGTCACCAGGACTCGAGATGGGAAAGCCCGCCTCGATAACGTCCACGTTCATGCGCACCAGCTGGCGGGCGATGAAGAGCTTTTCCTCGGTATTCATGCTGGCGCCCGGCGACTGCTCACCGTCGCACAGGGTGGCGTCAAAGATTGTGATTTTGCGGCTTATATGTTCCTCCTGATTGACCGTTTTATGACAGATGGCTTTCAGGAGAGAGAGAAGGCCTAGAGATAGAAAAATACCCGTGTCGCTCATCACGCCTGAAAGCGGCAGACGATAGCGCACCCGGGTACAACAAATCGTTATAGCGAGATTACAACCCTAGCGCGCTATCCAATCTAGTAGCGCTAGGCCTAGGAGCTGTTGCGTGTTCTTAAACATGTTGGGCTCCCTTCGGCCTCGGGTAGTACTACATCGCGCTAAAGTACAACACAAGTAAAACCACCACAAGGGTGCCTGTCCCCTTCGTGGTGGTTTCGTTGACTCAAAAGCAAGAGACCCGGTCCTGCACGAGGCAGAACCGGGTCTCTTTAGCAATGCTTGCTTTGCTCAGGCAGTAACTGTTAGTTACTCAGCCAGGAAGTCGCGCTGGATAGCGGGATCGACCTTGACGCCAGGGCCCATGGTGGAAGACACGGAGATGGACTTGACGTACTTGCCCTTAGCAGAAGAGGGCTTGACGCGCAGGATCTCGGTGTACAGGGCAGCGTAGTTCTCGACGAGCTGCTGCTCGGTGAAGGACTTCTTGCCCAGGGGCACGTGGCAGATGCCGTAGCGGTCGGCGCGGTACTCAACGCGGCCAGCCTTGAGCTCGGAGACCATCTTGGCGACGTCCATGGTCACGGTGCCGAGCTTGGGGTTCGGCATGAGGCCACGGGGACCAAGGATCTTACCGATGCGGCCAACCTTGGCCATCATGTTCGGCGTAGCGATAGCGGCGTCGAAGTTGATCTCGCCCTTCTGAATCTGGGCGACAAGCTCGTCGGAACCGATGATGTCGGCGCCGGCAGCCTCAGCCTCGCGGGCCTTCTCGCCCTCGGCGAAGACGGCAACACGAACGGTCTTGCCGGTGCCGTGGGGCAGGGAGATGGAACCACGGATGTTCTGGTCAGCCTTACGAGTATCGATGCCCAGACGGAAGTGGGCCTCGACGGTCTCGTCGAACTTGGCGGTGTCGAGCTCCTTAATGAGCTTGGCAGCCTGAAGGGGGGTGTAGAGCGTGGCGCGATCGATCTTCTCGGCAGCGGCGTTATAGCTCTTACCATGCTTAGCCATGTGCATTACCTCCTGTGGTTAAACGGGCGTGAGCCCTCCCACATCGTATCGTGTGCCCTATTGCACACATTTAACGGGCGCCCAGGTCGGAGCACCCGTCGTTACCATAAGAAATCGCTACTCAGCGATGGTGACGCCCATGGAACGGGCGGTACCGGCGATGATCTTCTTGGCGGCGTCAATGTCGTTGGCATTGAGGTCCGGCATCTTGATCTCGGCGATCTTGGTGAGCTGCTCCTGGGAGAGCTGACCAACCTTGTCGGCCTGGGGCTTAGCGGAACCAGACTTGAGGTTCAGCTCCTTCTTGATGAGGTGAGCCGCCGGCGGGGTCTTGGTGATGAAGGAGAAGGACTTGTCCTCGTAGACAGAGATCTCAACGGGGATGATGTCGCCCTTCTTGTCCTGCGTCTCGGCGTTAAAGGCCTGGCAGAACTGCATGATGTTCACGCCAGCAGCGCCCAGAGCGGGGCCGACGGGAGGAGCGGGGTTAGCTGCACCAGCAGGAATCTGGAGCTTAATGACGTTGGCAACCTTCTTCTCAGCCATGGTCATTCCTTTCGAATCACGAGTGTGAAGTACTTGCTATATCGTAAGCACGCACGTGTTAGAAGCACTCCTGAGATGAGCAGTCACAGAAGAAGCACGCTCGCGCGAACGGACGAAAACTTAAGCGATGACAGCGACCTGGTTAAAGTCGAGCTCGACCGGCGTCTCGCGGCCAAAGATCATCAGCGTGACCTTGAGCTTGCCAGCCTCGGTGTTAACCTCGGAGACCTTGCCATCAAAGTCGGTAAGCGGGCCATCGGTGACGCGGACGGACGTGCCGACCTGAATATCAACCGAGGTGCGCTTGGGCGAATCGCCCTTACCGGGACGACGAGTCATCTTGTTGTACTCGTCGCGGGAAAGCGGAGCGGGCTTGCCGTTGCCGCCCAGGAAACCGGTGACGCCAGGCGTGTTACGAACGCACGTCCAAGCATCGTCATCCATCTCCATGCGGACCAGGACATAACCCGGGAAGATCTTGGAATCCTTGGTCTCACGCTTGCCACCCTCTTTAATCTCGGTGACGCGCTCCATAGGAATCTCGATATCAAAGATACGGTCCTGCATGCCCATAGTCTCGATGCGATGCTCGAGATCGGACTTAACGCGGTTCTCGTATCCAGAGTAAGTGTGAACGACGTACCAACGCTTAGACATGGTTTAGCCCCTCAATCCAGAGAACAGAGCAAGAGCCTCGCCAAAGCCAGCATCGAGCAGAGCGATGACGACGCCGACGACGATCAGAGAAGCGCAAACGACGACCGAGTAGTTCACGAGCTCCTTCTTATCGGGCCACGTGACACGCTTCATCTCGGACTTGACCGAAGCGAAATACTTCTTGGTGCGGGCGAAGAAACCAGGCTTCTCGTTCTTCTTGGACTTCGCAGCCTTCTCGTTCTTCTTGGCAACGGCCTTCTTGGCCTCAACCTTGGAGTTGGCGGCAGCGTTGTTGGCAGGTGCCGGCTGCTGAGCCTTCTTCTTGTTCTTCTTGTTGGCCATTTGGGTTACCTCCGCGCAATGCGCTTATACATGAGTAAACCGTAAGCCCCCAATTGGGAGCTTACGGAATAATGACTGGCACGCCAGGAAGGACTCGAACCCTCAACACTCGGTTTTGGAGACCGATGCTCTACCAATTGAACTACTGGCGTATATGACTAAAGACTAGCGAGTCTCTTTGTGCAGCGTGTGGTGACGGCACCAGGGGCAATACTTCTTGATCTCCATACGATCAGGCATGTTCGCCTTGTTCTTGGTGGTCGTATAGTTGCGGCGCTTGCACTCAGTGCACGCAAGAGTAACTAGAGTACGCATGTATCCTGAACCTTTCATATCCGCCCCGTACGGGCACGAGATGGTACTTTATCAGCTCTATGTAAGTGCTGTCAATGAAAACCTCGAATCAATTGGTTCTCGGTGGATCCATTCATATTTGGAACACATCAATGGGGCCAGCGAGATCTAATCGACGGTGTACCCAGAACCATTATCGATCCTCTCGACACCAGCAACGGCTCAATATCCATTGCAGAAAAGAACCCGGCACCCAAATAAGTGCCGGGTTCTCTAAGCCAGCTATATCAAAGAGCTAATTTACTCAATGATCGTGGAGACGATGCCCGAACCGACGGTGTGGCCACCCTCGCGGATAGCGAAGCGCAGGCCCTCCTCCATGGCGATCGGGTGGATGAGGTCGCCCTCGATGGTGATGTGGTCACCAGGCATAGCCATCTCGGTGCCCTCGGGGAGCTTGACCGTACCGGTAACGTCGGTGGTACGGAAGTAGAACTGAGGACGATAACCATCGAAGAACGGGGTGTGACGGCCGCCCTCCTCCTTGGTCAGAACGTAGATCTCGCCGGTGAACTTGGTGTGCGGGGTAACCGAACCGGGCTTGCAGAGAACCTGGCCGCGCTCGATGTCCTCGCGCTTGATGCCGCGGAGCAGCAGACCGACGTTGTCGCCAGCCTCGCAGAAGTCCATGGACTTACGGAACATCTCGATACCGGTAACGACGGTGTTCTGGGTATCCTTGATGCCGACGATCTCGACGGGCTCGTTGAGCTTGAGCTCACCGCGCTCGACACGGCCGGTAGCAACGGTACCACGGCCGGAGATGGTCATAACGTCCTCAACGGCCATCAGGAACGGGAGGTCGTTGTTACGAGCAGGCGTCGGGATGTACTCGTCGACAGCGTTCATGAGCTCGCGAATGGCGTCCATCCACTTGGCGTCGCCCTCGAGAGCGCCCAGAGCGGAACCACGGATGACGGGGATGTCGTCGCCGGGGAAATCGTACTCGGAGAGGAGCTCACGGGTCTCCATCTCGACGAGGTCGATGAGCTCGTCATCGTCAACCATGTCGCACTTGTTCAGGAAGACGACGATGTAGGGAACGCCGACCTGACGGGCGAGCAGGATGTGCTCGCGGGTCTGAGCCATGGGGCCGTCGGTAGCGGCGATGACCAGGATAGCGCCGTCCATCTGAGCAGCACCGGAGATCATGTTCTTGACGTAGTCAGCGTGGCCCGGGCAGTCAACGTGAGCGTAGTGACGGGAAGCGGTCTCGTACTCAACGTGGGAGACGGAGATCGTAATGCCGCGCTCGCGCTCCTCGGGAGCCTTGTCGATGTTCTCGAACGCAGTGAAGTCAGCCTTGCAGCCCTCGGTCTCGGAGAGAACCTTGGTGATGGCAGCGGTCAGCGTGGTCTTGCCGTGGTCGACGTGACCAATGGTGCCGATGTTAACATGCGGCTTAGTGCGCTCAAACTTCTCTTTGGCCATAAAGCCCTCCTCTTAACAGGTCGTCCCCGGACGGGACTTTGCCTTTATACCATAGTGGCCTCTCAACATACTATTGAGAAGCCACCGTGTTACCTATGGTAGCGGTGACTGGATTCGAACCAGTGACGCCACGGGTATGAACCGTGTGCTCTAACCAACTGAGCTACACCGCCGGATGGAGCCTGCAACCAGACTTGAACTGGTGACCTCTTCGTTACCAACGAAGTGCTCTACCGACTGAGCTATACAGGCACTTGACGGGTGGGAGCTATAGGATTCGAACCTATGTAGGCAGAGCCAACGGGTTTACAGCCCGTCCCCATTAACCACTCGGGCAAACTCCCAATCGTTCAAGTATCCGCAGGTTCTTTGGTCTTTTGGACCGCCGCCCCCGCGAACGAAAAAGATAATACGATGCAACCTTGGGGGCTGTCAACGAAAACCTCTAGATACACGGTTCCGGGCGTATCTATATAGCCGTGACCTGCGGTTTTGTTGAGTTTGATTATGTGGAGTGATGAATTTGGCAATGCCGGCGTCATTTCCCAAGGGCACACTTTCGCGTGATGGAGTATGGCTGCAGTCTCGACCCTCGATAACGGATCCCTTGCGCTTATTACATAGGTCGTGATCGGCCTTCACCGGCACAATCGAGCGTGGATTTTCTCCCGTTTGACATCGAGCGTGGATAATCTCCCACTTTTGGCGCGTTTCTGAGGCCAAAGTGGCAGATTATCCACGCTCATTCTCTAGGCGGGAGAACTATAGAGCCGAACTACTCGGGCCAGGCCAAAGTAGACCCATAGAGCGGCTCCCCCTTGGTGCAGGGGTAGCGACTCAAGTAACACGACGATAGCAAGTCGAAGAAATAAGTCATGGCATATTTCGAATAAACGCCTAGTCGGTCAATTCCGTTTCCCGCATTACCAAGACGATATACACGGTCAAAAGACCTCGATTTGTCATCGTTGCTAAACGCAGTAATTAGAATCTTCCTGCCCGAACGGCAATCAAGATACTCACGTGCCTGTGACGCAAATAGCCCGGAGACCGATACGAGAATTATCAATGACTGCGAAACGTCTCCCATGTTTTTCAATTCCGCGACGTTAGCCCCAGCAACTATGCGAACTATCTTGCCCGCATAAAACATTTCCTGCTGAAATCGTACGAGATTGGCGCTCACATTATTGGTGCACCAGATTTCAACGTTTTTATGGCCATCAATTTCGTCGGCAAGGTGCTTAATAGCGATATCGGACACGCCGCTTTCAACCTCAGCGAACATCTCGATCATGCGAACGTCGAGCTCTGCCCTGTACTCCTCGTAGCCAAATTCCTCCTCTCGATGGCTTAAGTCGCTTGGAAAGACTGATTGAGTAAATGATTCTTTCAAATCGCTAAGAGACTGGTAGCCCAATCGATTGCAGAAACGACGAACAGCGGAACGGGTCACGAATGCATCGCGGGTTATTGCGGCAACATTGATTTCGCTCGAACGCCTAATGTGAGCGATGAGATATCGAGCGATGGCGGCATCGTTTGACCCAAACTCGCTGTTGATGATTGAGCTAATGCGATTGAGCACATCGAAGTCATTGATATTCACGTGATCCCTCTTTCCGCTCTCCTCGAAATCATGGTTCATTTATTGAATCAAACAGCTTTGGTCGTTCTCCTATGATTCAAATCAGTTGACGTCATCTTAATCGTAATTCCGCCACACGTATCCACCGTGTTGAATGATGGAAAGGGGATTCATGGACAACGTGAACAACATGCCGTTTCTCTGGGGTTCCGCCACGGCGTCTTATCAGTGCGAGGGTGCCTGGAACGAAGACGGCAAAGGCCTTGGCGAGTGGGATTTCTTTAGCCACACAAGCAATAAGAACATCAACCATGTTGACGGTGATGTATCTTGCGACTTCTACCATCGCTATGAAGAAGATATCCGCATGATGAAAGAAGGCGGACAAAACACTTATCGCTTCTCTCTTTCATGGAGTCGAATCATCCCCACGGGTATCGGCGAAGTGAATGAAGAGGGTATCGATTTTTATAATCGGGTCATTGATTGTTGCCTCGAAAATGGCATAGAGCCCAACGTTACGCTGTTCCATTACGATCTACCATTCACGCTTGCTTGCAAAGGCGGATGGCTGAACAACGACATGGCAGAGTGGTTCTGCAAATACGCCAAGATTTGCTTTGAGCGCTTTGGAGACCGCGTCAAAATCTGGGCTACCGTTAACGAGCCGCATTTCTACAGCTACTGCGTAAACATGTTGGGCAACTATCCCCCCAATCGATCGCTCGACGTTCAGTCGTACATGCAGTTTCAGTACAACCTGATGCGCGCGAGCGCACTCGCAGTCCGAACATATCGTCAAATGGGCTACGACGGCATCATCGGCGCCGTCCACGATGGCGGCGTTGTCGAACTCGACCCGGCAACCGAGCACCCTGATGACGTATTTCGATACGCAGACTTTTTCGCCAATCGCATGATTCTGGCACCAGCGCTTCAGGGTCAACTGCCGCCAGAAATGGACGAAATCCTTGAAAAACTTGGCGTCTCGCTCTATCGATCCCCAAATGACGTAGAAGAATTCAGAGACGGTAAAGTCGATTTTATTGGACTCAACGTGTATTGCCGAGAGTATGTAACCGACTGGCACGGTGGAGAGCTTGCCGTTTCGGCGAACAATAAGGGCGGTTCGAGCAAAAAGGTCGAAGGAAAATGCATTGCGCCCTTGTTTGAAAGCGCCCGCGACAGCAATGTTCCCCGCAATAAATGGGGCCGCGAAATACTCCCAGGTTGCATGTATTCAACCATCATGGATGTCCACGAGCGCTATGACGCGCCCCGCATCTTTATTACGGAAAACGGACATGGCGCCTATGAGCAACCAGACGCAGACGGAATGATCCACGATGATGACCGCATCGAGCTTCTGGGCCAGTTCATCGAGCACATGATGAGGGCTAAGCGCGACGGCGCGCGCGTTGAGGGCTACTACCTCTGGTCGACGATGGATCTGTATAGCTGGATCAACGGCTACGAAAAACGATACGGACTTGTCCATATCGACTTCGAGAACAATCTGGAGCGCACCCCCAAAAAGAGCTGGTATTGGTACCGAGACCTTATCTCGAAGTATCAGGAGCAGGAAGGTTAGGAGAAAGAGATGAAATATCAGGCAATGTCCGAAACAGTCCTAAAGGCTGTTGGCGGCAAAGAGAACATTACATCGGTAACTCATTGTGCGACGCGCCTTCGCATCGACGCACGAGACACCTCGATCATCGATCTCCAGCTCGCCAAATCGGCCGATCAGGCGCTCGGGGCAGTAGTCAGCGGTGGCCAGCTTCAGGTGATCATCGGCCCCAACGTCACCGAGGCTTACAACGACTTCCTCGACTTCGCGGGAATCGAAGTCGGCGGTGGCACGGTTGCCGACGATGCCCAAACCGCCAAAGACCTTGCAGAAGGCATTAAAAGCGGTAACACCGCCATGGGCTTGATTGAGAAATTCGGGAACGTCTCTGCACAGGTATTCATGCCCATCGTCCCGGCGCTCATCGTTGGCGGACTCATTCTTTCGATCAAGAATCTCCTGGTCAATTATTGCGGATTGAGCACCGATAGCGGAACCGCCCAGGTCCTGTTGGCGATCTTTAGCGCTTCGTTTAGCTTCTTACCCGTTTATCTTGGTTATCAGCTCGCGGCCGTCATGAAGATGCAGCCCATCATGGGCGCATTGCTGGGCGCGATCATGATCAGCTCGTCCATTAGCGGTGCCGAGGGTCTCGACTTTCTTGGTATTCCCATCCCGACGAACGACTATTCGAGTACGGTAGTGCCCATCGTACTGGGCGTTGTATTCATGTACTTTGTCGACCGCGGCCTTCAGAAGATCATTCCCGACGTTACCAAACTGTTCTTGAAGCCGCTGCTCACCATGATCATCGTCGTGCCCGTCGAGCTTATTATCCTTGGCCCCGCCGGCAGCATGATGGGCTACGCGCTGAGCGATGCCGTCACGTGGCTTATGGACAACGTGGCATTTATCGCTACTCCGATCCTGGCAGCCCTTAACCCCTATTTCGTCATGCTCGGTCTCGATAAGGCTTACATCGCAATCGAAGTTACGAGCCTGGCGCAGCTCGGTTGGGCACCCATTATCTTTGGATTCATCTCGAACCTCTGCATTGGCGGCACGAGCCTCGCCCTGGCAACTGCCATGAAGGGAAACAAAGAGAAGAGGGGTATGGTCACCACGGTTGCCGTCACCGCACTCTGTGGCGTAACCGAGCCCGCGTTCTACGGTTGCCTCATCGAGCGTCCCCGCCTGCTTGTCGGCACGGCAATCGGCGCGCTCTGCGCTGGACTCCCTGCAGGCATCTTTGTTCTGAAAGAGTATGTTGCGGGAGCATGCCCCGGCCTTCTTTCGGCACTCATCTTTATCGCTCCCGATGGGTCCATGGGTAACTTCGTGCTGGCATGCGTTGTCGCCATCATCGCCATCGTCGTCTCCTTCATCGCTGCACGCGTGATCATCAAGAAGAACCCCAGCTATATTGAGTAGATGCCCGCTGTTTGCATTGGGGACATCCTCGGCAGACCATTAGCAAGAACCCAAGAAGTTCCTTAGGAGCTCGATTAATCCATTCGGATTCCTGAGGCACAAACGACCCCGATTCCACAATGAAATTGGGGTCGTTGTTTCTAAAGCCGTCGATAGACAATCGGTGTTTACCTTAGCTCCCTATCCAAGTTAATTATCCACGCTCGTTCTCCGGTCGGGAGATTTTCTTCGCTCGCGTATCCAGAAATCCACGCTCGAGCAGGACATCCAGATCCGCGCCCGCCCTTGTCTCGATCTGTAACAGCAAGAGGCCTATTCCGCTTCTACATGTTACAGATCAAGATATTCCTAAAACACCCTAAGTTTCATCTCAATCTGTAACAGTTAGATGCCGAATATCGGTCTTGGTGTTACAGATTTAGACAAACTGGAGGACGAGACAAACCAAAAACGGGATGGGCGCTAACCCGATGGCGCACCACCTAAATAGAAACGGGCTCTGTCCCATATAGAGACAGAGCCCGAAACTCTCATGGAGCCAGTGACAGGAATCGAACCCGCAACCCACTGATTACAAATCAGTTGCGCTACCGTTGCGCCACACTGGCACACTTGGCGCTTTCGCGCGAAGCCTGTTTAGGATAAAGGAATTGAGGACGGGGCGCAACAGGCCCTTCGACCGACCACATCTCAAAAACCGTTCGTCAGAACGAACAGTTTTATCTGTTCGTCAAAACATAAACCTATTCGTTTTGACAGCTGCAAACCCGCAACCCACTGATTACAAATCAGCGGGTAGACCAATCTAGGAAACGGCTCTCTGCCGCAACTCCCCTACCTCCCGCGAAGGGCCTTGAGCTTGGCCAGGGCATCGGGGCTCAGGCGGCTGCCCAGGGTCATCTTGATCTGCGGAGCTTCCTCTGCCTCGTGAACATCGTTATCTATCTGCTTGATCTCGTCCACCAGCATGCGGCTCGAGATGCGCGTAACGCCCTTACCCATGACGACGGCCTGGATCGTGCCGTCGCTCGACACCACGGAGCACGCGCGGCCTTCCTCGCGCGCCTCGATGCAGAGCTTCTGCACCACGGTGTCGGCCGATACGCCCGTCGGCGAAAACTCGATGCGCACGCCGCGGGCGGGCAGGTTGGGGCGCTCGCTGGAGATATTGCCCGCGCCGTCAAACACGATTACGGCCTCGTAGCGGCCCTGGGCAAACGCGGCAACATCGTTGATGAGTGCCGTGCGCGCCATATCGTGAACGTCGCTGGAATACGGATCATCGGAATGGCCGTAGACGAGCTTTTCGTAGCGCGGCGTGCAGTGGATCACGTTGTAGCCGTCGACCACCAGCAGCTCGGGCTTATTGGAGTGCACCGTCGAGACCGGGTCGGCGATGGCCTGCGCAAACGCATTGCCGCCCACGCCATAGGTCGCGGCCGAAACAATCGGCTTTGCCGAGCCTTCGCCAAAGCGCTTGGCCTTGGATTTGGCGCGGTTCTTCTTGGACATGCGCTACTCCTCCCCCATGAGCTCGCCGGCGTTGCGGCGCAGCCACTCAAAGCACAGCGCGGTAGTCGCCTGTGCCACGTTGAGACTCTCGGTCATGCCGCGCTGGGGAAGCTTGGTCAAAAAGTCACATTTCTCGAGCACCAGACGCGAGATGCCGTCGCCCTCGGAACCCATGACGAGCGCAACGCGGCCCTCGAAGGGGACGTCCCAGCAACTGCCTTCGGCGTGCTCGGAAGCGCCGCCCACCCAAAAGCCAGCGGCCTTGAGGTCGTCGAGTGCTCGGGCAATGTTGGGAACCTGCGCGATGGGCAGGTGCATGACGGCGCCGGCGGAGGTCTTGTAGCTGCCCACGGTCACGCCGGCGGCACGCTTGTTGGCGATGATGACGCCCGCTGCGCCCACAACCTCGGCAGAGCGCACGATGGCGCCAAAGTTACCGTCGTCGGTCACATGGTCGAGCACCACGACAAGCGCCGGGCCCTCGCCTGCGCGGTCGAGGATGTCGGCGACATCGGCGTAAGGGAAGTTGCCCACCTCGAGCGCAATGCCCTGGTGAGCGCCATGGCTCGACAGCGCATCGAGCTGCGCGCGCGGCACATACTTAATGCGGACGCCCGTGGCGTTGAGGTCATCGACCAGGCGCGACAGAGCGGCATCGCGCTCCCCGCCCTCGGCGATGAGCGCGCACTTGATGGGAAAACCGGTACGCAGCGCCTCGGCGGCAGCACGACGACCTTCGATAAACTCGCCCTTGGGAACCTGGACAGCGTCGCGGTTACGATCGCGTTGCGGACGTGCGGCCTGGGCGCGATCGCGCTGGCCCTTGGGAGCGGCAGCGCGGTCGTTGCGGCGAATCGGACGCGAGCCAGAGGCGATCTGCTTGCCACCACGCGGAGCATGCTTGCGGTTGTCGGCCATAAGACGGCCTCCTTAAATAGATAACGAACAAGAATCGACCGTCCGAGCCACGGCACCTTGCCTTTCAATCGTCGGGCATGACCACCAGGTCTATGCCCTCCTCTTTCAAGGCAATCTGCCGCACCTCGAACGGTCGACAAATACTAGAGACTCTTAATACGGGTGCCGGCGGCGGTATCCTCAATGGTGAGGCCCAGGTCCTTGAGCTGGTCGCGGATGGCGTCGGCCAGATCCCAGTTCTTAGCGGCACGGGCCTCGGCGCGGGCCTCGAGAATCTTGGCAGCAGCCTCGTCCACGTCGTCGCCCGTGTAGGCGACCAGGCCGGCGGCAACGCCCAGCAGACCCAGCGGCAGCTCGACCTTGGGCTCGGGGAGCTCAACGCCAAACGTATCGAGCAGCTCGGCCAGCGTATCGGCGGCAGCCAGGACTGCGGCCTTGTCGGCAGCGTCGCCCGCCTGCTCCAGGTACTGGTTGCACTCGGTGACAAAGCCAAAGACAGCACCCATGGCACCGGCGGTGTTAAAGTCGTCGTCCATGCACTCCTTAAAGGCGGCACGGGTCTCGGCGGCCTTGGCGGCAAACGCTTCGGATGCTGCCTCATCGGCATCGGACGTCGCATGGTTCGCAGCCCAGCGCAGGTTCTCGACCGTACCGGCGATACGCGTGAGCGAGTTCTCGGCACCCTCCAGGCGCTCCCAAGAAAAATCGAGCGGCGAGCGATAGCTCGTCTGCAGCATCAGCAGGCGCAGGGCAGCAGCGGAGTGCTGCTCGAGGACCTCGGCCAGCGTAAAGAAGTTGCCGAGCGACTTGGACATCTTCTCGCCGTCTACCAGCAGCATGCCCGTGTGCATCCAGGTGTTGGAGAAGCCCTGGTGCCAGGCGCAGGTGGCCTGGGCGCACTCGTTCTCGTGATGCGGGAAGGCAAGGTCGGAGCCGCCGCCGTGGATGTCGATCGGAGTGCCCAGGTAGCGATGCACCATGGCGGCGCACTCGGTGTGCCAACCGGGACGGCCTTCGCCCCAGGGGCTCGGCCAGCTGGGTTCGCCGGGCTTAGCGGCCTTCCACAGGGCAAAGTCGAGCGGATCGTTCTTGTCCTCGTTCTCCTCGATGCGCGCGCCAACCATAAGGTCATCGATGTTGCGGCCCGAGACCTGACCATAGTTGGAATCGCTGCGCACGGCAAAGTACACGTCGCCGTTATCGGCTGCGTAAGCGTGGCCCTGCTCGATGAGCGTCTTGATCATAGCGATCATGGGGCCGATCTCCTTGGTGGCGCGGGGGCGCACATCGGGATCGAGCACGTTGGCGGCGCGCATGACGCCGATAAACTTGTCGGAGAACTCCGTCGCGACCTCGGCGGCCGTTCGGCCCTGCTCGTTGGCGCGCTTGATGATCTTGTCATCGACATCGGTGAGGTTCTGGGCGAACGTGACCTCGTAGCCGCTCGCGATGAGCCAGCGACGAATCACGTCAAAGCTGATGAACGTGCGGGCATTGCCGATGTGGATGTTGTCGTAGACCGTGGGGCCGCACACGTACATGCGGACCTTGCCGGACTCGATGGGCTGGAACTCTTCCTTTTTATGGGTAGCGCTGTTGTAGATACGCATTCGTTACTCCTTAACGGTTTTCTGTAGCAGGCAGACGGCCCAGGCACCGATTCCCTCGCCCTGGCCTTCCCAACCGAGCTTTTCGGTCGTAGTGGCGGCGACGCCCACGTTTTCGACGTCGACGCCCAGGGCATGGGCAAGGTTGGCGCGCATGGCATCGCGGTGCGGGGTGATCTTGGGTTGCTGGCAGGCAATGGTGCAATCGGCATCGACAAACTCAAAGCCCAGCTCGCGCGCATAGTCCATCACGCGAGCGAGCAGCACCATCGAATCGGCACCCTCGTAGGCGGGATCGGTGTCGGGGAATAGCTTGCCGATGTCTCCCCCGCGGCAGGCGCCCAGAATGGCGTCGGCCAAGGCATGCGCGAGCACATCGGCATCCGAGTGGCCCAGCAGGCCGCGCTCGTAGGGAATGTCAACCCCGCCGATGATACATCGACGCCCCTCCACCAAACGGTGGACGTCGTAGCCGTGGCCAATGCGCAGGTTACTGAACATGGGGAAGGTCCTCTCCCTCGGCCATGCGGCCAAGTAGAATCGCGGTTACGGGACGCAGGTCCTCGGGCACCGTCACCTTAAGGTTATCGCGCGGGCTCTGGACACAGCGGACGCGCCCGCCCATGCGCTCGACCAGCGAAGAATCGTCGGTCCCGATAAAGCCCTCGGCGATAGCTGCGGTGTGGGCGCGCTTCATGGCGTCGACGCTAAAGATCTGCGGTGTCTGCGCGGCCCAGTAGAGCTCACGCGGCGGCGTCTCGACGATATTGTCGCCGTCGACGATCTTGAGCGTGTCGATCGCGGGCTGACCGCATACGACACCGTCGAGCGAGCGGTCGCCCACAAGCACGTCGATCGCATGATCGATGGCCTCGGTCGTGATGAGCGGACGGGCGCCGTCGTGGATGGCGACATATTCGAAACCCGCCGGAACCGCATGCACACCGGCACGGGTGGAATCCTGACGGGTATCGCCGGCATCGGCGAAGCTGATGGGCGTGTCATAGTCAAACGGATCGATGGCCAGGCGGCGCATCTCGGCACGGCGCTCGGCAGGACACACCACCACGATGTGGCCGACCTTGTCGCTACGATCGAACGCACGGATGGACCAGCTCATGAGCGGACGGCCCGCCACGTTAACGAGCTGCTTACCGCCGGGATTTCCAAAGCGCTGGCCGCTGCCGCCGGCAACGACCACGGCGCATACGGGCGCCATTATGCGTTCCCCTGTTTGGTGCCCTTCATGCGGTACAGCGAGTCCGCAAGAATGGCAGGGTTGTTGACGCCAAAGTCGCCCAGGCGCTCCGGATCCTCGCTGATGTCGTCCATGAGCTCCTGCAACGAGCCGTACTCGTCGACGATCTTCTCGGCCACGCCGTCGCGCACGACGGACACGCGCGAAAGCGTGCGCAGGCCCAGTGGCGTCATGACGGAGTCCTCGTCCAGGTCGTCGTAACCCAGAACCGCCGCCACATGCTGTGGGTCGGACAGGTCCTTAGGTGTCATACGGCTTAGGTTGGCGCGAATCTTCTCGGCATTAGCCTCGGAAGAATCACTTGCGTAGTCGCGGATCATCAGGTCATACTCGGTATCCATGCTGGAGCCCGCGAGCTGCTCGAGCTGCATCTGCACGAGCTTGCCCTGGTTGCCCAGCTTGACAATGCAATCCTTAAGCTCAGTCTTTGCCTGCTGCATGATCTCGAAGCTCGAGAAAATCCCGGTAATGTCGGCGAGCGTAACGTAGTCATCGAGCTCGAGGGCCGTCAGACGCAGCAGGGAGCGGTCGAGCGACTGACGGGTGGTCTGGAGCGTGGCGACGAGCTGGTTGACCGAGCTCATGATGGTGGTGACAGGCTGGATCTCGTAGCTCTTACCGTGGACGTACACGTTGACGACGGCACGACGAGCCGAAACCGAGATCACGATGGCGTCGGTGAGCACCGACATGCGAGCGGCAGTACGGTGACGCATGCCCGTTTCACTCGTGGCGAGCGAGGGATCGGGATTGAGGTGGAAGTTGGCGCGCAGGATCTGGGTGAGGTCGCCATCGATGACGATGGCGCCGTCCATCTTGGAAAGCTCGAACAGGCGGTTCGAGGTAAACGAAATGTTGAGCGGGAAGCCGTCGTTACCGGCAGCGAGTACGTTTTCGGTGTCGCCGACGCAGATAAGGGCACCCAGGTGACCAGCAATGATCATGTCGAGGGCGGTGCGGATCGGCTGGCCGGGGGCAGTCAGGCGAATAGCCTGTTCCATACGCTTTTGCAGCTCGTTCTTATCCAAGGCATCGCTCCCATCGTATACGCTCCATAAACGCTAAATAGTTTCTCACGGTTTGTCCCCGCAGCGCTTGCGAAATCCGATGCTTACAGAATGAGCGAACACCGCTGGGGTAGTCAAAAGAGCCCCAATCCAAATGAGCTGCTTATGTGGTAGCATCGGGATTCGCATAAATGAGGGAGTAGTCGCGTGATCGGGCTCGCCCGCAGAGAGGGAGCCAAACCATGGGACTCGCCGAGCTCGTATTGCTCGCCATCGGCCTTTCGATGGACGCCTTTGCCGTTTCCATCTGCAAGGGCCTTGGCATGAAAAAGATCAACCTTAAAGTCGCCGTGGTGCTCGGCCTGTTCTTTGGCGGCTTTCAGGCCGGCATGCCCGTAATCGGATGGGCGCTCGGCAGTCAATTCATGGGCATCATCGGACCCATCGACCATTGGATCGCCTTTATCCTTTTGGCCTTCATCGGCGGCAAAATGCTGTGGGAAGCCTTTACCGATGACGAGGATGAAGGCGACGGCAAGGATGCCGAAAAGATTGACCTGGGCGAGTACCTGATCCTCGCCATCGCCACCTCAATCGACGCCCTAGCCGTAGGCATCTCATTTGCGGCACTCTCGGTCGACATCGTTCCCGCCGTATCGCTTATCGGCGTCACAACGTTTATCTTCTCTGTCGCCGGCGTGGCGATTGGCCACACCTTTGGCGCACGCTACGAAAAACCCGCCACCATCGTGGGCGGCATCGTGCTCATCCTCATCGGACTTAAGATCTTGCTTGAGCATCTGGGGATTTTGGCGCTGTAACGCCAAACGCAATCGCTCAAAACTCAACGCCAGTACAAGGCCTCATGCAAAGTTTTGCATGAGGCCTTTTCGTGCAGACTTTTGCATGTCATACTGATATGCAAAAGTCTGCATGTTGGAGATCGCCATGGATACCCTTCCCATCACCACACCACGCCAAGCTGGCATCTATGTGCGTCAGGCACGCGAGTCGCAGGAAATCACCCGTGCGGCCCTCGCTAAAAAAGCCGGCGTTTCGGAGCGCCTGCTCGCATCGCTCGAGCTAGGAGACGCCACGGGTATTCGGCTCGACAAGTTGTTGGCGATTTTCGACGCTCTTGGACTGGCGCTCGCAGCACAAGGGGATATAGGCGAAACGAAAAATGAGCAGCCAGTCGACGCCCCGCATGCCGATCAACCTTGCAGCACCTCCAGACGCCATCACGCTCAACGTCTTCATCATCGCAACCGTCGCAGCACAACTATTCCGGCTCTTGCAGATACCCCCCTTACGTCCGAGCTCTACGACAGGGCCTTCGCCGATTTCGCCATGTCCAATCTCGGAGTCTCGATTGCCGCTAACGCACCCGCCCAAGCCAAGTCTGAAGGGAAATAGTCTATGGTCAGAAAAACGCTTCGGACTATTATTTGCGGCGTACCTGCGGGAACGCTCGCACAGGATGAGAAAGGTCTTATCAGCTTTTCCTACGACCAAGACTACGACGGGCCAGCCCTATCGACCAACATACCCGTATCAAATCGCACATACGGCCAACAGGTCATGAATCCGTACCTGTTTGGCCTTCTACCCGACAGCGAAGACCAACGAAAAGCGATTGCCGCCGAATTCGACGTTAGGCCCAACAATCCCGTTGCGTTGCTCAGCCATATCGGACTCGACTGTCCGGGCGGAGTGCAGTTTTGTGCCGAAGAAGATGCCGACGCCGTCCTGCATCGCGTTGGCGAATACCGCCCTATAGACGACCACGAAATTGCTCTCCGTCTCAAGTCGATCAGAGATGACCGCGATGCATCGTGGATGGGTCTAGATGAAAGTTGGTCACTTGGAGGCAACCAGGGCAAGTTCGCGCTCGCGTTCATAAACGGCCGCTGGTGCGAATGCATGGGCTCCTCGCCCACGACGCATATTTTAAAAAATGGCGTTATCGGATTTAAACTCGAGGCTCTCAATGAGTTTGTCTGCATGAAAAGCGCCCAGCGCGCCGGTATCGCAACGGCAAACGTCGAATATCGAATGTTTGAGGACGAACCTGCCCTCATTGTTGAGCGCTATGACCGCGTGAAAGTCAAAGACGGAACGATCAAGCGTCTACATCAAGAAGACCTCTGTCAGGCACTTGGGGTGATGCCCGCCCAAAAGTACACGGCAGACGGCGGCCCGACCACCCGCGATATTCAGGAGCTCCTCGTAAATACGAGCCACCATCAACTTAACCTGTATCTGTTTACGCAGATACTGTTCTTCAACGCCATTATCGGCGCACCGGATGCGCACGCGAAAAACTATTCCCTGCTCCTTGGAAACGACGGCGCAGCCATGATGGCTCGTATGTACGATGTCGCGTCGGGTTTGGCGTATGAGCGCATGCGCCGCCGGGCGCGCCTCGCCATGAGCGTTGGCGGCGAAAATCGTGTGGGGCGCATCGGTCCAGGCGCTATCCGCCGATACCACGGTATGGGCGACCCCGCGCTGGAGGCGGCGCTTACCGATGCCGGGCTATCCGAGAAGTTTTGCTTTGCAACCATGATGGACCTCGCCTACGAGGTACCCATTTGCATGGAAGAGGTCATGGACGAATACGCCGACCTGCCCGGCATGGCGGACCTGCGCGAGCATATGCTCGGCCCCGTCCGCGAAAACTGCCAGCGCACCCTCGACCTCATCAAGGCGGATATGGGCTAGACGCCAATCAATTTCCCATTTCTTAAAAGAAGAGAGGGGGCACCCGTCGCAAAAGCTCGGATGCCCCCTCTCGTAATGTCATTTGCAATCCGCTAGCACGTAGCTCAGACTGCTGCTAGCGCAACCTTTACGCAGCGAGGCGCTTGAGGACGTCGATGAGCAGCTCGTAGAAGCGCTCGGCAGAAGCGAGCTCCATGCTCTCGTCCGGGGTGTGGACATCGGAGAGCGTCGGGCCCACGGCGATGGCGTCCAGGCCGTGCAGGGCCTCGGCAAACAGGCCGCACTCAAGGCCGGCGTGAATGGACTCGATGCGCAGCTCGGAGCCAAATAGCTCGCGATAGCTCTCGACAAAGACGTCGCGGACCGGCGAATGCTCGGCATAGCTCCAGCCGGGATACTCGAACTCAAACTTGGCGTCGAAGCCCAGGACATCGGCAAGCGTCTGCAGGCGGTCCTTGAACTCGTTCTGCAGCGAGGTGATCGAGGAGCGCGGGGACAGCATAATCTTGACCTGATCATCGGAAGTGGCGACCACGCCGATGTTGGAGGAAACCTCGACTGAGCCGTCGGTGGCGACGTTGCGGCGAATCACACCATTGGGGGCAAGACGCAGAGCGCGGATGAGGGCAAGCGCGGACTTCTCGTCCATGGCCTCGACCTCGGCGTTGTCGGCGATCTCGACAGTGCAGGTAAAGCCGGGGTCGAAGACCTCGAGCTCGGCGGTAACGTCGGCGATGATGCCACGGGCGATCTCGGCCGCGGCCTCGGCGGCAGCGTGGTCGGCGTAGACCAGAACAGCCTTGCACTCACGATTGATGGCGTTGTCCTTGGTGCCGCCGTTGAAGCTGACGATGGCGGGCTCACCGGCAACCATCAGGCGGTCGATGATGCGGGCCATGATAAGGTTGCCGTTGCCGCGCTCCAGGTTGATATCGCTGCCGGAGTGACCGCCCAGCAGGCCGGAGATGTCGAGCGTGAGGGCGCTACCGGTCTTGTGCTCGCGCGCGATCGGGCAGGTGTAGGTAACGACGACGCCGCCGGCGCAGCTGACGGTGGCAACGCCCTCTTCCTCGGAGTCAAGGTTAATCATGGTGCGGGCGCTAATCTGGGACTTGTCGAGTGTCTCGGCGCCGACCAGGCCAGTCTCCTCGTCGGTGGTGAATACGCACTCGAGGGCCGGATGGACAATCGAATCATCGTTGAGCACGGTAAGCATAAGCGCGACGGCGATACCGTTGTCGGCGCCCAGGGTGGTGCCGTTAGCGGTGAGGACGCCGTCCTTGACGACCAGGTCGATACCGTCGGTCGTAAAGTCGTGCTCAACGGAGCCCAACTTGTCGCACACCATATCGATGTGGCCCTGCAGCATCACGGTCGGGGCATTCTCGGCACCGGCAGATGCGGGCTTGCGAATGATGACGTTGTAGACCTCGTCCTGATACACGTCGAGGCCGCGCTCCTTGGCAAACGCAACCAGGAAATCGCTGATGCCCTTCTCGTTGCCAGACCCACGGGGGATCGCGCTGACCTCCTCAAAGAAATGGAACAGCTGAGCGGGCTCGTAGCCGGTAATCTTGTAGTCCATGGTGCCTCCTTGGCGCAACTGGTTAGACAGTAAGATATGCGACTTGTATATTCCCAGACTTTGCGTGCATAAACCAGTCGAAAACGCCGAGCGCCCTTGCATCATCGGCTAACGGTGAGGAAACGCCACTTTATTAAGGTAAAGCAGGTTAGACGGGCCGCGCCGAAGGAACGTTGGACCCTTCAACCAACCTCAACGCTTGATCAACGTTTATGCATACGCCATTGATATGTTTAATGAGATCTACTTTGAACGAAGGGGGCTTTCCAACAGAAAAAGGGCGCTCCTTTGGAACGCCCTCGTGGACACAAGGTTTTGTTACGCCCTACAGCGCGCCGGAACCGGCTTGCATCATGCCGCCGGGGCCCGAGGTCACGCCGCCGCTCACGGGCGCGGCGCTGCCAGTGTGCGGTGCCGCCGGGGTGGTATCGCCACCGAGCGTACCTGCCGGACGCGGTGCCGGAATCTCGCCCGTGCCGTGGCTAAAGACAAACTTGCCATCGGCCACGTCGCACAGGACGGTATCGCCCTCGCCCCACTCGCCGGCCAGAAGTTCCTCGGACAGCGGGTCCTCGATGAGCTTTTGAATAGCACGGCGCAGCGGACGCGCACCGTTGGTGAGGTCGGTGCCCTCGGCCACGATCTTGTCATAGGCCGCATCGGTGAGCTTGATGTTCATGCCGTTTGCGATCAGGCGCTGGCGCAGATCGTCCACCAGCAGGTGCGCGATCTTGGTGAGATTCTCGCCCGAGAGCTTCTGGAACACCACAATGTCGTCGATACGGTTGAGCAGCTCGGGGCGGAACAGGCGCTTGAGCTCGCCCATCGCGCGGCCCTTGATTTCACTCGACGTGAGACCCTGCTCGCCGGTGGTGCCAAAGCCAACGCTCGCATCCTGTGCGATCTCGCGGGCGCCCACGTTGGACGTCATGATGATCACGGTGTTGCGGAAGTCGATCGTCTTGCCCTGGCTATCGGTCAGGCGGCCCTCCTCCAGCACCTGCAGCAGGATGTTGAAGATGTCGGGGTGCGCCTTCTCGATCTCGTCGAACAGCACGACCGAATACGGGTGACGACGAACGGCCTTGGTAAGCTGACCGCCCTCGTCGTGACCCACGTAACCCGGAGGGCTACCGATGAGCTTGGAGACCTCGAACTCGCTGCCGAACTCCGACATGTCGAAGCTGATGAGCGCGTCCTTGCTGCCAAAGAGGTACTCGGCGAGCGTCTTGGCGAGCTCGGTCTTGCCTGTGCCGGTGGGACCCAGGAAGATAAAGCTGCCGCCGGGGCGACGCGGGTCCTTGAGCGGCGAACGGCTGCGGCGCACGGCCTTGGCGACGGCCTCGACTGCCTCGTCCTGACCGATGATGCGCGTCTTGAGCACGCTTTCGGTCTGCAGCAGGCGCCGGCTCTCGCTCTCGGTGAGCGAGGAAACCGGCACGCCAGAGGTCACGGACACGATGTCGGCAATCTGACTCACGTCGATGGTGAGCGGGCTGGCGTCGAGCTCGGCGGTCCAGGCGGCCTTGGCTTCGGCGAGTTCAATCTCGGCGGCCTTCTGCTGCTCGGTGATCTCGGCGGCCTTGTTCATGTCATCGCTCTCGGTGGCCTCCTGCGCGGCGGCCTTGAGCTCCTCTATACGATGCTCGGCCTCGCGCACCGGCTCGGGCGCGCGGTTGGCGGCGATGCGAGCGCGGGCGCCGGCCTCGTCGATGAGGTCGATGGCCTTATCGGGCAGGAAGCGATCCTGAATGTAGCGGTTGGAAAGGTTCGCGGCGGCCTCGATAGCACCCTGCGTATAGCGCACATGGTGGTGCTCCTCGTAGCGCGGCTTGAGCGCGGTCAGGATCTTGACCGTGTCCTCGACGCTCGGCTCCTCGACATCGATGGTCTGGAAGCGACGCTCGAAGGCCGGGTCCTTGGTGAGGTACTTGCGGAATTCCTCGGCCGTGGTGGCGCCGATAATCTGGAAGGCACCGCGCGCGAGTACGGGCTTGAGCATGGAGCTCGCATCGATGGAGCCCTCGGCAGAACCGGCACCGATGATGGTATGCATCTCGTCGATAAACAGGATGACGTCGTCCGCTTCGGTGGCCTCCTGGATCACGTTCTTGAGGCGCTCCTCAAACTCGCCGCGATACTTGGCACCCGCCACGAGACCCGGCAGGTCGAGCGTCCAGATATTCTGGTTCATGAGGTTCTCGGGCACGTTGCCGGCAGCAATCTGCTGCGCCAGGCCCTCGACGATGGCCGTCTTGCCCACGCCGGGATCGCCCAGGATAAGCGGATTGTTCTTGGTGCGGCGCGAAAGAATTTCCATCATACGCTGGACTTCCTTTTCGCGACCAATCACAGGGTCGAGCTCGCCGTCGCGCGCCTTCTGCGTGAGGTTGGTCGCGAACTGCTTGAGCGTGTCGGTGCCACTCCCCTTTTGCTGAGAGGCATCCGAGCCGCTAAAGAACGGCAGGCCCGCACCGGGACGACCAGCACCGGCGCCGGCGAGCGGGCGCTTCTTGTCCTGGTCCTTGGCGGTAAGCTTCTCGATGGCCTTCTTGATGGAAGCAGACGACACACCCAAGCGCATGAGGATGTCCATGGCCATGCCGTTACCCTCTGCGACAATGCCGATGAGCAAGTGCTCGGTCGACACGTAGGTCTGGTTGTTCTCGCGTGCCACACGGAAAGAACGCTCCATCACGCTAATAACGAGCGGCGTAAAAGCGAGCTTGGCGGCCTCGGTTTCCTCGCTGGGCTCGGGAACCGTGGTCTGGACCTCTTTGAGGGTATCCATGATGTCATCGTAGGAGATATCGAGCGAGCGCAGCGCCTCGGCGGCAATACCCTCGTCCTCCTTAGCGAGCGCGAGCAGCAGGTGCTCGGTGCCCACCTTATTTGAGTGCAGATCGAGCGCCTCTTGCTTGGCCATGGACATGACCTTGCGCGCGCGATCGGTAAAACGGTCTAACATGCTAGTTCCTCTTAGACGAGCTAGTTTTTCAAACGCAAAGCGCCACTCGTGGCGGCGCTTTGGTCTCTTTACCCATATGGAGTATATGTTAACCGCTGGGGCCTTTTCCGCATGCAGCCATACGACAACGTCTACAAAAAAGGAATCGCCGGGTGCGGCGGGCGCTCTAGGTTAGAGGCTGTTGCCTAGCAGGCAGGCTCGGCGTCCATGCTCTCGGCAACGTCATTGACGGCATCGGCAACGGAAGCGCTAGGCATACGCACAAGCTCCATATGCTGCTCTTCAAAGACGGTTCCCATGGGGAAGGCGCGGCGGAAGACAAAGCGAGCAACCGGACCAGCCACCAGCAGGTTCCAGGGCAGGGCCATGATAAAGTTGCGCGGAATGTTGACGAGCCACATCATCGGCAGCGCCTGCAAATTGGCAAGCGGGCCGCCGGGCATATGGAACAGGCCTTCACACGCGCCGTAGAGCGACATGATGATAACCATGGGAACGACCATGCAGGAGCTGACGGCGAGCGTCATGGCAAGCGGCGAGCTCTTACCCGGCGTGACCAGGAATTTAAAGGCGAAACCCTTGGCAAGGGGGCTGGCAACAAACCAGTCGCAGCACATGGCAAAAATGTAGGCAACGGGGAAGCCGAGCCACGCGGCGGCAACAACCTCGCCGTTGATGGCCCCATGCTGCAGGGCAACGTTGTAGATGCTCATCCAGAGCACCATGCAAAAGCACATGATAAAGGTAAACAGCAGGCTCTCTCGTTTGTTGATAGGCATAAAGGGCATGGTCCTTTCTGTGTTACGCCGCTACGCCACGCAACAAAAACGGGCGAGCAAGATGGAGCTGTTGGGACTTCATCTCGCCCGCCCGTGGTACGTGCGTCTGCGACTACTTATGTGGTGAAACCAGCCTAGCACGAAAAGCACGCGCTTCGTAAGCGTTGAGTTTATGAAGATGCAGGGCACCGATAATCCCCCCGACCCCATAAGTTGCGGTGGAATACGGACTGTTTTGACCCTTTAAGCAGCAATTCAGTCCCTATTTCACCGCAACTCATTTGGTGCAAAGCAGCCTGTCCCCCTTGCACCAATTAGCTGGTGTGGCGCCAGCGAGGGTCGGTGAGCGTACGCGCCACACCCAGGCCAACGGGCAAAAACGCCACGATGAGCACTGCACGCACAAACCAGCCGAGCATATTGACCGTGTCGAAGGTGCACATGTAATACATCGAGCGATACAGATACAAGCCCGGCACCATAATGACAATCGATGGCACCGTGAGGGCGATACGTGGGTAGGTGAGCTTGATTTCGGCTAAGCTCGCGAGCAGCCCCGATACCAGCGCGCCAATAAACGCTGCCGCCTCGGGAGGCATACCTACGCTCAGGCCCAGGAAGGGAAACAGCGCCGGCGCATCGACGAGCGTAAGGCGCAAGGTATTGGACACGGCGCCGATCAGCCCAGCTGCCGCGGCCATCTTTACCGGGCTGTTGAACATCACCGAGAAGCCGAATACGCCAACGAAGCTCATCACCACGCGCAGGAGCGTAAGGGCAAGCGGCGAAAGGCCGAGCGGGGCAAAATCATCCGGTGCCAGCCCCACACACTCGGCAACCATCCAGCCCACAAGGGTCGCCATCACAATAATCGACACGGCATACGAAAGACGCTCAATGCCGCTTCGCATATCGAGCTTAGCGATGTCGAGGCCTGCCGTAATGAGGGGAAAGCCGGGAATCACAAAGAGCATGGCGCCGATATAGCCTTCTTGGTGCGACATTGCCCCCGGTACGACCTGGCCAAGGCCGAGCAATGCCAGCAGATACGAAACGCAAGCGAGCGCAACGCCAATCGTCAGCGCGCTAAACTGGCCAAGACCCTGCTTGAGAATATGAGAGCGAGCAAAGTTGCCAACACCAGCGCCTACGAATGCGCAGGCCATCTCGATAGGGCCGCCGCCGAGCAAAAAGACGAAGGCGCCGCAAGCACAAGCTGCCGCAAGGCCCTGTTGCCAGGGAGAGTAATCGGGTTTTGAACTCTCAACGGTCTTGAGCATCTCGTGGTATTCGTGCACGGTAAACCGGCGCCCATACGTCTCGATTTCCTTTAGGAAGCTCTCCATCATCCAAATGCGATGGGTATTGACTCCCGTTGTGGGCAGGCTGACAACCTCGTTAAAGCAGTGGCCATCTTCGATGCAGGTGCACTCAAACGACAGAAGACTTAAGTCAACGTGGACGGTGACACCGAGTACGGCGGCAACGCGATTCATGGTATCGCGTACACGCCAGGCACCCGTTCCGCTCGCGAGCATAAGCATACCGGTGCGGCAGATGATGGATGACTTATCGGTGAGCGGCGCATCGACGGCAAGCTCATCGCCTGCCGTCACGATCTGGTGCCAGTCTGTTTTCATATGGAGTGCGCCGGCACGAACACCGTGGTGCATGGGGGCTCTCGAAAGCAGCGAGTCAAGGCGCGAAGACTGTGGGGGCTCCGTTGATTCGTCCTCAACCTCATCAGTCTCTTCATCGACCAGATCAAATGAGTCAAGCGATGCCGGCTCGCGACGATCGATTAGCTCCTCATCCTCATCGTCAAAGTAATTGAACTGATCGAGCATGTCCTCTTCGATTGCACGCTCGCTCGCGTCGTCCATATAGACGCTCCCTTCCTACCGACTAACCCCCATCCTAGGCAGCGACGGCTAAAGGAAACATAAAAGAGACGGCTGCCATGCGAGCCATGTGCTCAATAGCCGTTGGGTAGTCGTTTAAGAACGTCCCCAATGACTATTGACGGCCAAGGCAACGCCGATGTATTGGCAACGTCAGCGAGCGGGCCGCATTTGAGACAAGGTGACGTGAAACGAAAGGGCGCTGACCTTCTGGTCGCGCCCTTGAAATTGAACGTCAGATTGTCCAAATGCGGCCCGCGCAGTGTCGAGCCGTTACGCGGTTCGTAGAACCGCGTAACTAGTTAGTACATCTTTGCGCCGGCGGGGATGGAAGCGTCGAGCTGGATCAGATTGAGACGCTCCTCGCCCTCCTCCTCGTGGATAGCGCTGATGAGCATGCCGCAGCTGGGAATGCCCATCATCTTGCGCGGAGGCAGGTTGGTGATGGCGAGCAAGGTCTTGCCGACCAGGTCCTCGGGCTCATAATAACCGTGAATGCCGGAGAGGATGGTACGATCGGTGCCGGTGCCGTCGTCGAGCGTAAAGTTCAGCAGCTTCTTGGACTTCTTGACGGCCTCGCACGCCTTGACCTTCACAGCGCGGAAATCGCTCTTGGAGAAGGTATCAAAGTCGACGAACTCCTCAAACAGCGGCTCGACGGCAATCTTGGAATAATCAACCGTGGGCTTGAGCGGCTTGACGAACGGGCTCGCGGTGTTGCCGGCCTCGGCAGCCTTGGCGGCAGCGGCACCGGACTGGAAACCCTTCTCGGGCTTCATGTGCGGGAACAGCAGCACGTCGCGGATGGAAGCCTGGTTGGTGAGCAGCATGACCACGCGATCGATACCGATGCCGATGCCGCCCGCAGGAGGCATACCGTACTCGAGGGCGCGCACGTAATCCTCGTCGTACTCCATGGCCTCGTCGTCGCCGCCAGCCTTCTCGGCCATCTGGGCGGCAAAGCGCTCGGCCTGGTCGACCGGGTCGTTGAGCTCGGAGAACGCGTTGGCGTACTCGTGACCGGCGATAACCAGCTCAAAGCGGTGCGTCAGGCGCGGGTCGTCCTCAAAGCGCTTGGCAAGCGGGCTGACCTCGATGGGGTAATCGCACACGAACGTGGGGTTGACGATGGTGTCCTCGCCCAGCTCATCGTAGATCTCGGCGATAATCTTGCCGGCGGTCCACTCGGGCTTAATCTCCAGGCCCTTCTCGCGCGCGGCAGCAGCAAGCTCCTCGACCGGCGTATCGATGGTGACCTGTTTGCCGAGCACGTCGGAGACGATGTCGGTCATGGGACGGCTGGCCCACTCACCAGAAAGGTCGATGGTCTGACCCTGGTACTCGATGACCTCGGGGTTGCCGATGGCCTTGTTAGCCGCCTTAATGACACCCTGGGCGAGCGCCTTCATGCCCTCGAGGTCGGAGAAGGCACGATAGGCCTCCATCGTGGTGAACTCGGGGTTGTGGGTAAGGTCCATGCCCTCGTTACGGAAGATACGGCCGATCTCGAACACGCGCTCAAAACCGCCGACGATGCAGCGCTTGAGGTGCAGCTCGGTAGCAATGCGCAGGTAGCACTCCTGATCGAGCGCGTTGAAGTGCGTGATGAACGGCTTAGCCGTAGCGCCGCCCTGGATGGTCTGCAGGATGGGGGTCTCGACCTCCATGTAGCCGTCGGACTCCATAAAGCGACGGAAGGTGGAGAGAATCTGCGAACGCTTACGGAACGTCTCGCGAACGTCGTCGTTGGCGATCAGGTCAACATAGCGCTGGCGATAGCGGGTCTCCTTATCGGAAAGACCGTGGAACTTCTCGGGCAGCGGACGAACGGCCTTGGCAAGCAGGGTCGCGCTCTTAGGGGCAACGGAAAGCTGGCCGCGCTGGGTGCGCACAACCACGCCGGTCACGCCCAGGATGTCGCCCAGGTCGAGGGACTTGAGCGTATTCCAGGCAGCCTCGTCCATGTCGTTGATGCGGCAGAACAGCTGAATCTCGGCAGTCGCATCGCGTACGACGATGAACATGATCTTGCCCTGACCGCGCTTGGCGACCACACGGCCGCCGATCTTCACGACGTCCTCGGTGTCCTCGCCATCGGCAAGCTCGGCGTACTTAGCCTCGATATCGGCAACGTAGTCCTCAAGCTCAGAGTGCTCGGGATAGGGGTTCTGGCCCGCCTCGAACAGGGCGGCGCGCTTGGCCAGGCGGGTGGCGCGCTCGTCGTTGAGCGTCGATGCCTGATCTGCGGCGTTCTGGTTCTCTGCCATAAGTTAGCTCCTCAAACTAAAACGCTCCCCAGGATTCGGTCCCAGGGAGCGAAAACATACCTTTACGCGGGACCGTGGTCTAGCGTGCAATCTTGGCGATGGTGTAGACGCGAGTCTTGCCGGAAGGCGTAACGACCTCGACGGAGTCGCCCTCGCCGTGACCGATGATGGCGTGGCCGACCGGAGACTCGTTGGAAATCTTGTGCTCGAGCGAGTTGGTCTCGGTGGTACCGACAAGCGTGACTTCCATGACCTCACCGTTGGGATCAATCAGAGAAACGGTGGAACCGATGGAGACGGTCAGATCGCCCGTGGTGGCAGCAACCTGAGCGTTGGCGAGGATGGCCTGGATCTCGGCAATACGAGCGGCGTTCTGGGCCTGCTTGTCCTTAGCGGCGTCGTACTCGGAGTTCTCCGAAAGGTCGCCGAACGCGCGGGCTTCCTTGATGTCCTCGACGATCTCCTTGGCGTAATCGCCCTCACGCCAAGCGAGCTCCTCGACGAGCTTCTGGCGGCCCTCAGCGGTCAGTACGATCTGGCTTGCGTCCATACGGATATCTCCCCAACTCTGATCAAACAATCAACTGTCAACAAAACGAAAAAGACCGGCTAGCCTGCGGGCAAGCCGGTCAGGTGCTCACCCCAAAGGGATGGGACTACTCTGCGTCCGCGTCGCTGTCCTCTGCCTGCTTCTTCTTGGCAGCAGCGAGCTTGGCCTCGAGCTCAGCGATCTCCTTGTCCTCCTCGGACTGCTCGACCACGACCTCCTCGGCCTGCTTGGTCTCGGCCTTATCGTCGCCCTCCATACCCTCACGGATATTCTTGACGGTAGAGCCGAGGGACTTGCCGAGCTTCGGCAGGTTCTTGGGCCCGAAGATAATCAGGACAACGACGAGAATAATGATGAGCTCAGGAGCCCTCAGTCCAAACATGTAGACCTCCACAATACAGCGAGACAAGCTCGAATGAGTATACCGCGGGTATCGCGGTATCACAACAATAGCTAAAAAAAGGGACCGCAAGAAGCGGTCCCTCCTCATGCTCTGGTCGGGTTGACTGGATTTGAACCAGCGACCCCTGCGTCCCGAACGCAGTGCTCTACCAAACTGAGCCACAACCCGTTAGCTCGACTATAGTAACAAAGATTTTCGCCGCGTGCTAGATAAATTTTTATTTCTTTGGCGCTTCAATGCGAACCGTGTCGGAAACGAGCTCCGTTGCATAAGCCCACCAGCCGTTTTGTTGAGCCGTCGCCGCAAGATTGGCTGCCGTGGCGGCGCTATCGCAGAGAGCAAACGAGCAGGCACCCGAACCGCACACGTTTGTGGCAATGGTACCGTCCTGTGAACGAAGCCAGTCGAGCACCGTTTGAATCCGCGGCTCCATCTGCGCGGAAATGACACCCAGGTTGTTGTGGACGAGCGCGTAGGCCGCCTCTGCGTCTCCCGAGCGAAGGGCAGATGCGATCGCTCCGGGCTTGTCCGCAGGCGCTAGGGTCTCGTCAAAACGTCGATAGGCTTCAATTGTTGAAACGCTTGCCTCGCGCGGCTTAACCAGCACGACGGGTGTCGCGGGAAGTGCGGGGTACTCGGTTGCCAGCACGTCTCCCCCACCCACGTAAAATGCAGGGCTGACATGCAAAAAGAAGGGAACGTCGGCGCCAATGCCGCGCGCGATGTTGTCCAGCGCGGGATCGGCACGGTCGATACCCCACAGCTCTGCCAAGGCGACAATGACCGCCGCGGCATCCGTCGAAGGACCGCCCAGGCCGGCACACAACGGGATGCACTTCTCGATCGTGATGCAGACGTTGGCTTCACGACCATAATGCTCGGCCATAGCGAGCGCAGCACGATACGCCGTATTCTTTTGCATGGGAAAGTCGGATGTCGGAATCGTCTGGACGGTCAGCGCCTGTGCCGGCGTAACCGTCACGGTATCGACAAGACCGACGGCTGCCATCAGGGAATCGACCTTATGGTAGCCGCGGTCGTCACGCTCGGTATGAACCCCCAGATAGAGGTTGATCTTTGCCGGCGCGGAAAGGGTCAGGGACCAATCGGTCACCGCTAGTGCTCCTCGAGCTGATTGCCGAGCGGGGTAAAAATGTGCTCGCCGCTCTCGGGGTCGAACAGCTCGACCTGGCCGGTGAGAACATCAATATACTGGTAGGACTGACGCGACTTGCGGCCACGGCGCTCGTCGACCTCGACGATAAAGACTGCCGGATGGACGCTCTTGATGGTGCCCATGCGCTCGACGACGCGGGTGCGGCCCATGTTGGCCTTCACCTTAACGCGATCGCCCACCATATCGGTCAGCTTCTCGTGGATGTCGTCGACGTGATTGACTTCCATCTCTTCCATGAACAGGGCCTCCAGAAGATGCAATTCAAAAAGGGGATAATACCCCTAAGATAGACAAAACTCTAATACTATAGCACCCTGCTGCCGCCATACGCAAGTAGCTAAATAAACCCCGTCCCAAATACGTACCAGACGACAACCTCGCATGACCAGTTGTTACGCGGTTTGGTAAAACCGCGTAACCTAAAGACTATCGGTGTCCAAGACGATGGTGAATGGGCCGTCGTTGACCAAGTCGACTTTCATATCGGCGCCAAAGATGCCGTGCGCCACGTGTTCGACATCTTGACGAACGAGCGTCAGGAAGTACTCGTAGAGCTCGTTGGCAACATCGGGGGCGCCTGCATCGGTAAACGACGGACGGCGGCCGTGGCGGCAGTCGGCGAACAGCGTGAACTGTGACACCACGAGAACCTCGCCGTCGACATCGGCAAGTGCCAGGTTGGTCTTGCCGTTCTCGTCCTCGTTAATACGCAAGCCGCGGAGCTTGCCCCACAGCTTATCAGCCTCGGCGCGCGTGTCGCCGTGGCCCACGCCCAACAGCACCAGATAGCCGCGCCCAATTTTGCCCACGCACTCGCCGTCGACTGTCACGCCGGCATTGAGTACGCGCTGCACCACCGCACGCACGGCTCACTCCTCGCCCGTCAGTTTGGCGGATAGGTGCTCGAGCGCATGGAATCGATGGCTGATGGCGTTCTTCTCGTCCGCCGTGAGCTCGGCCATAGTCTTGCCCGGCGTATCGACCGGCAGGAACAGCGGGTCGTAGCCAAAGCCGTGATCGCCGCGACCCTCGTGCGCGATAACGCCCTCGCAGGCGCCCTCGCCATAGGTGACCAGGCCGTCCGTATCGATGAGCGCGACGACGCTCATAAAGCGCGCAGTGCGGTCCTCGTCGGCCACGCCCTCCAGATTCACGAGCAGCTTGGCGTTGTTGGCGGTATCGTCGCCGTGAACGCCCGCGTAGCGCGCGCTATACACACCGGGCTCACCGTCCAGTGCGTCGACGACCAGGCCCGAATCGTCGGCAATGGCCATGAGCCCCGTCTCCTCGACCGCAGCCTGCGCCTTGATGATGGCGTTCTCCAAAAACGTCGTGCCGTTTTCCTCGGGGTCCTCAAAATCGCCCAGCTGGCCGAGCGCCACAAAGCGCACCTCGGGCATGACCTTGCCCAAAATGGCCTCGATCTCGGTGAGCTTATGAGCGTTTCCGGTTGCCACGACGATGGTCGCCGCCGGGTCGAGGGTGTCGATGTCGATCTTCTCAAGTGCCATGAGTGGTCTCCTTGTCTCTATAGCAATGCCGCGCCGAGGGCGACGAGGGCCTCCGCCTCTCCCCTCTCAATCAACGGCAGTCTTATACTTCGACGTTTTCCCAGATAAAACCTGCCAAAATAAACCTGTCCCTTTTTGGCAGGTTAGGCGATGGCTTGGCGCTGAAGCTCGATGAGCTCGGCGATGCCTTTGTCGCCCAAGTCGAGCAGGGCGTTGAGGCGCTTACGGTCAAAGGGCGCCTGCTCGCCAGTGCCCTGGAGCTCGATCATCTCACCGGTGTCGGTGGCGACGAGGTTCATGTCGACTTCGGCATGGCTGTCCTCGGAATAATCGAGGTCAAGCAGCGTATTGCCGTCGACAACGCCCATGGAGATTGCAGCCACCTGGCCGGTAAGCGGGATGCGCTCGATCTTGCCCGCCTCGACCCACATGGCGAGGGCGTCGTGCAGCGCCACCCAGGCGCCGGTGATGCTCGCTGTACGCGTGCCGCCATCGGCCTGAATCACATCGCAGTCGACGGTGACGGTGTACTCGCCGAGCGCCTTCATGTTGACGACGGTACGCAGGCTGCGGCCAATGAGGCGCTCGATCTCCATGGAGCGACCCTTGCGGTTGGCGTGCTCGCGCTTGCAGCGCTTGCCGGTCGACGCCGGCAGCATGGCATACTCTGCGGTTACCCAGCCGGCCTTAGCTCCCTTTCGCCAGCCCGGCACGCCCTCCTCGATTGTGGCGGCGCACAACACGCGCGTGTCACCGAACTCGGCAAAACACGAGCCGTGGGCGTGCTTCATGACGCCACGGGTGAGCTTGACGGGGCGCAGTTCATTGGCGGCACGGCCGTTGGCGCGGTTGACCTGCATGTACTCCATAAAAATATCCTTTCGGCAGAAGAAGAGGGCAAGTCTTTGGACGGTAACCCTACATCTATTTCAGTTCGTCGATATCAATATGTTCGATGCTCTTGAGCGGCTGGCCAAAGATAAAGCTGCCCGCCACCGCAAACTCGGCAATGTTATCGGCCGTCGTTGCAAAACGATGCTGCGGCTCGGCGGCGTCGCCCGCCAGCTGCTCGCGGCGCGTGAGGATATCGGTCAGCTCGCGCGTGGTCTCCTCGGCGGAACTCACGACGCGCACCCCAGGCCCCAGCGCATGGCGGATAGGTCCCACCAACAGCGGAAAATGCGTACAGCCGAGCACCACGGTATCGATACCGTGGTCGCGCAGCGGCTCAACCGTGGCACCCACCAGCGCACGCACGGCAGGCGTATCGAAGATGTCCTCGTTCTCAAGCCACTGCTCCTGCAGATGCGCACCCGAGGCGAGCTCGTGCTCAACGACCTCGACAAAGCTCGAGGCAGGGCAGCCGTATACGTCAACACCGGCATCCAGGTCCTGAATGGCGCGCGTGTAAGCACCCGAGCGAATGGTGAGGTTGGTGGCGAGCACGCCCACCCGGCGCGTGCGGGTGCTGTTGATTGCCGCGCGTGCGCCCGGTGCGATCACACCGATGACGGGGACGTCGAGCACCTGCTGGGCCAAACGCAAGGCCGCAGCGGTCGCTGTATTGCAGGCGATGACCATGATCTTGACGTCGTGCTTCGACAGCCAACGGCCCGCCTGCAGTGCAAACGTGCGCACCTCGTCCTCGGTGCGGGTGCCATACGGGCAGCGTTTGGTGTCGCCAAAGTAGTAGACGGACTCGTGCGGCAACGCCGTCGCAATCGCGCGCGCAACCGTCAGACCGCCCAGGCCCGAGTCGAACACGCCAATGGGGCGCGTGTCCCCGGCCAGATTCTCGATATCGGACATTACCTCACCAGATTCTCTCTCGAAAAGATATGGCTCAGAACGATAGGACCGCGCTACGAACGAGCCGCGACCAGCAGCTCGGCCGTTGCCGCCCAGCCGTCGACAATCTTGCCGCGCGTGACGTAGGCGTTATCGCAGGCATCCAGGAACTCGGGCGCGCCGGCGCTGGTCAGGCCGTTCTCGACCAAACAGAACGTGCCAACGTGGTCGGCCATGTAGAAATCGGACTCGGAATCACCGAGCGCCAGCGTCTCCTCGCGCTCGATACCCAGGTGCTCGCAGAAACGCGCGATGGCAACGCCTTTGTTGAGGCCGGCGGGATTGATGTTAAACGCGCGGCCATCCTCGACGCGTTCGAGCTCAAGCGTCGTCGGCTTGGACAGGTGAGTCAGATGGCCGTTGCAGGCCCAGACCAGGCCGCAGCCGGCCTCGTCAAGAATGGCCTGGACCTCGTCGTCGGGCACATCGCCGCGCATGCCGACGGTGACCTCGCGGTACTTGTAGCCAGTCGACATGTCGTTGTGGTACTCGATCTTGTGCGGCCAGTGAGCAAGGATCTTCTCGCACACGCCGGTCTGCTCGATCACCTGGTGCGGAGTAAGGCCGCAGGCGGGGTCGTAAGGCATGTCGCCGGTCAGATACTCCCAATCGTTGGCTTTGAGGTCGTACATGACCAGGCCGCCCATCTCACCAATGTAGGAGTTGAGGCCGAGCACGCGCGCGTCCTCGTGGATCATGGTACGGTTGCGGCCCGAGGTGGGAACCACCTGAATACCAGCGCGGGCAAGTGCCACGACAGCCTCGACGAGCTTGGTCGAGGGATTGCCATCGTTGTCGCGCAGCACGCACGAGCCGGGCGCGAGCATGGTGGCGTCCAGGTCGGTAAAGACGTACTTAACCTTGGCAAGACGCTCGCGCATCTCGCCCGAAAGCTCAGCGACGGTCGGCAGGGTATTGTGGGACATGGTCACTCCATTACGTAGAAGGGGCTTCTGGTCTTAGGCGGCGCGCCTCGCTTGAGGGGAAACGCGCTTGCAACGGCAGCGCGCTCGGGACGCCGCCCTCATCGCAGTTCATTAGTCAAACTGGGTAACATCGATTAAACGATTGGCAAGCGAAAGATCGCTCTCGATGGGTACGAACTCATCACCCACGTGCATGAGCTCCTCGTCGCCCTTTGCCAACAGCAAGACGATGGTGGGCGCATCGGGGCTGACGTATTCCTCGCGCGCCGCCCTGAATGCCGCGTGCACAGCAGCCTCGCGATCGAGGATGATCTTGTTCGGGGTATCGTCGGGAACATGCTCGGCAAGCTCGCGACAGACCTTCATCGGGTCCTCGTGAGCCGGATCCTCGTTGGTAAAGATCAGCAGATCAGAATATGGTGCGGCCTCGCGCGGAAGCTGCTCACGGCGCTCCTGCGCCTTGCCTCCAGCAGCACCAAACAGCGCAATGACCGGACTGGCGGGAAACGCGCGCTTGACCGACGAAAAGAGCGAGCGGAACGAAAGTTGGTTGTGAGCGTAGTCAACAACGCAAACCACGCGTCCATCCTTCGACTCCACGACCTCCATGCGGCCCGGCACACGCAGCTTGGAGAGGCCCTTCTTGATGGCATCGATTCCGATGCCAATCTCGCGCGCGGCGGCGATAGCGACCAGCGCGTTCTCCACGTTAAAGTCTCCCGCAATACCCAGCAGGACCTTCTCCCCCGCCTCGGGCTCGTCGGCGCTCATGCCATGCAGGTTAAACTCGATGTTAAAGCCGACCATGCGGACATCGCTTGCCCACAGGCTCGCCTCGGGATGCTCGACGCCAACGGTCACCAAGTGCTCGGCCGTCGACGCGGCCTCCAGCACGCGTTCGACTTCATCGGTGCCCAGATTCACTACGGCGGTCTTAGCCTGATCAAAGATCCTGAGCTTGCTCTCAAAATAATCCTCGAAGGTCGGGTGCTCGATCGGTGAGATGTGGTCACGCCCGATGTTGAGGAAACACGCCACGTCAAACGGCAGGTTCTCGACGCGCTGGTACTTAAGCGCCTGGCTTGAGACCTCCATGACCATGGACCGGCGACCAGACGCGCGACAGTTGGCGATATGGCGCCAGACCTCGGGGGCCTCGGGCGTGGTGTTGGTGCTCTCGTAGCACTCGATACCATCGTCAGTGTTCACCGAGCCGATCATGCCGCAGGACTCGCCCGCCGCCTTGATGATGGAATGGAGCATAAAAGCGGCCGTGGTCTTTCCCTTGGTACCGGTGATGCCCACGATCTTAACGTCGTGGTCGGGACGGTCGTAGACCTCGGGCGGCAACAGCGCCATCGCCGTGCGTACGCTATCAACAACCAGCATCGCAGCACCGTTCTCTTTCGCCAGCGGCTCCAGAGACTCGACCAGCGACTCTTCGCACACAAATGCGACGGCGCCCGAATCGAGCGCCATCCTCAAAAACGCGGGCTTAAAGGCAGCGCCCTTGCAAAAGAACACGTCACCTGCCGAAACCGCGCGCGAATCAAACGAGCAGCCGGTCACGGCACGCCCGTCAACCTGCTCCGATGCGCGCAGCTCGCCGCACACATCGAGAAGCTTGGCAAGCGTATCGACCGTGGTCACGGTCGCGGAATCCGAATGGTGCATCTTTCGCCTTTCTCAGCCATTTGGCAGGGACGGTTTTCATAGTAACTGAAACATGCTCGCGCAAAAACGGCTCCCGGAGGAGCCGTTACGCGCAGGCGTTCGTAAGCCGAGGCTAGGCAGCCTGAACAGAAGGCTGGCCCTCGTCGATAAAGAAGCGCTTGTACCACACCAAGAACACGAGCGGCGTATAGATCTTGCGCTGGAAATCGCCCTTGCCCGCAAAGTGCAGATCGAGCAGGTGCATGAGCTCGTCGGTATCGAAGAACTCGCTCGCCCACGGAGCGGTGAAGTACTCCTTGACGTAGTCGTACCACTTTTGCTCGCGCAGCCAGTAGACGATCGGCACCGGGAAACCCACCTTGGGACGGGTGGCCCACTCGTCGGGCAGCGACTTGTTGGCGGCGTGGCGAAGCACCTGTTTGTTACCGTTCTCGTTGATGCGATAGCGATCGGGAATGTGCTCGGCAAACTCCATGACTTTGCGGTCCAGGAAGGGCACGCGCAGCTCCAGGGAGTGCGCCATGCACATCTTGTCGGCCTTGAGCAGAATGTCGCCCGGGAGCCACATGTTCATGTCCAGGTACTGCTTCTTGACCAGCTCGGGCTGGCCCTTCACACGCGCATAGATGGGAGCGGCGAGTTCGAAGGCGCCGTCGCCGGTGTTGTACTCGGGCTTGAGTACGCCGTCGACCTCGCGCTCAGGCCATACCAAGGCCTGGCCCAGGAACGACTTCTCAGGAATCTCGGCACCCTTGACCAGGAAGTTATGGCCCTTGAAGTACGGCATATGCAGCGCCAGGTTACCGAGCGCGCGGCGAATAGGCAACGGCACCATCTTTTTGTACTTGCGCACCGGAACCGTGTCCTCGTAGTAGGCGTAGCCGCCAAAGAGCTCGTCGGCGCCTTCGCCCGAAAGCACGACGGTAACATCCTTGCGCGCCATCTCGGCCAAGAACCACAGCGGCACAGACGACAGGTTGGACTGCGGCTCGTCCATGTGATACTGAATGTCCTCGAGTGCGCCAAAGAACTCGTCGGCGGTAATCATCTTGCGGACATTCTCGACGCCGAGCTTGTCGGATAGCTCCTTGGCGTAGTTAGTCTCGTTGAAATTCTTGTAGTCAAAGCCCACCGAGAAGGTCTTGTCGGGCATGAGACAAGCGGCAATATAGCTGGAGTCGACGCCGCCGGAGAGGAAGGAAGCGACCTTAACGTCGGCGATGCGATGGGCCTCGACGCTCTCGTGCACAACCTCATCCAGCTCGTCAACGTACTCCTCAAACGGCTTCTCGACGGCGGAGTAATCGCAATCCCAATAGCGCTCGACGTTCATCTTGCCGGTCGGGATGTCTACGGTAAAGTAATGCGCCGGCGGCAGCTTGTAGACACCCTCGAAGAAGGTCTCCTCAGTTGCCGAATACTGCAGCGTCATGTACGGACGCAGGGCCTTTTTGTTGACCGCCTTGTGGAAGTGCGGGTAGTCCAGGAAGCTCTTGATTTCGGAGCCAAAGAGCACGCCCGGCGCGCCGTCGCCCGCATCGGCCATGGGATAGTAGTAGAGCGGCTTGATGCCAAAGATGTCGCGGGCGCCAAAAAGCTTGTTCTTCTTCTTGTCCCAGATGACGAAGGCGTACATGCCGCGCAGGCGATCGAGTACGGCCTCGCCCCACTCCTCGTAGCCGTGCAGGAGGCTCTCGGTGTCGGCTCCACAGTGGAACTTATAGCCCTTGGCCTCGAGCTCGGAGCGAAGCTCCTGGAAGTTGTAGATCTCGCCGTTGAAGACGATAACGACGCTGCCGTCCTCATTGGCCATGGGCTGAGCGCCGGCCTCGGTCAGGTCGAGGATCGACAGGCGGCGGAAGCCCAGGGCAACGCGGCCGTCGATAAACTGGCCGCCCATGTCGGGACCACGATGGACGATGCGGTCCATCATCTTGGTGAGCACCTCGGATTGGTTATCCGTCCCACCGACAAAACCGACAAAACCGCACATATACTATCCCCTCTGCTGTTGCTGGGTATCAAATCGAATCAGTAGCTTTTGAGTATACCCGAGGGTGCAAAGAGGGACGGAATGTTCAGGCAATCTCAACTGAATCAGCTCCGCTGTGACACGCGCCGGTTACCTTTAATGGATATGAGGTGAATGGGGCGATTGTTTTGCTATACTCTCTCCGCACGGGCGATTGGCGCAACGGTTAGCGCAGGTGCTTTACACGCACAAGGTTGGGGGTTCGAATCCCTCATCGCCCACCACTGAATTGGAAACGGTCCTCGCAAGGGGACCGTTTTTGTTTGGGCCCAGCGCATGGGATTCGAACCCGACAGGGTGCGAAGCTGAGGAAACGCGAAGCGTTTTCCAGCGCAGCACGCGAGGGCCGCAGGCCCGAAGCGAAAGCGGGCGGCGTCAGCCGCACGCGACATCCCTCATCGCCCACCACTGATTTGATAGGCTTCCAGCTATGGGGGCCTTTCTTTTTTGGGCCCAGCGCGTGGGATTCGAACCCGCCAGCACGTCCGTCACAAAGGCCGTGGCCAAAAAATGGCAAAAATGAGTACTGCTACCTTGCTTACAACATATCAAAAGATAGTATTTGCTTAAGTTACGCAACATATGTCCATTATAAGGACTAGCAATTGGATCAAAATCGTACATTCATCGCCATTTCGACGGTGGCGCGCGCAGACGTGGTGTAAGAGCGTCCCGAGGTCCGTCGCTGCAAGTC
>CAJMPU010000009.1 GCA_905215505.1 uncultured bacterium
GACTTGCAGCGACGGACCTCGGGACGCTCTTACACCACGTCTGCGCGCGCCACCTTGAAACTTCCTAATCACCGTCAGCTAGCGCCAAATTGGAAGTCGATGGTCACTCATTAACGTACAGTTCTTATAACTTTGTTCATTATTTTCCGCACCTAAAATGATACGCCGTTTGTGACAGTACTCACAAACGGCGTTTTTTGACCACTGGCGTGTCTGGCAGGCGGCAAGCACCGCCCGAATCCGCATTTTGAACGCGCCCGAATCGGTTCTGGAGCCGGTTTTCGCGCTCTTACTCGTCTTTGGGCGAGGGATGCTTGCAGACCACGCTCATGTAGATCATGCCGAGCACGGCTGCGGTGACCGAACCGGCGAGAATAGCGGCCTTTGCGGCCAGGACCTCAAACTGGGCCGTCGGGAAGGCGAGGCCGCTGATGAGGATCGACATGGTAAAGCCGATACCGCCCAGAATGCCCACACCGGCAATCATGTGCCAGTTAACGTTATGCGGCAGCTCGCAGGCCTTAAGCTTAACCAGGGCAAACGTCATGCCAAAGATACCGATCGGCTTGCCCAGCAGCATGCCAAAGTACACGCCGAGCGTCACCGGGTCGGTGAGCAGCGTGCTCATGTCCACGCCCACTAAGCGAACCTGTGCGTTCACGAATGCAAAGATCGGCAGGATCACAAAGTTGACCGGCGTGGAAATCAGACGCTCCATGCGGATAAGCGGCGGGGTCACGCGGTGCATGACGCGCTCGACCTTGGTGGTCGAGACGGTAAAGTCATGCTGGCCCAGGATGTGCGCCTCGTCGTCGTAGCGGTCATCGAGCAACGGCAGGCACTCGCCCAGCCAATCGGTGAGGTTATCGAGCTTGACGCCGCACTTGGCCGGGATGGTGAAGGCCAGGATGACGCCGGCGAGCGTGGCATGTACGCCGCTCTTGAACATGCAGAACCACAACAGCAGACCCAGTACCGAATACGGAGCAAGACGGTAATGCTGCGTCTTGTTGAGCCACACGAGCGCGCAGGTCACAAGCGCGGCGGCGCCCAACCAAAACGGATTGGGGCTCTGACCGTAGAAGATGGCGATGGCGGCGATGGAGATGAGGTCGTCGGCGATGGCGAGCGTCGAGAAGAACACACGCACGCCGTTGGGCACGCGATTGCCCAAAAGCGATAGCACGCCCAGCGCAAAGGCAATATCGGTTGCCATGGGGATGGCCCAACCGTTGCGGGCGCCGGCATGGTTAAAGATCAGATAGATGCAGGCGGGAACGACGACGCCACCCACGGCCGCCAGCATGGGAAGCATGGCCTGGCGCGGGTTTTTAAGCTCGCCGACCGTCATCTCATACTTGAGCTCAATGCCCACCAACAAAAAGAAAATCGCCATGAGGAAGTCGTTGACGAAAAGCTCAACGGTGAGACCGGCCGTAAGGTTGCCCAGACCCACATACAGCGGGGTCTCCAAAAAGTGATGGATGGCCTCGTAGGCATCGGTATTGGCGCAAATGACGGCGGCGATGGCGGCGAAGACCATGACGGCAGCGGAAATCGTGCCGTTCTCGGCGATGCGCTCCCAGATGTCGTGACGTTCAAAGCGCTTGCGCTCACGAACGTTGAACAGCTGCTCAGTTGCTGCCATGGGCGGCTCCTTTCACGGGAAAGCTCCCGTCTTAAAAAAGCACGGCCCACCCAAGTGGCGGCGCCGCGCTCTAACGTATTACGCTTGCATCTAGCCTACCCTGCACGACAAGCACGCAGGCGTGGCCGAAAAGCGGAACCACAGGTTGAACATTATTTGCTCAACGGCACGGACACGCCTGTCCAAGAGACGACGCGGCACCGTGCACAAAAAACGACCGGAGCGCGGGGCGTCCGCGATCCGGTCGTGGCGTTTGGTCAACTAAACCTAGCAGGCGGCCATAATGGGGGCAGCGACCTGCTTCTTACGGGAAAGGACACCCGGCATCCAGACGCCGTCGTGCTCGTCAGCAATGCCCAGGCCCTTCTGAGCAGCCTCGGTCTCGCCCTCGAGCAGGACCTGCGAGCCCTCCTCCATGATGTCGGTGATGCACAGGACAATGCCGTCGGCGCCCTTCTCGGCGGCGTAGGCGCGCATGGCCTCGCGGATCTCGTCGATCATGCCGAGTGCGCGGCTCTTGTCGACGGTCTCGTACTGGCCGATGAGCAGCTTCTTGCCAGCGGGCTCGAACATCTTGATGTCGTTGCCGACCATCTCGGCTGCGGTGAAGGAGCCGGACGGACGGGTAAGGAAGACTTCCATGCCAAACTTGACCGGATCGACGCCCACCTGCTCGCCGAGCTTGGCGGCGACGGCGCGGTCGACATCGGTGGTGGTGGGGCTCTTGAGCATGAGCGTGTCGGTCATCATGGCCGAGAGCAGCAGCTTGGCCTGGACGTCGGAAAGCTCAACGCCGAGCACGCCGGCGAGCTTGGTGACGATGGTGCAGCTGGAGCCCCAGGGCAGGCAGATGTAGTGCAGCGGGCCGGCGGTCTCAAAGTCGCCGATGCGGTGATGGTCGACGACGCCAAAGACCGTGGCGTCCTTAAGGCCGGCGACGGACTGGGCAGACTCGTTGTGGTCGGTGAGGACGACGAGCTGACCGGCCTCGACGGAATCAATCACGCGGGGCTCGGCAATGCCGGCGTCGGCGAGCAACTTGGCGGACTCGGCCGGAAGCTGACCAAGGGCGCAGGCCTCGTAGGTGTTGCCGGCATACTCAACCTGGTTGAGCAGCTGGGACAGGACGACGGCGCTCATGATGGCGTCGTTATCGGGGTTCTGGTGACCAAAGACAAGAACGTTTGCCATGGATATCCTCCACTTGATATGTGTACTTGGACGTAGCTATGGTAGCACGCCGATGCCGAGCCTTCGCAGACGGAAGGGCCACGGCATATTTTGGGGCGCAGGCACGGGGGCCAAGGCTGCCCCTTTTGCACCATGTTGGTGCAAAGTAACCTGTCCCCCTTGCACCAGCTATTTGCCGGCGGCGCGCAGGGCTACGTAGGCGGCACCGATAATGCCGGCGTCGTTTCCGAGCGAAGCGACCTTAATGGGCGTCTCGCGCGAGGCGGAAAGCGCGTACTGCTTAAAGTGCTCGCGAACCTTGTCGAGGTAGACATCGGCCGAGGCGGAGGCGCCGCCGCCGATGAGGAACATCTCGGGATCAACCACGTTGGCAATAAGCGCCAGTGCGCGGCCGAGATAGTCGGCCATGGTATCGGCCGCGGCCAGCGCGAGCTTGTCGCCCTCGCGGCAGGCCTGGAACACGTCCTTGGAATCAGAAGGCCCGGTGAGCTCGATGGGCTCGACGCCCGCCTTCTTGCACTCGGCAAGGTAGTTGCTCACCACGCCGGTGGCGCTGGAATACTGCTCCAGATGGCCATGGCCGCCGCAGCCGCAGGTGCGCTCCTCTTCGGGGTTCAGGCACATGTGGCCAATCTCGCCGCCAGCGCCCACAACGCCCGATACCACGTCGCCGTTGACGATAACGCCGCCGCCCACGCCGGTACCGATGGTGACCATTACCACGTTCTGTACGCCCTTGGCAGAGCCGAGCCAGGCCTCGCCCATGGCAGCGGCGTTGGCATCGTTCTCGTACTTAACGACCGCGTCGGGGCAGTGCTCCTGAATGGCAACTCTTAGCTCAGGCAGGTTAATGGCAATGTTGGCCTTGACCTTGGCATCGCCCGATGCCGGGATGGGGCACGGAACGGCCAGGCCAATACCCGCCACAAAGGCGCGCGGAATCTGGGCCTTGGCGACCACCTGGTCGATAGCCTCGGTCACCGCGGCAAAGCCCGCAGCGTCAACGATGGGCGGCGTGGGCACGCCGGCCTTGGCCAACAGGTTACCGTCCTCGTCGAACAGGCCCTCCTTAACCGAAGTGCCGCCGACGTCAATGCCGATGTAATACTGCTTAGGTTCCATGGGAGCCCGCCTTTCTCGTTTAAACATTGCCTGTATAGTACCGCTCCCCAGGCAAAAACCTGCCAAAAAGGGACAGGTTTGTTTTGGCAGGTTTTATCTGGGAAAACGCAAGGCATGAGATTCGGTTCGCTGGGCGGCAAAACGGCCCAACCCCATCTTCGAGCCGATCAATTTGCTCAATACCACATTATTCGAATGCATATTCATTTAGAGCGCTCTAGTTGATATAGAAAAGCGTTTTTTGATTATATCTTTCTCGAACTTTTCAAAAACGCAATAGGGATGCTTAGGCGTGGACTATACTTTCGTTTGTACTCAATCAAGCCGGAAAGGAGGTTCCATGATTCCCAAATACGAGGCAATAGCTGCAGATATCCGTCGAAGCATCGAGGACGGCGCTCTAAAGCCGGGCGACAAGCTGCCCACCGTCGTTGAGTTCTGCGAGCTCTATAGCGTTTCCAAAATCACCGTCAAACGAGCTGTTGAGCAGATTACCGATGAAGGTCTTGTTACCAGCCGGCGCGGATCGGGCACCTACGTTAAGGACACGGCGGGGCTTCCCGGCCAGTCGTTTTTCCAGGGCAAGAACGATCGCTCCCAGGGCTTTTCGTATGAGCACCGCGGGGAGAAGGTGACCTCGGTGGTCTACGATTTCTCGATTGTCAATCCGCCAGCAGACGTCGCTGCCCAGCTGGGAATTGCCGAGGACGACTTTGCCTATCACATCGTGCGCGTGCGCCAGGTCGACGAGAAGCCCATCGTTATCGAGTACACCTACATGCCCCTCGAGCTGATTCCGGGCCTTAAAAAGAAAGACCTGTATGGATCGGTCTACAGCTTCATCCGCAAGCAATGCGGGCTGAAGATTTCGAGCTTCCACCGCACCATTCGCGCCGTAGCGGCAACCGAGGAAGAGGCTGAGCGCCTGGACACCAAACCCGGCTCTCCCCTGCTCGAGCTCAACCAGATTGGCTTTTTGGATAGCGGCACCGCCTTTGAGCATTCGATCTCGCGCAACGTTGGTGACCGCTTTGAGCTGCACAACGTAACGTTGGCATAGGTTTTTGTAGTCATGCGGGCGCTCGTTACGGCTCGTTTAGAGTGGGCGGCCGCGCAACACCATGGGGGTATGAACATGTCCGATTTGATTAAACTGACGCCGATCTTTCACGAGAAGATCTGGGGCGGCCGCCAGCTCGAAACCGTATTTGGTTATGACATTCCCGAGGGTCCCATCGGTGAGTGCTGGGCCATCTCGGCACACCCCAACGGCGACTGCCAGATCGCTGAGGGCCCGTACGCCGGTCACACGCTGTCATGGCTGTGGGCCGAGCACCGCGAGCTCTTTGGCAACTGCGAGGGCAAGGAGTTCCCGCTGCTCATTAAGATTCTAGACGCCAAGGACGACCTTTCGATCCAGATCCATCCCAATGACGAGTACGCCGCCGAGCACGAGAACGGCAGCCTGGGCAAAACCGAGTGCTGGTATGTACTGGACTGCGAGCCCGGCGCCACGATCATCGTCGGACAGCGCGCGCACGACCGCGCCGAGGCCGCGCGTATGATCGAGGACGGCCGCTGGGACGACATGCTCAACGTGCTGCCGATTCACAAGGGCGACTTTTTCCAGATTGATTCCGGTACCGTCCACGCCATCAAGACCGGCACGCTCATTTTGGAGACGCAGCAGTCGAGCGACGTGACGTATCGCCTGTACGACTACGACCGTCCCGGCACCGACGGCAAACTGCGTCCCCTGCACATTGAGCAGAGCCTCGACTGCATCGACTTTGATGCTCAAGCTCCGACCGACGGCACGGTGACCGCGCCCGAGGTCGACGGCGTGACCGAGCTCGAGTCTAACTCCTGCTACACCGTCGATCGCGTGCGTGTCGACGGCAGCAAGACCCTCGACCAGCGCTGGCCCTTCATGTGTCTGTCGGTCATCGACGGCGAAGGCACCGTCTGCGGCGACCCCGTCCACAAGGGAAGCCACCTGCTAGCTCCGAGCACCGTCAGCTCCATCGACCTCGAAGGCAAGATGGAACTGATCGTCTCGCACCTGTAGATCGCACCAACAACCCAAACGCAACAAGGGGCTCTCCCGTCCATGTACGGGAGAGCCCCTAATCGTTTCTATATATCAGCCCACCCGGCTCTCCAGACCAAAAAGCGACCGAGCAGAGCGACGCTCGCAAGCAACGTTATCTAAGGACCTGGGCGGGCGTATAGGGCAACATCGATCGCGAGTTCCGCACGCAAAGGAGGCCACTTAATGTGGCCTCCGTCTTGCGCAGGACTGCCCGAGCAGGCGACCAAAGCCCCCGGCGCGCCCGCCTAGCCGGATGTACGGGTTTTCCAGGTGCGGCGGATCGGCCTGAAAGAGGAGGGCATAGACCTTGAGGTCATGCCCGGCGATTGAAGGCCGAGGTGCCGTGCCTGGGAAAGCCGCCTAGGTCAGTTTCACTATAGGCGCAAAGCCCTTCATTAGCTTTTTGGTCTGGCCGGTCTTTTCGAACTGCACCTCGATCATGTCTCCGGCGACCGAGATCACGGTACCGGTGCCAAAGGTCTTGTGGCTCACGGTATCGCCCGCGGCAAAGTCCTGCGACGCGCTGGCGCGATCGACCTTGCGCTCCACCGTCGGCGACACCTTGGACGACGGCTTTTTAGCTCGCGGCGCGCCCGAACCAAAGGTCGAGGCAACACGGCCGGCGTCGGGCGAAACCCCGCGATGGCGCTCGGTGCCATAGGTGCTGCCACCAAAGAAATCGTCGAAGCTCGATCCGCCGCGCGATCCGGAGCCGCCGGTCGAGCGCGTATGCGAACCGAACACCTTGCCGCCATACATATCCGAGCCCATGCCCGAGCCAAAGGTGCCGTGACGGTCGCCGCGCTTCTCCCAGCCCGTGCCCTCAAAACCGGCAGAACCGATACCGCTAAACTCGATATCCTCAAACGGAATCTCGTTGAGGAAGCGCGAGCGCGGGTTGGCAGAAGTCGAGCCGTAGGTGCGGCGCGTGGCCGCATAGGTCAGAAACAGGCGCTTACGGGCGCGCGTGATGGCAACGTAGGCCAGGCGACGTTCCTCCTCGAGCTTGCCCGGATCATCGCTGCCGCCAAAGTCGTGCACGTGCGGGAAGATGCCCTCCTCCATGCCGGCCACGAACACCGCCGGGAACTCCAGGCCCTTGGCGGAGTGGATGGTCATCATGGTAATGGCATGCGTCTCGCCGGCCAGGGAATCCAAGTCGGAGCGCAGGGCCAGCCACTCCATGAGTGCCGGCAGCGCCTTACAGGTGAGCGGACCGTAGGTGCGCTCGATCTCGTCGGCATGCACGGCGCCCGCCGGTAGCTCTGTTGGCACGGCATACGCGTTGCCCGCGATGGCGGCGGCCAGGGCATCCTGCGGCGAGAGCGCCGGGGCGGCTAGGCTATCGAGCGGATTGGAGCCCGCGGCGTCACGAGCGCCGACAAGTGCCTCAAACGAGGATGCCGGAGCGGACGGTCCCGGCTCGGGCGCAGGCGCGCTCACCACGACGGGCTCGGGCTCGGCGCCGGCAGGCACATCGGCAACACCGGCCGCGCGCAGCTCTTCCAAGCTCTCGAGCGTACCCTCGATATCCTCGTGCGTTTCCTCAAATTCGGCGGCGACGCCCAGGAATTCCTGGATGTTCTCGGCGCGGCTCTCGGACTCCATGGTGCCCTCGGCGCGAAACGCCTGCAGCAGGCCCGTCTTATCGACAATCATCTCGACGACGTCCTTGAGCTCGCCGTCCATGCGGCGGCCCTCGCGCACCAGCGCCACAAAACTCGACAGGCCGTTGCGCACCTTGGCACTAAACATGCCCGTCTCGGCTGTTGCGATCTCGCAGGCCTGGAAGAACGAGCAGCGGTTGTCGCGCGCCAGCTGCTCGATCTTTTGGATCGAGGTGGAGCCGATGCCGCGGCGCGGCGTGTTGATGACGCGCTTGACGCTCATCTCGTCGGCCGGGTTCACGATCATCTTGAGATAGGCCATGACGTCGCGAATCTCGGCGCGGTCGAAGAATCGCGTGCCGCCGACGATCTTGTAGGGCACGCCCGCGCGCAGGAACATATCTTCGAGGATACGCGACTGGGCGTTGGTGCGGTAGAACACGGCGATATCGTCGTAGCTCGTACCCTTGGCATGCAGCTTTTCGATCTCGCCGGCAATCCAGCGACCTTCGTCGCGCTCGTCGCTTGCCTGGAAAGCCTGAATCTTCTCGCCATCGCCCTCGGCCGTAAACAGGCGCTTGTCCTTGCGCTGCGAGTTGTGGCGAACAACGGCATTGGCGGCGCTCAGGATGTGACCCGTGGAGCGATAGTTCTGCTCCAACTTGACGGTCTTGCAGTTTTTAAAGTCCTGCTCAAAGTCCAGGATGTTGGTGATGTCGGCGCCACGCCAGCTATAAATGGACTGGTCGTCGTCGCCCACGACCATGAGGTTTTGGTACTTGGCGGCCAGCAGGTTGGCGATTTCGTACTGGACGTGGTTGGTGTCCTGATATTCGTCGACGCTAATGTAGCGGAAGCGCTCTTGGTACTTGTCGAGCACCTCGGGGCGGGTGCGCAGTAGCTCGAGCGTGCGCACGAGCAGGTCGTCGAAGTCCATCGCGTTGGCGGCGCGCAGGCGGCGCTCCAGCTCCAGGTAGACTTGCGCGGCCTTTTTGTCGTTGGGGCTATCGGCGCTCTTGAGCATGTCCTCGGGCCCGATCATGGCGTTTTTAGCAGAGCTGATCTTGCTGCGGATCATGTTGATGGGGAACTGCTTTTGCTCGATGCCGAGCGCCTGCATAATGTCGCGCACCATGCGCTTTGAGTCGTCGTCATCGTAGATGGTGAATTGACCGGTATAGCCCAGCAGGTCGGCGTCCTCGCGCAGCATGCGCACGCACATGGCATGGAAGGTGCACACCCACATGCCACGGGTGCCGCTTGGGATGAGTGCCGCCAGACGCTCGCGCATCTCGGCCGCAGCCTTGTTGGTAAACGTGATGGCAAGAACCTGCCAAGGCTTAACACCCAGGTCGCCGAGCATATGTGCGATGCGGAAGGTCAAGACGCGGGTCTTGCCCGAGCCGGCGCCGGCGAGCACCAGCAACGGGCCCTCGGTGGACAGGACCGCCTCGCGCTGGGCGGGATTAAGGCTGTCGATGTCGACGAGCGGCTTGGCGGGCTTGGGCGCCGGCGCGGGAGCGTCGTAGATGTCGAGCGGAACGAGCTCGGGCTCCGGCGCAGCGGGGGCGGTGTATGCATCGAGTGGCACGGGTTCCGGCGCGGGCGGCACGGGCGCGGCAGTGTTCTTTTCCCAGGGCAGGGGCTGGGTCATGGGCGACTCCTCATCTGACGGACGGCGCGCCTGCGGGCAGCGCCATAGTTTGAGCCGTACCAGTATACCGAGCCGCGCGGACACCGACGCAAATCACACCACGACTCCGTGCGCCACCATCGGACCCACCCCATCGCCCAAAAAAGAGGGCAGCATAGACCTTTTGGTCATGCCACCCTCTTTGAATGACAAGCTGTCGCTCTGGCCGCCGCGCAGCGTCGACTAAGTTAGAGGCCGAGCATGGGCTCCAGAACGAAGAAGTATGCGAGCACTACGATGCCCAGGATGATGCGGTAAACACCGAAGCACTTAAAGTCGTGACGGCGGACGAAGCCCATGAGCCACTTGATGGCGATGAGCGAAACCACAAAGGCAACAACGCAGCCCACGCCCAAGATGGCGATCTCGTTGGTGCCGAACGTGCCGCCCTTGATGAAGTACTTGACCAGCTTGAGCGCACTCGCGCCAAACATGACAGGGATGGCCAGGAAGAACGTGAACTTAGACGCCACCGAGCGCGTGCAGCCCAAAAGCAGGCCGCCGATGATGGTAGAACCGGAGCGAGACGTACCAGGCACCAGCGAAAGCACCTGGAAGCAGCCGATACCCAGCGCAGTCTTCCAGCTGAGGTCCTCGAGCGTGGCGATGGAACCAAAGTCCAGATTCTCGTCATCGTCCTCATCCTCAGCGGTAGCCGTGGGGGGCGCCGCAAAGTGCGCACCGGCGGGACGTCCACCCGACACCACAGCACGCGAACCAAACGAACCGGCAACGGCCATTTCCTCGCGCTTGCTCGCGCGCCAGTTCTCGATCACGATAAACAGCACGCCGTACACAATGAGCGCCAGCGCCACGACGGGAGCGTTGTAGAAATGCTCCTCCATCCAGTCGTTGAGCGGCAGGCCGATCGCCGCCGCAGGAATGCAACCGAGCACAATCTTGCCCCACAGCACCCAGGTGTCGCGACGGCCCTCCTTGCCCTTGCTGGGCGAGAACGGATTGAGTTCATGGAAGAACAGCACGCAGACGGCCAGAATGGCGCCGAGCTGAATCACGACCAGGAACATATTCCAGAACGTCTCGCTCACGTTCATCTTGACGAACTCGTCCACCAAGATCATGTGACCCGTCGACGAAACGGGCAGCCATTCGGTGATGCCCTCGACCAGGCCCATGAAGGCAGATTTTAGAAGCTCGATAATATCCAAAGGGACCCCCTCGTTAGACACCCGCCGGTAGATGTTCTGCGGACGATGCGGGCGATGTCCCATTATCAACCGTTGGCGGTGCGACCACGCCTACCCTTACCAAAAAACTCGCCCGTTCACAGAATTGCGAGCAGTTAAACCGAAATCCTTGGGTATAACTGCAACAAGATAAAGTGTCCGGCGGCCAACGCGCCCGCGCCCGCCCGATGCACGAGCCCCGCGCCCGTGCGATAGACCAAGGAGGAAACCATGAACGAGGGCTACACCAAGGTATTTGTTTCACTCGACGGTACTGAGCAGCAGGATTTTGTGCTCGCACGCGCCATCAAGGTCGCCGCGAACAACGGCGCCAAGCTGATTATCGGCCACGTTATCGATTCCACGGCGCTCGAGAGCGCCGGTTCCTATCCGGTCGATCTGGTCAACGGCCTAGAGGAGGCATTTAAGAACTCCATCGCCAAGCAGCTCGAAGAGGCCAAGGCCAATCCCGACATTCCCGAGGTCGAAGTCATGATTCGCGCCGGCCGCATTCGCGAGACGCTCAAGGACGAGATGCTCGACGTGGTTAAGCCCGACCTGGTGCTCTGCGGCGCCCGCGGCCTGTCCTCGATCAAGTATGCGCTGCTGGGTTCAATTTCGACGTTCCTGCTGCGCAACACCGACTGCGACATTTTGGTCGTGAAGTAGCGTTGCTCCCACCGGCCGCGGGGCCTGCGGGGTTTCCACGGGCACGTCCTCGCCGCGTTGCGGCTGCGGGATGTGCCCTTAGGAAACCCCTCCCGGCCTCGCGGCCTTCGCAGCCTTACTTCAGCGAGTTGGCTGATGGAAAAATGGCGTGCCGCCCTGGTTGGGGCGGCACGTTTTGTTTGGGCTGCACGTTTTTGTTTTGGGAGATCCATTTGAGCCTCATAGTTATGTTCACGTTCGGGAACATAGCGCCAGTTGCCTTAGCTAAGTTCACGTTCGGGAACATAGCCGTCCGCAGCGCAAGACGGCCCGGCTACTCAAAGTATTGGAACTTGTTCGTTGAGAAGGAAAACGTTACGACAAAGCCTTCTCCGGAGTCGGATGCCGCGGTGACGTCGATGCCCATCTTGGAGCACAGGCGCGCCACCAGGTAGAGGCCGATGCCCGTTGCGCGCTTGGTGGTGCGGCCGTTGTCGCCGGTAAAACCCTTCTCGAACACGCGCGGCAGGTCGGCCGCGCTCACGCCGCAGCCGTTGTCCGCGACGGTAAGCTCGATGCGTTCGCTCGCCAGGCCCTCGTCCAGCAACGCGCCCGAAAACACGATCTTCGCGCCGTCCTCGCGCGCATATTTGATGCTGTTCTGAATAAGCTGGCCTAGAATAAACTCGAGCCACTTCTCGTCGGTAAAGACCTCAAAGTCGAGGTTCTCGCACACCGGAGCCACGTGCGCCGCAATGAGCTCGCGCGCGTTGGCTTTAATCGCGCCCGTCACCAAGGTCTTGAGATCCCAACGGCGAATCAGGTAGTCGCGCTCCACGACTTCCGAGCGCGCGTAGTACAGCGCCTGGTCGATATAGCGCTCCACGCGAGCCAGCTCGCGACCCAGGTCATCCACACGCGACAGGTCGTCTTCGCTGCCATCCAGGTTTTCCAAAATCAGATGGGCCGCCGCCAGGGGCAGCTTGGCCTCGTGGACCCAGCTCTCGATATAGTCGCGATAGTCATCGGTCTGACGCCGGCCTTCGGCAACCTCGTCGCATGCCGCCTTGCCCACCCGGCGCAAGACCTCGTACTCGAGCTCGCCCTCGGCATAGGTCGGGCATTGCACCATCTCCTGCACCCATGCGGGACTCTCGAGCTCCTCTGCCGCGCGCTCCAACTGACGCAGAAAACGGCGACGGCGAGCGTACTCGATCACGATGCCGAGCATACCGAAGATAAAGGACACGCCAACCGCCACGACCACGATAGAAACGGGTGCGCCGGCGACCGTCAGCACAAAGCAGCTCAGCAGCACGCCGCACGTCCACACGGCGACGGGAAGCAGTGCATCTTTAAAGAACTTGCCAAACGACATAGCCGGCCCCTAGACCGAATAGCCTTGGCCGCGATGCGTGGTCAAATACCCCTTGATGCCGATTTTTTCGAGCGTGGTGCGCAGGCGGTTGATGTTGACGGTGAGCGTATTGTCGTCCACGAAGGCGTCGGAGTCCCACAGGTCCTGCATGATGGCCGAGCGCGAAACGATCTTGCCCGCGCGGCTCAGAAGCAGCGAGAGGATACGCAGCTCGTTTTTGGTGAGCTCGGTGCTAGTGCCGGTTTGCGTGTTGGTGACCATGGAGCGGGCGAGGTCGAGCTCCAGCCCCTTGTGGACGAGCGTGCTGCGCTCGCCCGCCGCCGCGGTGCGACGCAGCAAGGCATTGATGCGCGCCACGAGCACGCGTGCGCTATAGGGCTTGGGAACGAAGTCGTCCGCGCCGAGCGTCATGGCCATGACCTCGTCGATCTCGGTCGTGCGCGACGTGAGGACGATGATGGGAACCTCGGATTCGTGGCGGACTTCGTGGCAGATATGCTGGCCGTCTTTGACGGGAAGCGTCAGGTCGAGCAGTACCAAGTCGGGTGCAGCGGCCAGGATGTCACGCGAGACATGCTCGAACGACTCGCAGGCCTCGACCTCAAAACCGGCACGGGCAAGGATATCGGCAAGCTCACGACGAATGGGCTCGTCGTCCTCAACGATATAGATTAGCGCCATGGATTCCGCTCCCCTCTTGATTGTCTTGCCACCATTATGGCTGCGAAACTGCAGGTGCGCGCCACGCACGTCGCCAAGGTGACAGAATTGTTCGCGAGCGGGGGCGTTTTGTCCGCCTCGCACTCGCAGCGGTGGCGGGAACCAAAATGATTCTTTAATCCCCGTCCCAGAATAATCATTTAGCGGCGGGCACGGAGCTTTTCGTAGCCATCGGCGAAGAAGGCGACCGTGGCGGCGTCGGCCTCGGCGGCGTCCGTCTCGGTTGCGGGGACCACGCCGTGCTCGTCGCTCACCAGGAACAGCGCGCCCTTAAGCTGCGCGGGAATATCTACGCGCGTGACCGGGATGCCCTTGGTCTGGGCCAGCTGCTCGATGAGCGTCGCCGTGCCGCACAGGCACTCGTCCGCCGGCGCCACAAAGGCGAGTTCGCCGTTGTTGACGGCGGCGAGCAGCTCGGGCGCCACGCCGGTCTCGTCGGCTTCGGAGCGGGCCTCGGCGGAGCGGGCACGCAGCGCCTTGGCCGACGTATCGGCGAGCGGCTCGTACTCCCCCACTGTCATGGCGGCGTTGCCGTTGATGTCGATCACCAGCATGAGCACACCGTCGTGTGCGGTGTAATCGCCCTCGGCTAGTGACCACTCAACGTGCTGTTTGGCCCAGCTGAGCATGTTATGGGTAAGCGGCTCGCCCTGCACCAAGCGCTCGGACAGCGCGCGAATGTGACGGTTGAGCATGGGCACCTTTTTGTTGGACATGCGCCAACGGCAGATAAGCGCGGGCTTGTCGAGCGTAAACTTCTCGACCGCCTCCTGATTGGCGCAAAAGTCCTCGTACGCACGCTGGTCCTCGGCATTGCCAAACAGCTCTGCATCATCAATCTGGGGCATGGTTGTACCTTTCGTGTTAGTCATTCCGTCCTCTTATACCAAAAAGACGGCCCTCCAAACGGAGCGACCGTCTTTTGCAGAGATTATTTTAGAAGCGAGGCGGTCCAAGGGACGAGATAACATCCCATCCTCCCCAGTCAACCTAACAGGTCGGCGAGGGTTGCCCAGGTGCCGCAGATTGCCGTGAAAGAGGAGCGACGCGTACTTGGGTACGCGAGCGACGAATGAGCGGCAAGGTGCGGTGGTTGGGCAAGCCGCAGCGCCACCTCCCTACTTAATGGCGGAAGTGGCGGGCACCCGTGAAAACCATCGCAATATTGTGCTCGTTGCAGGCCTGGATGCTCTCGTCGTCGCGCTTGGAGCCACCGGGCTGGATGATGCAGGTCACGCCGTGTGCGGCAAGCACGTCGACGTTGTCGCGGAACGGGAAGAACGCGTCACTTGCGCAGGCAAAGCCGCCCTTCTCCACGCCTTCGCGCTCGCAAAAGTCCTCGGCGCGTTCGCAGGCGAGCAGTGCGGAGTCAACGCGGTTGGGCTGACCCGGGCCCATGCCAATGCCGGCCTTGCCCTTGGAGACCAGGATGGCGTTGGACTTAACGCCCTTGCAGACCTTCCAGGCAAACTCGAGCTCGGCCATCTCAGCGTCGGTGGGCTTGCGGTCGGTGGGGAACGTAAAGGTCGCGGGATCCTCGGTCACGTGGTCGACCTCCTGCACCAGCATGCCGCCGTCGATGGAGCGCAGCTCCACCTGGGCACCGTGGTCCACGCCGCCGGTAGCCAGCACGCGCAGGTTGGGGCGCTTGGCCATGCGCTCGAGCGCCCCATCGGTGTAGCTCGGGGCGATGATGACCTCGACGAACTGCTTGTTCTGGTCGGCGAAGTGCTCAACCAGCTCAAAGGGAACCTCGCGGTTGCAGGCGATGATGCCGCCGAAGGCGCTCTTGGGATCGCAGGCGAAAGCGCGGTCGTAGGCGGCCGTGATGTCCTCGGCAACGGCGGAACCGCAGGGGTTCTGATGCTTGAGGATCACGCAGGCCGGCTCGTCGAACTCGCGGACCAGGTTCCAAGCGGCGTCGGCATCCAGATAGTTGTTGTAGCTGAGCGGCTTGCCCTGGATCTGCTCGGAGCCCACGAGCGGGAACTGCGAGCTCGCGGTGTTCTCGCAGCCCTCGGCAAAACGATAGACCGTGGCCTTCTGCTGTGGGTTCTCGCCATAGCGCAGGTCGTCGACCTTTTCCAGCGAAATCTCGAGCTTGGCAGAGGTGTCCGCCACGTCGCTTGCCTGGGCGGCAAGCCAACGGGAGATAGCCGTATCGTAGGCGGCGGTAGTCTGGTAGACCTTCACCTGCAGGCGACGACGGGTGGCAAGCGTGGTGCAGCCGCCGGTCTCGCGCATCTCGGCAAGGACAGCGTCGTAGTCGGCCGGGTCAGAGATGACGGTAACGCTCGCAGCGTTCTTAGCGGCGGAGCGCAGCATGGAGGGACCGCCAATGTCGATGTGCTCGATGGCGTCCGCAAAGGTGACCTCGGGGTTGGCGACGGTCTTCTCGAACTCGTACAGGTTGACGACGACCAGGTCGATCAGCTTAATGCCGTGCTGGGCGGCCTCCTGCATGTGCTGCTCGGAATCGCGGCGGGCCAGCAGCGCGCCGTGAACCTTGGGGTGTAGGGTCTTAACGCGGCCGTCCATCATCTCGGGATAGCCCGTGAACTCCTCGATGGGGGTTACGGGAACGCCCGCGTCCTCGATGGCACGAGCCGTGCCGCCCGTAGAGATGATCTCGACGCCAAAGTCATCAACCAGCGTCCGTGCGAAATCGACGACACCCGTCTTATCGGTAACCGAGATCAACGCGCGTGCGATCTTCACATCAGATCCCATGCAGTCCTCCTGTCTGGTACGCCGCCGTGCTCTGTGAGTCGGTGATACGTCGATCTGCAGCGCTCGCGCAGCGGCATTGAAAATACTGATTCAATGTAGCGCATCGAGCGCATCGATGCACCCCGCAACGGGCGCATGTGCAGAAAAAGTTTGCGCGCGGAGGGGATGGGCACGGCACCGGGCACGGTGAGTTCATGGAACACAGGGGCACCATAATTAGATGCCAATAGCGTGGTAGAACTGTGCTCGATATGCATCCGCAAAAGAAAGAGGCACCATGGTCTCGCGGGTTCTCTACCGACCGTTTGATACCGAAGACTTCGACGCCATCGCGCTGATTCTGCAGCAGCTTTGGCATAACAATTCGGATAACGATGAGTACAACCGCCTTGAGGCCGCGTGCGACCTCGCCTATTGCCTTTCGTCATCGACGTTTTCGCAGGTTGCGGTGATTGACGGCGAGGCGCGCGGCATTGCGCTTGCACGCGCAGGACAGAGCTCCGGCGTCACCGTTAAGGAACATTGGATGGATACCGAACGCGCGCTGCTATCGCAGATGCGTGAGCTGGAGCCTGATGCCTGCGCCGAGTATCTCTCGTTTGTGCGTGCAACCATCCGAACCAACAACCGCCTGCTCGAGAGCAGCCCGTTGCCGCACGACAACGAAGTCACGCTGCTCGCCGTCGATCCCGATGTCCACGGCCTGGGTGTAGGCTCAGTGTTGCTCGATGCCGCGGTCTCGTACCTGTCCTCGCGCGGGGCGACAAGGGCGCACCTGTACACCGACTCCAACTGCTCGTGGAAGTTCTACGAGTTGCACGGCTTTAAGCGCACGGCCACGCACCGCGCCAACCGCGAAGAGCGTCGTCACGACATGCCGCGCGAAAGCTTTCTCTACGAACTCGACCTAACAGCCTAGCCCAAGCAGCCACACCTAGTCATTTAAGAACGTCCCCAATGACTGATCCCCAACAACTAGTCATTTAAGTCTGTCCCCAATGAGTGGCCTAGGGGGTTTGTAGATAGCCGTGGTCAAAATACATCAAATATGAGTACTGTTACCTTTTTAGTAGCAGCGATTCGGGGCATTTTTGATGCTTATAGGCATGACGACCAGCTGCACGAGCTGACGTAACTCCCCAAATGTTCAATAAAATGGGCTCCTAACGAGGAGTACTCTCATTAGGAGCCCATTATTATGTGTAAACATATGTGACCAACGCAGCAACAGTACTCATATTTGGTATTTTTTGTCCACTGCCCCTTGTGCGAAGGTCCTCAGCGGAAAGTTTGACCCGTTTCGATGCACAAAAATGGGATGAATCTTCCCTGGCAACCGCCCAGAAAGATCCACCCCAAAGCAAGCGCTCGCTAGAACGTTCCGCCGCCGCCTCCGCCGACGCCGCCACCGCCGCCACCGGAAAAGCCGCCGCCGCTGCCGCCGCTCGAACTATCGGAACTCGAAGCCAGCTCGTGGATGGTCTCGTGGTACACATCGTTGAACGAATCGAGCGGGGACTCGTTGCCGTAGTGATGGTAATACCACCAGTAGCAGGGGTAGTTGTCGTAGAAATCGTCGCTGTTGCGCAGGTCCGCAGGCACGGCCTCGGCCAGCTGTCGCAGCACTTCTTTCGAAACGCCCAGGGCAACGCCCATCACCAGCAGTTTGTTCCACAAGATCAGGTCGCTGGGGACGGCCTCCTTCAGACGCGTAAAGTCCTCGAGCCAATGCTTGAGCGCCTTGCAGCGAGCCGCCACCTCGGCGCCCTCCGGCGTGTAGCGGCGGAAGGTGCAGCTCAGGACAAAGCCCACGATCGTGACGGGGATCGAGATCATAGCGGCACCGACGTTGGCGTCCGCAAAGTCGGTATAGATCAGAGAGCCCAGAATGCCAAAGACGATGATGATGCCGAGAACCAAGCCGGCAACCAGGGCGATGGTGCCGTCCGAGGCGATAAGCTCGCGCGTCTCCAGCTTGCCCTTAACCGTGCTTTGATAGTCCTCGAGCTTGTTGCCAACAGATTCAGTACGCTCGCTGGCATACTCCTCCAGCTCGCTAAACGTGCGTGAACGGACGCCGTCTTTATCGGGCTTAACGCCGGCGAAGAAGACCTTGAGCACATCGCGATCGATGCCGTCCTTCTTGGCAGCCTTCCAGGCCTCGTCGGTCACTGTGATGCGATACGTCTGCTCCTCTTTTTCGCGACGGAGCAGACCCTTCTTCTTGGTCTCGGTCGCTTCTTCCAGCTTGATCACGCGGTCGTCGGTGAGCTTCATAAGCGTGGCGATATATGCCTGATCGGGCACGTCGTTCCAGCTCATGAGGGCCGAAAGCACGGCGGGATGGTCGGCCGAAGGCACATCGCGGAAATATTCGTCCTGGAAAAGCGGCTTGGGCTTGCGGCGGCGCAGCTTGAGCACAACGATTGTGCCGGTAAAGGCCACCGCCGCGACAACACTTAGCACGGCAAGCGCATTGGCAATCATGCGAGCGTGAGCGCGGCGAGCGTTGGCCTCGTCGGCCCATTCCTTCTCTTCGCTCAGAATCGTCGACATGCGCTTTTCGCCCGAGACGGCAAGCTGCGGCACCCAGTCGCTGGGGAAGGCGATACGTGCCTCGGCGAATTCGCCCTCATGCACGCAGGGAATGGTATAGGTGACCATGGGCTCGTCCGCATCGAGCGACACGTCGCCCGTCAGTGGGCCGTGGCCCCATGCGCGGAAGTTATCGCCCTTGACGGCAGCCGTCCCGGCAGCGGCATTTGCAAAGTAGACTTCCATCTCGACGTCATCGGAATCCGCCGACCAGCCGTCACCCACGAACTTCCAGTAGAGCTCGGCGGTATCGGCCCAGTTCATAACCGCACCGGTCATGGAATAACTCACGTAGTAGATTGCGCTGTCGCCGCTCTCGTGGGGGCTGAACACCTTAATCTTTACGCCGTCGTCGGACTGCTCCACCGTGTAAACGCCGTCGTCGCCTTTGTTTGCGCTGTCGACCTTGTTAAACGCAGTGTCGTCTTCCTCGACGCTCAGCACATTGACGACCACCGAGCCGCCTTGCTGGTTAGAGCCTGTATTGATATCCCAATACACGCCGTTAATGTCGTCGTCGAAATCGAACTGGCGTCCCTCGACAACGGTCAGCGAGCCATCGGCCTCAACCGTGGCACCGATATAGGTTTGGCTCATGGAGTAGCCGTCGGCGTGCGCGACGGCAGGCAGCAGCAACAACGCAAGCGCGACGAGTGCGCAGACGGAAGCGAACCGCGCAAACAGGCGGCGCTGCCGACAGGGCTGGGCAACGGGGGCGTTCATAGGCACATCCTTTGTCTGTGGTACCAGTAGCGTCATTGTCCCACGTTTGCGAGTTCATGTGACGAACATCTAGGTCAGCGGAGCGTCAAAACGAGACAAAAGTCACGCCCGCCGCCGGCACCTGGGGACGTTCCTTATCTGCCGGCAATCTGGGACACTCCTTGGCATAGCCCGCTCCGGCAATAGATACCACTTCATAGCTCCATCACAGGTGTAGCGGCTTTGTGTGGGCGCGGCATGCGCTGATTGAGCCGCCAGTTGAGGGGCATAAAGCAGTTGAGCGAAAACGGTTTGCCCCTTTGCCGTCCGCTTGAGGATCATGTCCCCCTTTTCCGCGGAAACCCCGGCAGTTGCGAAGAGCTGCCGGGGTTTCTGTCGTTTGAAGGCTAGATTGATTGACGACGATTAAGGCGCCGAGCCGGTGGTCCGGCACGCGCAACGTGTGGCCTCAGCAACTTGCAGGCCACGGCAGCGTCTCCCCCACCGCGCCCCGCGCTATACTCGTCCGCATGGACATCAACGCACGCAACATAGCAACAACCGCCGCCGACGCGCCAACGACGCCGGCCGCTCCCGCGCCCGTCGTGGGGCGCTTCGCCCCGTCGCCCTCGGGCCGTATGCACCTGGGCAACGTGTTCAGCTGCCTGTGCGCATGGCTTTCGGCCCGCAGCCAGGGCGGCAGCATCGTGTTACGCATTGAGGACCTGGACGATCGCTGCAAGCGCCCGGAACTTGCCGCCCAATTGATTGACGACCTGGCCTGGCTGGGGCTGGAGTGGGACGAAGGCCCCTACTACCAGCACGACCGCCTAGACCTGTACGAGAGCGCCTTGCGCCGGCTGAAAGACGCCGGCCTCACCTATCCCTGCTTTTGCACACGCGCCGAGCTCCACGCCGCGAGTGCACCGCACGCGAGCGACGGCACGCCCATCTACCGTGGCGCCTGCCGAAGTCTTTCGGCCGAGGAGGTGGCCCGCCGCAGCGCCCTGCGCGCCCCGGCCACACGTCTGCGCGTGCCCACCGTCGACGACCTCGCAGACGACGTGATCGAATTTGTGGATCGCACGTACGGCGCCCAATGCGAAGCACTCGCCACCGAGTGCGGCGACTTTTTGGTGCGCCGCAGCGACGGTGTGTTTGCCTATCAGCTAGCCGTGGTGGTCGACGACGCTGCCATGGGCGTCACCGAGGTCGTGCGCGGATGCGACCTGCTGGGGTCCACACCGCGCCAGATCTATCTGCAGCACCTGTTGGGACTGCCCACGCCGCACTACGGACATATTCCGCTGCTCATGGCACCGGACGGCCGCCGCCTTTCCAAACGAGACCGCGATCTGGACCTGGGCGAACTCCGCGCCCGCTTTGGCACGCCCGAAGCGCTGCTGGGCTGGCTCGCCGGGCAAACGGGCATCGCGCCGGACACCACGCCGCGCTCTGCCGAGCGGCTGGTCGAGCACTTTAGCTGGGATGTTATCCGCGCGCACCGAGAGAACATCGCTGTAACGGCCGAGTAGCCAAATGCGCCCCACCCCTACGCAACATCCCAAGGCTGGAGTTCGTCGCCCAGGCGAACGATGCAGTCGTAGAGCACGGTATGGCGCTCGGTCGGGTTGGCATCCCGATGAAAATGCCCGTAGTACCAGCGCTTGTAGTCCAAGCGGTCTTCCAACTCGTCAAAAAATGCCGTAAGTCGATCGACGGCGGGGCAATTCCAGCCGGGCGCCGGATAGAGCGTGGGCGAAAGCATGCGCGTAGAGCAGGTGTGGGTGACCACGTAGTCGACCTTCCAGGCCACGCTGTCGAGCTTCGTCCGTGCCTCCTCAAAGTTGCGCTCGTCCGGCAACTCCTGCGGCCACCAGCTGGAATACGGAATGCGGTATTCCTTGTCCACGCTCGTGGCGCCGCCCATGATAAAGACCGTTGAGCCGTCGAGTTCAAAAACCTCGCCGCGCGTCAGGCGCCGTATGGGCGAGGTGTCCGACAGGCGCTGTGTCAGTCCGCCGTGCCACAACTCCATGGGTCGCTCCGCCCAGTGGTCGAAACGTTCGTGGTTGCCGTCGACGAACAGCACGGTATAGGGGCGCGACTCCAGCCAAGCGATGTCGGCGCACTCCTCGGCAGAGAAATCCCACGGAAAGCCAAAGTCGCCGGCAATGATGAGATAGCCGTCGCTCGTCAGGCTTTCCCCAAGATCCCAATCGCGCAGCTTTTGCATGTCGAGGCCGCCGTGAATATCGCCCGTCACATAGACCGTCATCGGATCACCACTTCCTTGTAAGTCGCTAGCCCACATTCTGCACGATCACTAAGTCAACCGTTCCAGCCCTTCCATCCTTTGGGACCTACCCCTCGCTCTTCCATCCAAACGGGTCAAACACCCAAAAGATCAGATCGAGCACGCCGCCGGTCATCATGGCGCCGGCAAGAGCCATGCAAACATGCAGAGAACTGGCACTTCGGAGCACATCAAACGGCCCCAGAACAGCCAGCAGCGCGACCGTTGCGCCGGCAAGGCACAGCACGAGGCACGGCCCCGCGTTCTTGACGCACTTCTTTGCGAGATGCTTGGTGTTATCACTCATCGATATCGAACTCTTTAGAGGACCGTTGTTTGGGTACATGCCGCCGCGGCAGAGCAGGGCGGCAGGGTAAGTGTCACATGTCGTGCGGACATGCTTGAGTTACCCTACAATTTAATGGATTTGATAGAATGTAGGGTAACTACTCGGAAAGGAGGCTCCATGTCCGTCTTAGAAGATGTCCTAGAAGAGGAATATGCACGCTCGAGCCGCCTCTTGGGCCTCATGGAGCAGGAAATCAGTCTCCTTCCAAAGGGCAGCATCCGCATGCGAAACATAAAGGGCCACGAATACTGCTATCTCAACTATCGAGTCGGCGACGAGGTCAAAAGTGACTATGTACCCGCTACAAAGGTTGATGAGCTGCAAGCCAAAATCGAACGTCGAAGGGCTCTTGCGGCCGCCATTAGAGAGCAGAAGCGATCTCAAAAGCTAATCATACGTGCGTTGGGAAGGGTGCCGAATGCTGACTGAGCAGCAGAGGTTTTCCTCTAAAACAATTTGAAAACCTTGCCGCATACATGCTGTTCGCATCCGCTGAGTCCGAGCCGCTGCCCAAGTCACCATGTACCCGACACACAAATAGTTACACGCGGAACTATTCCAAAACCGAAAGAACCACTGCAGTTAGTACCCGATAACCATAATGCCTTTTAACGGAACAGGCATGCGCCCGCTTGCATACAATGTTTTGAAAAAAGTTACGACCTTTTCGTAGTCTCTGCTTGAGTTGTCACCACTCTTGTACACATTACGAACGACTACACAAAGATATGCTGCATCCTGTATCATGCACGCTTCAAAAAAATCCTTCAGAAACTGGTTGTTCGCGACAGCGCGCCCGGCCTCAATCTCCACTATCGTGTTAGTGTCCCTATGGACGGCATCGACCTCAAAAGCTTTATCAATTAAGCCTTTCTCCCCATACAACACTGGCATCGATAGTTTCTCGTTTTTCTTTTTCCCCACCTCAACATTGAAACCAAATTGCTCCAAATCGAACGCCAAAATTCGGAGCACGCTATCGCTGTGCTCACTGTTTTTATCAGAACGAATCTGCTCAATATTTTTATCTACAGCTTTTACAACGTCCATTAACGGCTGCGGCGGACGACCGTTTAATGGGAAGTAAATCCAGTTGCACTCCATTGATAGTCCTTTCTCTATATTCATTCAGCCACTGCAGCTATTTTAAATTATTGTTATAAAACACCGACGACTAACGATGCCATAAACAGTCAATCGGTCAACCTTTTAGCAGCTAGCGAACCATGCAAGCAAACAGAAACCTTAATCAACATGACGGATTGGTGCTTTCGGTCATTAGCAAACAGAATCACTTGCCCATGGAGCCATTTACCCTTGGCCTTTCAATTAGGACTGGCGTCAAATGCCGCATGCCTAAGTAATATTAAGGTCCTTCCATGGCTGCCGTGTGTGAAACTCATACTTTTGCAACGCGATTTTAATCCATATGATCCGTTCGCCTTGCTTATCCCATTTCTGCCGCCGGCTTGTCATCGGCACCCCATCTCCCGCTATCGAGGTCTAATACTTTTCCCACTGCCACCCAAAAACTCATCCAACATTAATCTTGGCTCAAGAATCGCTTAATCTATAACCTGCACTATAGAGTTCGACCAAGGGCGGGGCGGCGCCACGCAACGCAGGCCGCCGAACGCAACGCTCGCGCCCGGGCAGATCGCCCGGCGTCGCGCCCATCGAACGAAAGGAAAGGTCATGGACGACCTCGAAAAAGTTGAAACTATCCGCACCAAGTGCAACGTGAGCTATACCGATGCCAAGGCCGCGCTCGACGCCTCCGACGGCAACGTTCTGGACGCCATCATTTGGCTCGAGTCGCAGGGCAAGACCCAGACCACGTCGGCGCACGCCGCCACCGAGTCCGCGCCGGCCGACGAGCCCTCGGCCGAGATGGTCGCCGCGCAGGTCGCCTACGAAAAGTCGAGCGAAAAGACCGACTTCTCCAAGAAGATGGACGGCGTGTGGGAGTACCTCAAAAAGCTCTTCCGTCTGAGCCTGGACACCAAGTTTATCGCCACGCGCCGCGACGCGATCATCCTCAACATCCCCATCCTGATTCCCATCGTCGCCCTGTTTGCCTGGGGCGCCACGATATGGCTGATGCTGCTTGGCCTGTTCTTTGGCATGCGCTACCGCATCGATAGCGACGGCGACGTGCCCGGCAGCATCAACAACCTGATGGACAGCGCTGCCAATGCCGCGGACGACATCAAGCAAAATCTGAACGACGACAAGTAATCGCAGATGGGGGCACGCATGGCACGGATCCTGATCGTAGAGGACGAGGAGAAAATCGCCCGCTTTGTGACGCTCGAGCTGGAGCACGAGGGCTACCAGGTGGAGCACGCCGCCGATGGCCGCACCGCCGTTGACCTAGCGCTGGAGCGCGACTACGATCTGATTCTGCTCGATGTGCTGCTGCCGCAGCTCAACGGCATGGAGGTGCTGCGGCGTGTCCGCAAGCACAAGGACGTGCCGGTGATCATGGTCACCGCGCGCGATGCCGTGATGGACAAGGTGGCAGGGCTTGACGCCGGTGCTGACGATTACCTGACCAAGCCATTTGCGATTGAGGAGCTGTTCGCACGGATCCGCGTGGCACTGAAGCGCTCGGAGGCCGTGCGGGCGGCTTCGGGCGTTGGCGGCGCCGGTACTGGGGCGGGCGCGGCAGGCGGCGCGGGCGCCGGTATCGCCACAATGTCCCCGGCAACCGACACGACCCAGACCGCTGCCACGCCCTCCCACGCCGCGCTTACCGTTGACTCGGTTGCGCTCGACCCCGACCGCCGCGAAGTCACGGTCGGCGGCTCGCCCATCGCGCTCACGGCCCGCGAGTTCGACGTCCTCGCCCTGCTTATGGCGCATGCCGGCACCGTGCTCACGCGCGAGCGCATCGCGCACGAGGCGCTGGGCTACGAATACGTGGGCGACACCAACAACGTCGACGTGCACATCGCGCACCTGCGCGCCAAGATCGAAGACGCCGGCGGCGCCCGCATCATCCAGACCGTGCGCGGGGTGGGCTATGTCTGCCGCGCGTAATGCCGAGGCCAAGCGCGTCACCTCCATCGCCCGCGCCATCAACTGGAGCTATATGTGGCGCCGCCTGATGAGCTACGTCTGGCTCGATCTGTTGCTGTTGGTTATTGCGGTGGCGATCCTCGTCTATGGATACAACCGGACGCTGCCCAACGGCGCGTTTACCGCAGGATGGATCCCCAGCGCCACCGTTCGCAGCATGTCGCTGACGCCCGCGCGCGGCTGGGACCTGACAACGCTCACCTATACCGTCGAGCTTGCGCGTACCACCAAGACTTTCCCCCTCGCGCAGGACCTCGTCACGCTATGGCCTCTCTACCTTGTCGTTGTGGGTTGGCAGGTCATCAGCGTGCTCGACATGCTCGGCGGCGCCCGTCGCGTGCGCCGCACCATGGCACCGCTCAACGACCTGGCCTTGCGCGTGGACGAGCTCGGCCGTATGCAGCTCTCCGGCGGCAAGATGGAAACACTGGAGCAGGCCATCGAGCGCGCAAGCGTCGACTCGCCGAGCGTCACTACCGGCGACGCCGACCTGGCAAGCATCGAGGTTGCACTCAACCGCCTACTGCGCCAGATGCAAGAGGCCAAACTGCAGCAAATGCGCTTTGTCAACGATGCGAGCCACGAGCTGCGCACGCCCATCGCGGTGATTCAGGGCTACGTAAACATGCTCGATCGCTGGGGCAAAGACGACCCGGACGTGCTGGCAGAATCTATCGCGTCCCTCAAGGCCGAAAGCGAGCACATGCAAGAGCTCGTGGAGCAGCTGCTGTTTTTGGCGCGCGGCGATGCCGGGCGCACGGTCCTGCGGCGCGCAAATACCAACCTTGCCGCACTGGTCGACGAGGTATGCGAGGAATCGCAGATGATCGATACCGAGCACACGTATCGGCTGGCCTTTGACGCTGCGCTTGTCAGCGACCCGCGCTGCGACGCGCCCGTCGACGTGGCGCTCGTGAAGCAGGCTCTGCGCGTGATCGTGCAAAACGCCGCCAAGTACTCGGATGCGGGAACGACCGTCACATTTGGCGTAGCGCCGGATGCGGGCGCGGGCACGATCGACATAAGCGTTGAGGACGAGGGCATCGGCATGAACCAGGAATCCGCAGCTCACGCGTTTGAACGGTTCTACCGCGCCGACAATGCACGCGATGCCGGCGCACAGGGCTCGGGTCTGGGGCTTGCCATTGCCAAGTGGATCGTCGATAGCCATGGCGGCGTCATTGGCGTGACCTCAGTCGAGGGCGTCGGCAGCCGCTTTACGATTCGCCTGCCGCGCTAGGAAGCCCCTCGGCATAAATAAAGGGATAGGGCCACACGGCCCTATCCCTTTTTGCTAGCTATGGCAGCTTGTGCGCTACTCGCGGCACAGATGCACGGCGAAACCGGCGAACTCGCGCTTAAAGTACACGAGCCTGGTGCTACCGTCGGGCAGCAGCGCGCGCGACTCTTCGTTGACCTCGAGCCCGCGCTCGGCAAACCACTTCTCGGCCGCATCAATGTCGTTGACGGCAAAGCCGATGTGGCCCTTGGTGCCACGACCATTCTGCTTCATGACCTCGACCAGCGAATCGTTAAAGTACGAAACCGGGGTCTCGATAACGGGCAGACCCATCATCGTCGAGAACAGCTCCGCGATCTCCAGGGCGTCTGCCGGGTCGGTGGCGTTAATGCCCACATGGGCAACGCGCATGCCAAAGAGCTCGACCGGATTGGCGTTCTGCTCACTCATGCAGTCAGCGCCTACTGAGCCATGACGTCAAGAACGGCCTTCTCGGCAGCGACGCGGTTCATGCCGGTCATGAAGGGCACGCCGCTCACGTACGGGCAGGTAAGGCCCTCGGGGGCAACGGTGGTGGCGATCAGCAGATCGGCGCCCTCGTCGCAAACGTCCTTGGCCTCGGAGATGGCGCACTGCACGATCTCGTACTTGTCGGCGTAACCGTTGGCGTCGAGCATGGTGGCGACCTTCTGGGCAACGAGCGTGGAAGTAGCAGCGCCAGCACCGCAAGCCAAAACAATCTTCTTCATAGGTAATGTCTCCCTTCATGGTTTACTTTAGGTAAGTGTACCGCAGCGAGCGATGGCACTCAGCCTCGATGAGCTTTTATGCCAGTTTGCTTGTGCGCTGCGTATAATACATCTAGTACGTGTTGTCATACCGCTCGCTTTATGAGCGACTAAGGATCCTAACATGCCCGATTCCCGCACACTCTGGACCGCCGTCGTTATCATCTGTATCGCCGTATCGGTGTTCTTTAGCGTCAAAAAACGCACTACGTTTAAACGCCTGCAACAGTTGATGGCCGCCAAACAGTGGGCCGAGTTCGATCGTTTGCTCGACGGCAAACTCACCAGCATGCTGTACCCGCGCTACAACCGCGACTACCTGCGTCTAAACTCCTATCTGCTGCGCGAGGACCACGAGCGCGCCGGCGAGATGTTCGACCTGCTGCTGGGACTCAACCTGCCCAAGATGCAGCGCGTCGACCTGGTGATCAAGGCCTTTAACTACTACGTTGGCCAGGAGGACCGCAAAAAGTCTAAGGAGCTGCTGCACGAGATCAAGGGCTTTGAGGGCGGTCAGGCCGAGGCGGTCGCACACGAATGCCAGCTGATGTACGACACGATGATCCTCAAGCGCCACAACGACATTCCCGAACTGGAGCGCATGCTCGAGGATGTCGGCGACGACCCGGTCAAGCGCTGCCGCTTGGAGTACCTGCTGGCCCTGCAGTACCAAAACAAGGGCGACGAGGCAAAGTATACCGAGTACTTGGAAAAGTCGGGTCAGCACTCGATGGCCGTCAACGCGTAACGGACGGCTTGTGCTAGACTTCTAGTCTCACGGGGGCGTGGCGGAATTGGCATACGCAGGAGACTTAAAATCTCTCGCCGCAAGGATTGTGGGTTCGAGTCCCACCGCCCCTACCATATGAAGCGTTCGAGCCCGTGTCCCCAAGGGATGCGGGCTCGTTTCTTTTTCACGCCGGTGGGGCTCGAACCCGCGAGGGGGCGAGCGTTAAGCAAACGCGGAGCGTTTGTAGCGAGCCGGCGAGGGCGCCGGCAGGCGACCGAGGCCGGTGCGTATTTGCTGCGCAAATTCGCAGACGTCCCACCGCCCCTACCACGCATTGTTTACGAGCCCGTGTCCCCCGGAGACGCGGGCTCGTTTCTTGTGGATGCCGACACGGATGATAAGTTGCGGTGGAATAGTTCCTGTTTTGACTGGTTACCAGCTCATTTAAGAACTTTTTCACCGCAACTCAGATTGGCACTCCCACATTTTTCGATGGAAAAACGTGGTTGTCTCGCACATTTTCCGATGGAAAAACGTGGTTGTCTCGCACATTTTCCGATGGAAACGCCCAAATGGTCTTATACTAGCCGAGAGGGTTGGGAGGCAATATGCAACGACAGCTTATGAGTGAACTTATCGCTTGGAAATCAAGGGCGAATCGCAAACCTCTCTTGCTTAAGGGAGCCCGCCAGACAGGAAAGACTTGGCTTCTTAACGAATTCGCAAGCCAGCAGTATCGAAGCGTCATTCGTTTTGACTTTATGCTCGAGCCGAGCACACGCTCGCTGTTCGATGGGGACCTCGACCCCAAGCGCATCATCTCCCAGATAGAGCTCCTACGTGGCCAAACCGTAACGCCGACAGACACGCTCATCATCTTCGACGAGATCCAAGAGGCGCCACGCGGGATCACCTCGCTCAAGTACTTCAACGAGCTTGCACCCGAATACCACATCGTAGCAGCCGGTTCCTATATGGGCCTCGCGCTCCGACGCGAAAACGAGTCATTTCCCGTCGGCAAAATCGACCAGCTCACCATGCGTCCCATGGGGTTTGCCGAGTTCGTTCGCGCCGTCGACGGCAACCCGCTCGCCGACGCCATCCTTGCCGCAGACATGAACCTTCTAGCAAACGTCACCGAAAAGCTCGTGCACTTGCTCAAGGAATACCTTGTTGTCGGTGGTATGCCCGAAGTTGTCTCCGCTTTCGCCGAGACACGCGACTTCATTGAAGCCCGAAGGCTTCAGCAGCAAATCATCGAGGCTTACGAATCCGATTTTGGCAAACATGCACCCGCCCGCATCGTCGAGCGCATGAGGTTGGTTTGGAAATCCCTTCCCGGCCAGCTTGCCAAGGAGAACAAGAAGTTTGTCTATGGCGCCCTTCGCCCTGGAGCGCGCGCACGCGATTTTGAGGAAAGCCTCCAGTGGCTCACGGACTACGGAATCGTTCATAAGGTGCCACGTGTTTCCGCTCTAAAGGCACCGCTCTCGAGCTACGAAGACCTCTCGGGCTTCAAACTGTTCTGCATCGACACCGGCATCCTCGGAGCGCTCTCCGGTCTCTCTCCGGCCATCGTTCTTAACGGATCCGCTGTTTTTACCGAGTTCAAAGGTTCGCTGACCGAACAATACGTCGCGCAGGAGCTTTTGCTCCAAGACAAAACTCCCGTGTATTGGTCCTCTACCTCTGGCAATGCCGAAACCGACTTTGCCATCGACCATGCGGGAACCGTGCTTCCGCTTGAGGTCAAGGCGGCAGAGAACCTTAAAGCGAAGAGTCTGAAAATAGCCTGCGAAAAATTCAAACTCGAGCGTTGCGTGAGGAGCTCTCTGGCGGCATATAGAGACGAGGACACGCTCGTCAATATTCCGCTTTGGGAAATTGGGCAAATCGACAAACTGGCATAAAGGCTGCGGAGGCGCTCAGCAAGGACTGTCCCCAGGTGCCGGCAGAAAAAACGTCCCTAGGTGCCGGCTGTTGAGTTGCGGTGGAATAGGGACTGGTTGGGGCCCGAAAGGGCGATTTTAGTCCGCATTTCACCGCAACTTATGAGGGGATGGTTAAAGGGCGCTCAGGCTCGGGGTCCAGGCGATGGTGGGAGTCGCGCCGTCGAGAACCTCGTTGATGGCGGCGGCCATGCCGGCGAGGAGGCTGTTCTCGCTTACGGTGAGCGCATCGTAGCCACCGGCGCGCATGAGTTCGCGAATCACCACGGCGCCGGCCAGAATCACGCCCGCGCGCTTGGGCTGCACGCCTGGCAACGCGGCAATGCTCTCCACGTCCAGCGTGGACATGCGCTCGATAGCGGCAGAAATCTGCTCCATCGAAAGCTCGCGCAGGTGCACAAAGCTCGAATCGTACGGTTCCAGCTCGTGGACCAGAGCCACCAGCGTAGTCACCGTGCCGCCCACCGCGACTAAGCGTTCGGCGCGCTCAAAGTCGACAGGCAGGCCCTCAAAATAGGCGGCGAACTGCTCGCCTGCCCACGCGGCAGCGGCAGCAAGCTCGCCATCCGCGGGCGGCAACGCAGAGAAAAAGCGCTCCGTCACGCGACGGCAACCGATGTCCAGCGAGCGCGTTCCCTCCAGCGCAAAGACGCCGCGCTCCGGAGCGTATACGCCCGTCGCGAGTTCCGTGGACCCGCCGCCCGAATCCGCGACGATGATGCGCTCGCCGGCAAAGTCGTGCGCCACGCCAAAAAACGTCAGGCGCGCCTCGACCTCGCCCGGAATCACCTGTGGTTTGAGCCCCAACTCGCGCAGGCCGTCCAGCAGCAGCGCGGCATTGGACGCATCGCGCGCGGCACTCGTGCACGTGGTGCAGACGCACACGGCCCCAAAGGCACGGGCCTCGTCCACAAACATGCGGCACGCAGCGAGCACACGCTCGACAGCCGCCTCGCAGAAGCGCCCCGTCGCGTCCACGCCCTCGCCCAGGTCGGTAATCTCGGTATGCTTGAACGATTCCACAATCGCTCCGCACTCGACCTGAGCCAACACCAGTCGCGACGACACCGTTCCCAGGTCGATCGCGGCCACCTTATAGCGTTTGCAATTTGTCATTGCGGGCTCCCCTCCGGGCGCTATTTGCCGTTGGACACGACCGTCTGACCCTCGACGCCGTTAAACCCAAACAGCATGTCGAGCGCCTGGATGTACCACGGCGCGTCCTTGCCGACTTCTTCGATTTCCTTGGCCACTTCGCTGGCCTTCTTGGCGTTTGAGGACTTTTTACTCGACGACGAGTCCGAATCGTCGTCCAAGCCTAGCACGTCAATCTTCTTCTCGCCGGGCATCACCAGGCCCAGGTCCTCGGACGCCGCGTCCTTGATACCCTCCTCCGAGAGCAGCTTGTCGACGCTTTTTTGCAGCTCATCATTGTATTGCTGGCGAATCTCGACCTGCTTGACCAAGATGTCGTTCGAGCGTTTTGCCACGTACAGGTCGCGCACGGGGAAATACAGGCTCACGAGCGCCAGAGCCACCACGATACCGATAAACAGCGGACGCAGAGAGCCATGCGTAAAGTCATAGATCGCCTTGACCACCGCGTTGTCGTTGGCGTAATGCATAAAGTCCGAGCCCGAAAGACGGTTCGAGGGCCTACTCGATTTGTCGTGTGCTTGAGTCGAGGGACGCGACGCATGCGACGAACGTACCGGGCGCACCGGTCCATCTGCCAAGGTATTTGATTGAGCATTGGGGCGCGAGGTACTTGTCGGTCGCTGCATGGAGCGGTCGGCACCGGCGTAATCGGACCCACCGAGCTGCACCGTGCGCGCACGGCGAGGCGACGGCTCGCGCGAACCGGCGGAATAGTACCTGTTGTCGTAAATCTGATCCATGTGCGCCTTGTGCGGTTGAGGTTTGTTTGCGCTAAGTCCTTTAGTTATAGCACGAGCGCCTGCACCGCCTTCGCCAGCCTTTGCTCGACATAAAAAAGGCGCTGAGCCGTATGGCCCAGCGCCCATGGCGCTTTGCAGCATCCAGTCAAGGCGGGACGGAACCGAGTCAGCCTCCCCCTCGCCAAATTCGCCCGTTTAGCGAATGTTGTAGAACGCGGTCTTACCGGCGTAGCGCGCGCTGCCCTCGAGCTCGTCCTCGATGCGGATGAGCTGATTGTACTTGGCGATACGGTCGCTGCGGCACGGGGCGCCCGACTTGATCTGTCCGGCATTGACGCCCACGACCAGGTCGGCGATCGTGGAGTCCTCGGTCTCGCCGGAGCGGTGGCTCACGATGCAGGCGTAGCCGGCCTCCTTGGCGGTCTCGATGGCCTCGAGCGACTCGGTGAGTGTGCCGATCTGGTTGACCTTGACCAGGATCGCGTTGGCGGCACCCAGCTCGATGCCCTTCTTAAGGCGCTCGGTGTTGGTGACGAACAGGTCGTCGCCCACCAGCTGCACCTTGTTGCCAATGCGACGGGTGAGCTCAACCCAGCCGTCCCAGTCCTCCTCGGCCATGCCGTCCTCGATGGAGATGATGGGATAGGTGTCGACGAGCTTCTCCCAGTAATCAACCATCTGGGCACTCGTGTACTCCACGCCCTCGCCCTTGAGCTCGTACATGCCGGTCTCGGCGTTGTAGAACTCGGTCGAGGCCGGGTCCATGGCGTACATGAAGTCGACGCCGGGCTTAAAGCCAGCCTTCTCGACGGCCTTGGTAATGTACTCGAACGGCTCGGCATTGGTCTTAAGGTTGGGCGCAAAGCCGCCCTCGTCGCCCACGCCGCCGCCCAAGCCGGCCTCGTGCAGCACGCCCTTGAGGGTGTGGTAGACCTCGGCGCACCAGCGCAGACCCTCGGCAAAGCTCGGGGCGCCCACCGGCATGATCATGAACTCCTGGAAGTCGACGTTGTTGTCGGCGTGCACGCCGCCGTTGAGGATGTTCATCATGGGCGTGGGCAGCAGATGGGCGTTGACACCGCCCAGGTACTGGTACAGCGACAGGCCCGCCGACTCGGCTGCGGCGCGGGCAACGGCCAGCGACACGCCCAGAATGGCGTTGGCACCGAGCTTGGTCTTGTTGGGGGTACCGTCCGCGGCGATCAGCGCGGCATCGACGGCGCGCTGATCGAAGGCATCGAGGCCCACGACGGCATCGGCGCACTCGTTGTTGACGTGCTCGACGGCCTGCGAGACGCCCTTGCCCAGGTAGCGGCCCTTGTCGCCGTCGCGCAGCTCGCATGCCTCAAAGGCGCCGGTCGAAGCGCCCGAAGGCACCATTGCGCGGCCGAAGCTGCCGTCCTCGAGCACGACCTCGACCTCGACGGTGGGATTGCCGCGGCTGTCGAGTACCTCGCGACCATAGACGTCCAAAATATCGCTCATGTTGTCTCCCTCTCACTTGGAAACGTAGTGGATGCAAGCGACCGGCTGACCGTGCACCGTCGGTGCGCCTCCGTAAGTTAGCCATGTCGCACTTTTTGCATTATGCCCCAAGTTATCCAAGGGATACACTTGATTTTCGAACAATTTAGCGGGAACGATGAGGCGTGTCAGCCCGTCGTTCCCGCAGTCTTACTCCTCCGCCTTTGCGGCATCCCACAGGTCGTTGAGGCCGTGGGTCGAAAGCTCGGCAAGATCCACGTGAGCATCGGCCGCCATCTGCTCCATTGCGGCCCAGCGACGGCGGAACTTTGCCGTACTGGCGCGCAGGGCGCTCTCGGCGTCGATACCCTCCTTGCGCGCGACGTTGACCAGGGCAAAGAGCAGATCGCCAAACTCCATTTCGCGCTCGGGCGTTCCGGGGGCCTCGGCCTCAAACTCGGCACGCTCCTCGACGACCTCGTCCCACACATCCTGGACCGTCTCCCACTCAAAGCCCACGGCAGCCGCCTTGCGCGACACCTTCTGAGCCTGCATCAGCGCCGGCAGATGCGTGGGCACGCCGTCGAGCAGACCCTCGGGCGCGGCCTCGCCCGCCGCCACGGCCTTGTCCTTGGCAGCCCTCTCGGCAAGCTTGACCTCGTCCCAAATCTTGAGTACCTCGTCGGAACTGTCAGCATCTACATCGCTAAACACGTGCGGATGACGGCGGATGAGCTTGGCATCGATATCACGCGCCACGTCGGCCAGTGTAAACTCGCCGGCGTCCGCCGCAATCTGCGCATGCAGTACCACCTGCATGAGCACGTCGCCCAGCTCCTCGCGCAGATGCGCCACGTCGTCCGCCTCGATGCAATCGAGCGCCTCGTAGGCTTCCTCGATCATGTTCTTGCCAATGCTGCGGTGCGTCTGCTCGCGGTCCCACGGGCAGCCATCGGGCTGACGCAGACGCCAGATAGTCTGCACCAAATGCTGCAGCTCGGCCGACACGTCGACCAGCGTGGACAGATCGCGCGAGCCCTCGGCATTTTGCCGAGCCATGTGCTGCGCCATGATTATTTCTCCTCCAGGATCACGTGACGGAACGCGCCGCCCTCGTAGATGCCGTAGCTGTGCGTGCCGTCCTTGGGGATGCTCACGCTGCCGGGGTTGAAGAGCCATAGGCCCGGGCGTGCCTCGCTTGCCTCGTTAACCTTGATATGCGTGTGGCCGTAGACGAGCGCGGAGCCCTCGGGCAGCGCGGGCACGTGGTCGACGCTGTTGTGCATGCCGGCGCCAAAGACGTGGCCGTGCGTCAGGAACAGTTCACGGCCGGCCTCATCGAACAGCGTGGCGTAGTCCGCCATGACGGGAAAGTCGAGCACCATCTGGTCGACCTCGGCGTCGCAGTTGCCGCGGACGGCGATGATGCGGTCGGCCAGGGCGTTGAGCAGCGGAATCACGCGCTTGGGGGCGTAGTCGCGCGGCAGGTCGTTGCGCGGGCCGTGGTAGAGCAGGTCGCCCAGCAGCACGATGCGGTCGGGCTGCTCGGATTCGATTGCGGCGACCAGACGCTCGGTCCAGTATGCCGAGCCGTGAATGTCGGAAGCGATGAGGTATTTCATGGTGGTCCTTTCGGGTGGGGCTGATGTGGCCGGGCGCGAGATGTCGCCGGCCGCGCTATTCAAATCACAGTGCCGAGGCTTGTGCCGTCTGCATCACGCGCTGGAGCGGCACGTTATGCTCGCGGGCAAGACGGGCGCAGTCCTCGTACTCGGGCGCCGCACGCTCACTGCCGTCGGGCAGGGTGGCCACCTTGACGGCCACTTCGCCCCAAGGCGTCGCGACCTGCTCAAAACGACGCGGCAGGCAGACGCGTTCCATCACCTGGCGCCGGATGCCGTTCGTGGTGGTTTCCAAAAAGATAATCGTCTGCAGACGGTCAATGTCCTCGCGGGCGCAGATTACCTGCAGCTGCCAACCGGGGCGGCCTTTTTTGCAGTAGAGAGGCAACCAGTGCACCTCGCGGGCGCCCGCCTCGCGCAGGCGGTCCGCGGCATAGGCGAGCACCTCGGGCGACGCATCGTCGATGTCGCACTCCAGCTTGACGATAGTTTCGGGTGCATCGGTCTCGCGGGACAGCGGAGATGTACTTCCACGTTGCATACGGTCCGGATCCTTTCCGCACGGGCTCGTTTTATTCACCCAAACGCTAGCACATCGGACGTGGCACAGGCGTGACTTTCGTCCGTCGCCGCCCTCGCCCCTATCCAAACATGTACGCCAGCCTCCAAACATGTCATTTTTTGCAGCTTTTGGAGGCTGATGTACATGTTTTGGAGCGGGGCCGCGCACGATCAGAATTGCGCTCGCACTCCGTCCACCACAAAGTTCACTACACTCAACAATTTTGAACTTTCTACGCAGTTCATCGGCCAAAAAATTACCCTCGGCATACTTACAGGCTGCACGATGCTACTCTAGTTGCATTTGGCTAACTAAGCGGCTGCCGAGGACCCCGACCGGCACCGTTACGGCATAGGAGGTTTCATGTTCGAGAAGCGGCTCTTCTCCCTGGTTCCGCAGGCAACGCCCTACATTATGGCAAGCGTCCTGTTTAAGTGGATCGCGCTCATGGCAAACATCACGGTGATGTGGGTGCTTGCGCGCATCTTGGGCGGCATCGTCACGGACGGCCTTTCCGCCGCGCTCGCCGTCGATGCCCTCGCACAGGCGGCCTCGCCGCTCGCCGCCGCCATCATCGCGCGCGCCGCCTCCATCTACCTGGCCCAACGCGCCGGCGACAGGGCCGCGTTCGAGGCCGTCCGCCGCGTGCGCTCGCTCGTCTACGACAAGCTCACCGCACTCGGCCCCTCCTACACCGAGACCGTCCCCACCGCCGAGGCCGTCCAGACCAGCGTCGAGGGCGCCACGCAACTCCAGGTGTACTTTGGCGGCTACCTGCCGCAGCTCTTCTTTGCCGGCTTGGCACCCATCACGCTGTTTGTACTGCTCGTGGGCCAGGCGGGTCTTCCTGCCGCGCTGCTGCTCGCCTGCGTTCCGGTCATCCCCGTCTCCATCATGATGGTCATGCGCAACGCCAAAAAGATCGGTGCCGAGTACTGGGGCAGCTATGTCGATCTGGGCGGCATGTTCCTGGAGGCCGTGCAGGGTCTCACCACCCTTAAGGTCTACCAGGCCGATCGCAGCTGGCACGAGCGCATCAACGCCGAGTCCGAGCGTTTCCGCACGGCGACCATGCGCCTGCTGGTGATGCAGCTGCGCTCCATTTGCGTTATGGACCTGGTCGTCTATATGGGCGCCGCGCTCGGCATTATCGTAGCCGCGCTGCAGCTCGCCACGGGCAAGATTGGCTTTGAGGCGGCCTTCCTCATCGTCTTTCTGTCGCAGGAGTTCTTTTTGCCCATGCGCCGCCTGGGATCGCTGTTCCACACGGCCATGAACGGCATGGCCGCCTCGCGCCGCATGTTTGGCATTTTGGATACGCCCGAGCCCGAGCGCGGCGATGTTGAGCTTGACGGTCGCGGCGATATCGAGCTCGCGGGCGTGAGCTATGCATACGGCAACCGCACGGTGCTGGACAGCGCCAGCGCGACCATTGCGCACGGCTCGCTCGTGGCACTCGTGGGCGAAAGCGGCGGCGGCAAGTCCACGCTCGCGGGGATTATCGCGGGCCGCAAGGGTGCCTACCGTGGCAGCGTTCGCATTGGCGGCGTCGAGCTGCGCGATGCCACGGCCGCCTCACTCATGCGCGCCGTCACGCTGGTGCCCACCAACGGCTACCTGTTTGCCGGCACCCTGCGCGACAACCTGCTGCTCGCCCAGCCCAACGCCACCGACGCCGAGCTTTTGCGCGCGCTCGGCCGCACGCGCGTGGCGGCCTTTGTGCAGGCCAACGGCGGGCTCGACATGGTGATTAACGAGGGCGGCACCAACCTTTCGGGTGGCCAGCGCCAGCGCGTGTGCATGGCACGCGCCCTGCTGCACGACTCGCCGATCTATGTGTTTGACGAGGCGACGAGCAACGTCGATGCCACAAGCGAAGCCGCAATCGGCGAGGTCATTGCATCGCTCGCCGGCGAGCACACCGTAATCGTGGTGGCGCATCGCCTGTCGACAATCGTGGACGCCGATCAGATTCTGGTGCTGGAGCGCGGTCGCATTGCCGAGCGCGGGACTCACGGCGAGCTCTTGGCAACCGCGGGCGCCTATGCGCGCATGTGGAACAGCCAGGAGCAGCTCTCGGCATATGCGTATGCGGAGGGTGATGCCGAGGATGCCGGCGCGGTTGAGGCTGTTGACGGCAGCACCGCCCGTACCGATGGCCTCAACGGTGCCGGCTCGTCTTCCGCTGCCGCGGTGCCTGACTCCGGCCGCGCCCGTCGCTCGGCGCCGTCCATCATGTGGCGCATGATGGGGCTCGTCCGACCGCTTGCCGGCTGGCTTGTGCTAGCCGTCGCGCTGGGCAGCATTGGCATGCTCACCGCCGCGTTCGTGCCGGCCTTTGGCGCCCTTGGCCTTATGGCCGCGCTGGGCCGCAACGCCTTGGGGCTTGGTCTTATCGTCACATGCGCGGCCTGTGCCGCCTGCGGCATCGCGCGCGGGCCGCTCCACTACGGCGAGCAGCTCTGCAACCATTACATCGCATTCCGTCTGCTCGCACACATTCGCGACCTGGTGTTTGGCGCCCTGCGCCAGCTCGCCCCCGCCAAGCTCGAGGGCCGCGGCAAGGGCGAGCTCGTGAGCCTGGTCACCTCGGATATCGAGCTGCTCGAGGTCTTCTACGCGCACACCATCTCGCCCATTGCCATAGCTCTGGTCTGCACCGTTGTGTTTGAGGGCTTTTTGCTGGCTGTGAGCCCCGAGCTCGCGGGCATCGCGCTCGTGGCCTACGCGGTCCTGGGCGTGCTGCTGCCCCTGACCTCGGCCAAGGCATGCAGCACCACCGGCCGCCAGAGCCGCGAGGGCGCCGGTAAGCTGGGCGCCTTTGTACTCGACAGTCTGCGCGGCGCGGGCGAGACCATCCAGTTTGCCGGTGGCACCGATCGCAGCCGTGCCCTGGGCAAGCTGACCGAGCAAGTCGGCGCCGTGGACGCGCGCCTCAAGCGCCGCCAGGCGGTCAGCGAGGCCGTAGCCGATGCGCTTATTCTTGTGGCTAATCTGGTGATGCTCGGGCGTGCGCTGCAGCTGGTGGCTGCGGGAACGATTGACTTTGCCGCAGCGTTTGTCGCCGTCTTTACCTTTGTGTCGTCGTTTGGCTCGGTGATGGCCGTGAGCCGCCTGGGCGCCTCACTGCAGGAGACGCTCGCCTCGGGCGCACGCGTGCTCGATTTGCTCGACGAGCAGCCCCAGTGCGCCGAGGTCGCCGATGGACAGAACGTTGAGTTTGCCGGCGCCGCAGCCGAGCATGTGAGCTTTAGCTATGTGGGCGGCGTGGACGCGGGCGGTGCGGGCGCCACAGAGCAGGTCGCGAACGACACCGCTGCGAGTCTCATCCTCGACGACGTGACCTGCACCTTTGCGCCCGGTACCATGACCTGCATCATGGGGCGCTCGGGTTCGGGCAAGTCGACGCTGCTTAAGCTGCTCATGCGCTTTTGGGACCCCGCAGCCGGCACCATCACGGTGAGCGGCGTCGATGCCCGCCACATCAACACGGCGAGCCTGCGCAGCCACGAGGCCTATATGACCCAGGACACGCATCTGTTCTGCGGCACCGTACGCGAGAACCTGCTGGTCGCGCACGCCAACGCCACCGATGCCGAGCTGCTCGACGCTTGCCGCTCCGCCTCACTCACCACGCTCATCGACCGTCTGCCGCAGGGACTCGACACGCCCGTTGCCGAGCTGGGCGACTCGCTTTCGGGCGGCGAGCGCCAGCGCATCGGCCTTGCGCGCATCTTCCTCAACGACGCACCCTTCATCTTGCTCGACGAACCCACCAGCGCGCTCGATGCTCTCAACGAGGCGTCCGTGATGCAGGCAATCGACGAGCTCAAGCGCCGCGGCAAGACCATTGTGCTCGTGAGCCACCGTGCCAGCACCTGCGCGTTTGCCGATTTCTCGCTTTCGGTCGAGCACGGGAGGCTGAGCTAATGGCGCGCCCAGTCGACACACCGGAGCTAGCACGCAAACGTGAGCGTGAGGCCCAAATGGTGTCGCAGATGATTGCGCTGTGGTGTCGTGGGCATCATGGCGGCGGGCATGTGGTCGAACAGGCTGGCGGCGATGAGTCCGTGCGCGTGAAACTCGGCCTTCGAACCATTACGCTCTGCCCCGAATGCGCCGAGCTGCAGAAATACGCCATCGCGCGCATTGAGCACTGCCCGCACATGGGCACCAAGACATTTTGCTCGGCATGTCCTTCGCATTGTTACCGGCCTGCCATGCGCGAGAAGATCCGCGAGGTTATGCGTTGGTCGGGACCGCGTATGATCCGCTATCGCCCCATCACCGCCGTGAGACACGCGATGGTAACAGTGCAGGCCAAACGCGCGGCGGCACGAAGCAAGTAGTCGCCGGCGCCGGCACGCGCCGCCCCGCCTTTCCACTCGATTTCGGCACCCGGCGTGCGCGGCGTGTTGAGAGCTGCACCATTACAATGGAGCGGATTCACCAAATGCAAAGGAGTCGCCATGCCCGCCTGCCCGCTGGTCGATTGCCATACTCATACCTCGTTCTCGGACGGGCACGCCTCGTTCGAGGACAACGTCCGTGCCGCTGCTGCCGCCGGCTGCCGCGTCATGGTCTCGACCGACCACCTTACCCTGCCCGCCAGTATGGATGCTAACTGCGAGGTGCAGGTCGTCGAGGGCGACTTGCCGGCACATCGTTTGGCCTTTGAGGACGCCCGCAAACTCGCCGCGCAGATTGCGCCGGAGCTCACCTTTATCTACGGTTTTGAATGCGATTGGTACGAGGGCTGCGAGCCCTTGGTAGAGCACTGGTCCCAGGGCGCCGTCGTACGTCTGGGCAGCGTGCACTGGATTGGCAACCCGGGCGATATTGCGGCAGGCGCCGCGGGCACGGCAGGGACAGAGGACGTCGCGCGCCCCGATACACCCGATTCCCTTTGCGGTTGGATCGACGACGATACCAACTTGCATGTTTGGGAAAACTTAGGCGTGCGCGGCGTGTGGGAGTGCTACGTCGACGACTGGTGCCGTGCTTGCGAAAGCTCACTCAACTTTGACGCGATGGCCCATCCCGACCTGGTCATGCGCTTTTCGAAGGACGGCTTTGCACCCGACTTTGACCCCGCGCCGTTTTGGGAGCAGATGGCCGAATGCGCCCACGATACGGGTCGCCGCGTTGAGGTCTCGACCGCCGCACCGCGCAAGGGGCTCGACGATTACTACCCCGCGACCGGGCTGTTGCGCCGCTTCGCCCATGCCGAGGTGCCCATCACCTTTGGCTCGGACGCGCACCGCGCCTGCGACATCTGCTGGAACATCCGCGAGGCCCAGGCCCACGCCTACGACTGCGGCTACCGGGCCTTCGATATCCCCCACCCCACCGGCGAATGGGAATCCACGCCCCTCGCCTAACTAGTCGTTTAAGAACGTCCCCAATGACTAGTGGCGGCGGGCGTTGAGTTCGCCGGCCAGTTCGTCGAGGGTGATGCCGTAGCGCTCGAGCGTCACGAGCAGGTGGTAGATCAGGTCGCCGGCCTCGTAGCGGATGTGATCGTGGTCGTTATCCTTGCAGGCCATGATCACCTCGCTCGCCTCCTCGGCAAGCTTCTTGAGCAGCTCGTCCTCGACGTCGGTCAGCAGACGCGCGGTATAGCTCTCCTGCGGCGATGCGTCGCGACGACTGTGAATCACCTCGGCCAGTCCCGTCAGCGTCTCACCGATGTTTCCCGGCTGCACGTTAGCTGTTCTGACTCCCATGGTTATTTCCTCTCGTTACTGCAGCGTAAAGTAGGTACCGGCCTCATCGAACCGAGGCTTTGCGCCCTTTTTCTCAAAGAACTCGACGATGACGGCATGGGCCTCATCGAGCCTTTCCTTCTCGGCCTCGAGCCAAAGCGACTGCGCCCCGCAGGCATCAGTCAGGTGCACGCGGCATGGCACGCCCGCGCGGAGGAGCTCGGTGTTGCATTCGGCGACCTCGAACGGCGTCACGACTTTCATCGCACTCCCCCTTCCACGCGCTTAAAGAAGCAGGTACGGTTGCCGGTATGGCAGGCCGGGCCCGGTGAGTCCACCTTGACCAGCAGCGTATCGCTATCGCAGTCGGCCCAGAGCTCCTTGACCTCCTGCATGTTGCCACTCGTCGCGCCCTTGTTCCAGAGCTCCTGACGGCTGCGACTCCAAAACCACGTGGTCCCGGTCTTGAGCGTCAGCCCCACCGATTCCTCGTTCATCCAAGCAACCATAAGCACCTCACCGGTGTCATGCTGCTGAACCACGCAAGGAATCAGCCCGCGGGCGTCGTATTTAAGCTCGGTAGCATTTATTACCTCAGTCATCATTTCTCCCAAGTAACAAACGAAATCCCACAGGTCGGCGAGGGTTGTCCAGGTGCCGCAGGTTGCCGCGAAAGAGGAGCGACGCGTACTTTGGTACGCGAGCGACGGTTTGAGCGGCAAGATGCGGTGCCTGGGCAAGCCGCAGCACTAGAAGTCCAGCCTCACAGGGATGCCTTGGCTGGCCATATACTCCTTCACCTGGCGAATGCTGAAAGTTCCAAAGTGAAAGACGCTGGCCGCCAGCACGGCATCGGCCTCGCCCTCGATCACGCCCTCGGCAAAATGCTCGAGCGTGCCCACGCCGCCGCTTGCGATCACCGGGATCGGCACCGCGCGCGCCACGGCGCGGGTGAGTGCCAGGTCGAAGCCAGCCTTGGTGCCGTCGCGATCCATGCTGGTGAGCAAGATCTCACCGGCGCCGCGACGAGCCGCTTCCTCGGCCCACGCCACCGCATCGATACCCGTGGCGTTGCGACCGCCCGCCGTGAAGACCTCCCACTTGTCGGCATCCGGCTGACCGGGCAGGCCCACGCGCTTGGCATCAATCGCCACGACCACGGCCTGGCTGCCAAACGCCGCGGCGGCCTGGCTGACCAGCGACGGATCGCGCACGGCCGCCGAGTTGAGCGACACCTTGTCGGCGCCGGCGGCAACCATGGTACGCATGCCCGCCAGGTCGCGAAAGCCGCCGCCCACGGTATAGGGAATGGCGAGCTCCTCGGCCGCATGCGCCGCCATCTCGATGGTCGTCGCACGGTTGTCGCTCGTGGCAGTAATGTCCAGGAAGACGACCTCGTCCGCGCCCTCGCGGTCGTAGGCGCGGGCCAGTTCCACCGGATCGCCCGCATCGCGCAAGCTCACAAAGTTAACTCCCTTGACCACGCGGCCGTCCTTGACGTCCAGACAGGGAATTACGCGCTTGGTAAGCATGGGCTACTCCTCCCCTCGGGCGGCGGCCAGCGCCTGGGCCAGCGTAAAGTTGCCCTCGTAGAGCGCACGGCCGGTAATGGCGCCTTCAATCGCGCCCTCACCCACCGCGGCCAGTGCGCGGATGTCGTCGAGCGTCGAGATGCCGCCCGAAGCCACGACGGGAAAGCCCGCGACCTCGGCCACATGGCGATACGCCGCCACATCGATACCCGTCTGCATGCCATCGCGCGCGATGTCGGTATACACCAGATGCTTAAAGCCCAGCTCGGAAAGCTGCGCCACGGCATCGTCGAGCACCACACCTGCGCCGTCGCGCCAGCCGTTCACCTTGACCTGACCGTCGCGCGCGGCGATGTCTGCCACCAGCAACTCGCCAAAGCCTTGGGCTGCCACTTCGGCAAAACCCGGCTCGGTCACCAGCACGGTGCCCAGCGCGATACGGCATGCGCCGTAGCCTGCCAACTCGTCGATGCGCGCAAGCGAGCGGACGCCGCCGCCCACGTCCACGGACAGACCGTCGACGCCGCAGATGGCCTTAATCGCCGCCGAGTTGGCAGCGCGTGCGCCCTCGTCCTCGCCAAAGGCAGCGGACAGGTCGACGACGTGCACCCAGCTCGCGCCCTGTTCGGCAAACGAGCGGGCAACGGCCACGGGGTCGTCGGAATATACCTTGCAGCGGCTGCGGTCACCGCGCTCCAGGCGCACGACCTTGCCGCCAATCAGATCGATTGCGGGAAACAGGATCATCGGCCAACCTCCTCGACGATGCTGACGAAGTTCTTAAGGATGCGCTGACCCAGCGCGGAGGATTTCTCGGGATGGAACTGGCAGCCCCACACGTTGCCATGGCGCACGATGCACGGGAAGCTCCGCGTATAGTGTGTGCGCGCCAGCACATCGGCGGCATCGGCGTCGTCAGCCACCGCGTAGCTGTGGGTGAAGTACATGTTGGCACCCTCGGCAAAACCGGCAAGCAGCGGATCGGCCGCACCGGCGGGCGTCATGTGCACCTGGTCCCAGCCCACGTGCGGCACCTTCAGTCGGCTCGACTCCAAGCGCGTGCACGAACCGCGCATAATGCCCAGGCCATCGACCCAGGGACCGCCACCCTGCTCGAGGGCGCTGCCGTCGGCGACCGCGCCTTCGTCCGCAGGAACGCCCTCGTTGCCACGCTCAAAAAATAGCTGAAGGCCCAGGCAGATGCCGAACAGCGGGGTTCCGGCGGCGACGGCGTCGAACACGGCCGACTCCTCGCCACTCTGGCGCATAAAGGCGATCGCGTCATAGAACGCACCCACGCCCGGGATGACCAGGCCGTCGGCGTTGCGGATCTGCTCCGGATCGTCCGACGTGCAGGCGGCGGCACCGGCGCGCACAAGCCCGCGCACGACGCTCGACAAGTTGCCCTTGTGGTAGTCGACCACCACGATCTTCGGTTCGCCCACGCGACCCTCCTTTTTCCCATTCAAAACCTGCCAAAAAGGGACAGGTTTATTTTGGTCGGTTAAACGTTCACCCACCGTATGAGACAGCATTTCCGCAGATAAAACCTGCCAAAATAAACCTGTCCCTTTTTGGCAGGTTACAGAGAGCCCTTGGTGCTGGGGATGCCCTGCACGCGGGGGTCGAGCTCGCAGGCGTGGCGCATCGTGCGGCCCACGGCCTTAAAGGCGGCCTCGATAATGTGATGCGAGTTGCCGCCTGCGAGCTCGCGCACGTGCAGCGTGAGCTTGGCATCGCGCGCAAAGGCATAGAAGAACTCGACGGCCAGCTCGGTATCGAAGCTGCCCACACGTTCGGTCGGCACGGGCAGCTCGCAGTAGGCCTGGCCGCGACCCGAAATGTCCACGGCGGCCATCACAAGCGTCTCGTCCATGGCAATCGCCGCGTCTGCAAAGCGCGTAATACCCGCCTTGTTGCCCAGCGCTTGGCAAAACGCCTCGCCCAGCACAATGCCCGTGTCCTCGACGGTATGGTGCGCGTCGACCTCCACGTCGCCTACTGCATGCACCGTCAAATCAAACAGGCCATGGCGGCCAAAGGCGTTGAGCATGTGGTCGAAAAACGGCACGCCGGTCGAGATATCGCACGCACCGGTTCCGTCCAGGTCGAGTTTGACAACAATGTCGGTCTCCCCCGTCTTGCGGGTCACCTCGGCATAACGGCTCATCTACATCTCCTCCTTCACCAGCGCGGCAAACGCAGCCAGCACCTCATCGTTTTCCTGCGGGGTGCCCACGGTAATGCGCAGACAGTCCGCAAGCCCCGGCGCGTAGCTAAAGTCGCGCACCAAAATCGAATACTCGTCGCGCAGGCGCTCACGCACGCGCGTAGCATGCGGCGTGCGCACGAGCACAAAATTCGCCGCACTCGGCCATGCCTCCACGGGCAGACCCTCGGCAGCCATTGCGCGCAGGGCACACAGTTCACGCTCGCGCTCGGATGCGACCCGTGCCACCACGGGCGCGTACGCATCGCGGGCGCGCACGCAGGCAAGCGCCGCCGCCTGGCTCAGCACGTTGACCGAATAGATCTGGCGAATCGCCGCGAACACGTCGATGACCTCGGGCGCCGCAATCACATAGCCCAGACGTGTGCCGGCGGCGCCAAACGCCTTGGACAGCGTATGCAGGATCACCAGGTTGGGATGCTCGGCGATAAGTCCCTGCGCTGTGGTGGCCGCGCCAAACGAATCATCGGCAAACTCCACGTAGGCCTCGTCGACCATCACCATGCCGGGGCACGCATCGCACAGGGCCGCGACAAAGTCGAGCGGTGCCACGTCACCCGTGGGGTTGTTGGGCGAGGTCACGATTGCCAGGTTGCACTCGGGCGCCGCCGCGAGCACGGCGGCCTGGTCGAGCTCAAAGGTCGCCGGGTCGCGCCACACGTCGCGCACCTCGGTCTGACAGAGCGACGCAAAGAACGCATACTCGCTAAAACACGGCGGGCAGTTGAGCAGGGTCCGCCCCGCGCCGCCAAACGCCAGCAGGTAGTTATAGAGCAGCTCGTCGCCGCCGTTGCCCACGCAAACATTCTCGCGCGCCACACCATGCCAAACAGCCAGCTCGTCGCGCAGGTCACAGGACATGGGATCGGGGTAGCGGTTGAGCGGCGTGGCAGCCAGGGCGGCGTCGACCGCCTCGCGCACGCCAGCCGGCACGGGATAGGTGTTCTCGTTGGCCGAAAGGTTGATGCGCGTGGGCGTAAAGTTGGGATCGTAGGGCTCAATGCCAGCCAAGTAGGGCTGGACGAGCTCCTTCATGCGAGACGTCAGCTCGGCCATATTAGGCCTCCTCGCCGGTCGCGCCAGCGCCATCCGCGCTTGCAGCCGCTAGGTCCACACCCTCGGCGACCGTCGCCACGGCGTCGCCCGGCCAGGCGACCTTGGTCAGGTCGGCCGCGGCCAGAGACTCAGCACTCACGGCACCCTCGCCCTGCTCCAGCGCACGGCGACGCAGAGCGGCGGAAAGCGCGTGCGCCCACAGGCCCTCGGCCTCGGCCAGGCGCTGCGTCGCGGGAGCGTCCGAGAGCAGGCCCTCGGGCGTATAGCAAATGACGCTCGAGCGCTTGACGAATTCTTCGACCGAAAGCGGGTTGGAGAACATGGCCGTGCCGCCGGTCGGCAGCGTGTGGTTGGGGCCGGCAACATAATCGCCAAGCGGCTCGGAGCTCCAAGCGCCCACAAAGATGGCGCCGGCGTTGCGAATGCCGCCGAGCAGGCCCATCGCATCCTTGCAGTGCAGCTCCAGGTGCTCGGGCGCCACGGTGTTCACCGCCTCGACGGCAGCAGCCATATCGGCGGCCACCACGATGGTGCCCTCGTTGTCGAGCGAGGCGCGCGTGATCTCGGCACGCGGGGACTGTGCCACCAGAATGTCGATACCCGCCTCGACCTCGCGCGCAAACTGCTCGTCGCAGGTCACCAGATAGCAGGCTGCTAGCGGATCGTGCTCGGCCTGGGCCATCAGGTCGGCCGCGACCACCATGGGCTTGGCCGTGGCGTCGGCCAGCACGCAGACCTCGGAGGGACCGGCGACCATATCGATACCCACGTCACCCGAGACAATCTGTTTGGCAGCGGCGACAAAGGCGTTGCCCGGGCCGGTGATTTTGTCGACGCGCGGAATGGTCTCGGTACCGTATGCCAGCGCGGCCACGGCCTGGGCGCCGCCCACCATATAGATCTCGTCCACGCCGCCGAGCTTTGCCGCGGCGAGCGTGTAGGGGCTGATCAGGCCATCTTTTTGCGGCGGGGTCACCATGACCACGCGTTTGACGCCGGCCACCTTGGCGGGAATGGCGTTCATAAGCACGGTGGAAGGGTATTGCGCACGACCGCCCGGCACATAGATGCCAGCTGCAGCAAGCGGGGTCACCTTAACGCCGAGCATCGTGCCGTCCGGGCGCGTGGTAAACCAGCTCTGCTCGACCTCGCGCTGGTGGAACTCGCGAATCTGGCGCGCAGCCTTCTCGAGCGCCGCGACAAAGGCCGGATCGAGGCCTTCGAGTGCGGCATCGATCTGCTCTTGCGGCAGACGGAAGCTCTGCAGCTCTACACCGTCAAAACGCTGACAGTAATCGCGCACCGCGGCATCGCCGTTGGCGCGCACGTTGACCACAATATCGCGGGCGGCGTCGACGATGTTTTGCGGCAGCACGCCCTTACGGTTGAGCTGGTTGGTAACGAGACGCTCACCGGGAGCAAGCTTGATAGTCTTCATATCGGTATCCCCTATCGGTCGAGGTTGTGTTCGAAAAACGAGAGGCCGGGCGGCGGCGCCCATCGGCCCGCAGCCCAGACGTTGGGGCGCCCGTGCGTGCTCGCGCTATTGTGCCGAGCCCGCAACGGGCTCAAAATGCTTGTCCTTCACGGCCGCCGCCAAGCGATCTGCCAGATTGCGTACGCGCGGATCCAAGCGAGCGGCACCCGGGTTGACAAAAAAGCGCGCCGTGCAGTCCATAATGCGGCCGGTGATGACCAAATCGTTGTCGCGCAGCGTGGCACCCGTGGCGGTAATATCCACGATACGGTCGGTCATGCCGACAATGGGGCCCAGCTCGATGTTGCCGTGCAGCGAAACGATATCGGCGTTCACACCGCGCTCGGCATACCAGGCACTCGCGATGCGCGGATATTTGGTAGCCACGCGAAGCGACCCGCGGCGAGCATAGTTGCGCTCGGCCTGACCGGCGCGCCACGCGGGCTCTGCCTCGATAAAGGTGCACAGGCCGTAGCCCAGATCGACCAGCTGCAGCAGGTTGAGGTCTGCCTCGATAAGCGAGTCCCAACCGCAGATGCCGCAGTCGGCACCGCCACAGCCCACAAAAGCGGGCGCGTCGCTGGGTCGCACGATGACAAACTCGATATCGCCGACCGCACCCTCACCGACGTGTGTGTCGCGGCCGCGCACGATGAGGTGACGGCCGGGGTCACGCAGCTCAGAGACGTCCAGGCCCGCGGCCTCGAGCACGTCGAGCGTGTCGGCCTTGAGCGAGCCCTTGGGCACAGCGATGCGCAGCGGACCCTCGGCGCCGCGACCCACGGCATGGTCACCATCGGAAGCAGCGTCCTCGGCCGAGGTGCGCGCGGCCTCCAGGCGCTCAAGCGAAAAGGCAAAGCCCGCCGCCGGCACCTCGATGCCGTCGCCAAATGCACCGGTAAAGATGGAGTCGTAGCGTCCGCCCGAACCCACCGGATCGGGCAGGCCACCGGCATAGGCCTTAAAGACCAGGCCCGTGTAGTAATCAAACGAGTTCATGATGGAGAAGTCGAAGGACAGCACCTGGGCGTCCTCGGGAGCCAGGCCATCGACCAGGGCACGCATCTCGCGCGTAAGCGGCGCGACAATGCCCGCCGCCGCCAGCAGCGCGTCGACGCGGTCGAGCACCTCGGCACCACCGTGCAGGCGCGGCAGCTCGCTAATGGCGGCCTTGACGGCCTCGGGCTCGGCGCTTGCCGCCACGCGGGCATCGAGGCCCACAAAGTCGTTGGCGTGCACGCAGCGCAGCGCCTCGGCAGCCAGCTCGCGATCTTCGCACGCCGCAAGCAGTTCCTTAAACGGACGCACACTGCCCGCGATAATACGCGCACCGGGAAGTGCCAGCTTGCGCACCGCCTCGGCCACGAGCGAGACAATCTCGACATCGCCCGCGGTGTCGCCCGCACCGATAAGCTCAAAACCCAGCTGTGTAAACTGGCGCGAGCCGCCGGCATTGCGCTGGCACTCACGAACCACCGGCGCCTCGTAGCGAAGGCGCAGCGGCAGGTCGGCCGCGCGCATGCGGGTCGAGACCAAGCGCACGATCGGCAATGTGTTGTCGGGACGGACCACCAGCAGGCGACCGTCGTCATCAAAGAGCTTAAACGGCGTGTCCGCAATGCGGCCGCCTTCCTCGAGCGAACCCTTGTCCTCGAGCAGCGGCGTCTCGACCGGAAGGTAATGATGCTCCCTGAAGCAGCCCTTCACCGTCAGCGCAATCTCCTCGCGCGCCTGAGCCTCCTCGGGCAATATGTCCCGGAATCCCCACGGTGTGGCCGTCATCTGGTGAGCCTCCTCATGCTGTGTTTCATATAGAGCAGAAGACCGGCATAGCTCCGCCGGTCTTCTGGGTACTTTAGCATACTAGAGTGCTTACGGGGAAAATCCTTCGTAGCCGCCACACCGCATTCATTTGGAAACATAGGGTAGGTTGCCGCAACCCAACCCCACCTAGGCGCCAATCGCACGACGATACTCTGCCATTACCTGCGCATCGGCAGCTGCGGGGTCGGCAAAATAGCGCCAGTCATAGGTCTCGGCCGAAACAACTCCGCGATAGCCGCGCGCCACCAGCCTATCCAGGTCGGCGCGCATATCGCGGTCGCCGTCACCCCAGGCAAGATGCGTCGTGCCATCTGCCGCAACATCGACAAAATGTACGTGGGCGACATCGTCGCCAAGCAGATCGAAATAATCGTCGATGGTATCCCCCGCCACCGCCATAGCGCCTATATCCAGACACGCCTTAAGTGCCGGATGATCAACTGCCTCGATCATGCGCTTCGTGTCGGCCGCCGAGTTCACGATCATCGACTCAACCGGCTGTAGGGCCTCGAGCACCAGTCGCACGCCGCGCTCTCCCGCATGCTCGGCAATCGCACGCAGCATCGAGGCACTTCGACCCCACGCGTCCTCGATTGGCTCGTTCAAAAATGCCCAGCCGCTCGAGACCATGACCTGCTCGGCTCCAAGTTCCGCCGCGATATCCACAACGTTCTTAAAGTACGCGAGCGTGCGGGCACGCGCCTCATTCCCGCGCGCCGCGATATTCCACGGCTTGGGGTTGTTCTGTTCGGGACAAAGCCCCACAATCCGAACCCCATACTGCTGCGACAGCTCCCGCACCTGCTCGAGAGAATCGTATCCATGGCAATCGACATACAGATGCATCGCCCCGGTCCAAAGCTCGCAACACGTGTAGCCCGAGGCCGCTGCCGAGGAAAAGAATTCCTCAAGGTCAAAATAACGATGGCTGATATTCATGACGGCAAGCTGCGGATACTCCATCTTGTCCACCTTTCGGCAAAAGGGCGCCGCAGCACAGTGTGCGCGACGCCCCCTCTTACATTTTTCTCATTATGACGGATACTCTACTGGACACCAAGCACTCCAAAGAACGCGCCGGCGATACTCACGAGCAGGATCACGAGCATGATGAGCAGCGGATTCATCTTCTTCTTGAGCATGAGATAGACGATTCCAAACAGCCCCATCGTGACAAAACCCGGGAAGATTCCGTTGAGCAGCTCGGCCAGCGTCTGAGCACCATCGCCCGCGCCGACCATGAGCGGAATGTCCACGGTGACCATCTCCATGGTCATAGCACCGATCACCATGGCACCCATGATAGAGGCCATCTTGACGATCGTGTCCATAATGCCCGATTCCTGGACCTTGCTGATCATGTCCGAGCCAAAGCGATATCCCACAAACGTCAGCAGGTAACGGATGATGTAGTGAGGGACGTTGAACACGAGCAGGAACAAAATCGGACCAAGAATGGAGCCCTGCAGCGCCAGCGACGTGCCGACACCCGTTGCCAAAATTCGCAGCGTGCCCCAGTAGAAGGCATCGCCCACGCCGGACAGCGGTCCCATCAAAGCAAGCTTGACATTAGAGATCGCGCTCGTGTCAAAGCTATCGTCAGTAGCGTTGACCTCCTCCATTGCAGCGGCGATGGACATGGGGAGCGTCGAGATGTACGGCGTGACGTTATAGAGCTCCATATGGCGCTTAAGGGCGGCCTTAAAGTCCGCATCCTGCGGATACAGCTTTCGAAGGATCGGCATAAGGGCCCACATAAAGCCAATATGGCCCATACGCTCGTAGTTCCAGGAATGCTCATAGGGAATCGAGCGCCAGAACAGCTTCTTAAGGTCTGCGCGGGAAATCAGCCCGTCGTAAGAAGACTCAAACTTAAAACTCATCGAACCCACTCCCAATCGCAGGATCCTCGGTTGCCACTGCGGGCTGCTCCGCTTTTTTCTTATCACCCAAAACCGTCATCGCGACGACGATGATCGCGGCAAAGATCGCCACGCCCGTCGTGCTAATGCCAAAGTAGGCGACGAGGAAGAAGCCAGCGAAGAAGAACGGAGCCACCGTTTTGTTCATGATCATCTGAGCCAGCATCGCAAAGCCGAGTGCGGGCAAGAAGGCGGCGGCGACATCCATGCCGGTCTGAACGAAATCGGGGATGATGTTGAGCAGGCTGGCAACAGCATCGGCGCCAAAGAAGAATGCCAGGGGAATAATCAGCAGGCCGCACCAGCTCTGCGCGTAACCGGCGATGAGCATGTTGCGCGTGATGGCCTTGGTGTCCCCGTCCTCGACGTTTTTGTCGATACGGTGCACCAGCAGTAGCATCACCGGCTGGCCCAGGGCGGTATCGAGCGCCAGGACGATCGTTGCGACGGGAATGCCCAAGGTCAGGGCCGCCGAAGCGTCCGCGCCGGCCTGCATGGCAAGCGACACACCCAGAATGGTTCCGGAAATCGTATCGGGCGGGTTATACGCACCGACCGAGATGGCGCCGACCATGGCAAGCTCCATCGTGGCACCCATGATCGTGCCGGTCACCATGTCGCCCATGACAAGGCCAACCAGAGGTCCGAGCACGATCGGGCGCTGGAGGTAGCTCGTGCCCGTCAGCCACTCGGAATAACCCAAAAGGGCGATCAGGAAAATCAGGATTGTCTTGATAACCATGATGTCCCCTAACCGATGACCTTCGCGGCGTCAGTCTTCGCATCTGCCGGAATCATCTGAATGAACAGCTCATAGCCCTCGCCGAGCAGCTCCTTCACGTAGGCCTCGTTCTCGGGCGTAAGGAACACGCTCGTCGAGACCTGGCGGGCGTCCTCGCTAAAGGCAACATTGCCGAGGTTAATCTTCTTGACGCCCATCGCCTTGGCGACGGCACCGGCCTGCTGGATCGTCTCGCAAACCACGAAGAGCTTGTACTTATCGGTCACACCGCTCTGGAGCGCCTTGACGGCATCCTCGGTGTTTTTGACGACGACCTTGCATCCTTCGGGCTTTGCAAGGGACAGGGCCTGCAGACGAAGCTTGTCATTGAGGACCGTGTCGCTCACTAACAGGATGCAGTCGGCACCCAGAGCCGAGGTCCAGCTAACGGCAACCTGGCCGTGCAGCAGTCGATAATCTACACGAATCATCTGAATCATGATGTGCTCCCTAGCGATTAAAACTCATCGAGTTCGGCCTGCCCCAGCAGGTCGTTGACGTACTTGACCTTGGTGTCGTCCGCCTCGACGATCTGGCGAATGGCCTCATCGATTGGGGTGGAGTCGGGCACGAACAGCAGCTGAATAAGGAGCGGCAGGTTCATATTGGTCACCAGGTGCGTGTTGGGACGCGTCTGGACGATCTTGGTGAGCTCGTTGTTGACGCTGCCGCCGAACAGGTCAGTGCACACGACAACCTCGTCGTTCGCAGCAAACCCATCGAGAACCGCTGCGGCCTCCTTGGTCAGGTCCTCGTTTCCATCGACATACATAGACAGCGCATGGACGTTTTCGCGCTCACCGGAGAGCAGTCCAATGCTCTCGACGATTCCAGACGCAAAATGAGCATGGGATGCAACGATAAACTGCCTCATTCGATTCCCCTTTCTTGCGAATTTCGGCATAAAAATGCCCGGACGCATGCGCCCGGGCAGGGTGCTTCTTAATCAGTAGCTTATTTGTCACCGATTAGTAGTCGAACTGGTGATAGTAACGACGATACTTGAGGTTGTGCTTGGTGACCGTCTCGTAGTAAGCGGCAAGGCGATCGGTAATCAGCGAGGAGAGGATCCACGGGGAGACGATGACGCGGAACTCGTCGTCAAGGCCGGGGATCGCGAACTCGGCGGTGTCGATGATGTTGACGTCGGTGTCGCCGGTCACGCCGCGGGTCAGGAACGCGCGGACGCGCTCATCGAGCTTGCGGTTCTCGTCCTCGCCCATGAACAGGAAGACCGGGACGCCGGGCTCCACGAGCTCGAGGGTGCCGTGGAAGAAGTCGGCCGAGGTGATGTAGCGGGTGCGCTTCCACTGCATCTCCTCGAGGATGCACATCGAGAACAGGATCGTCTCGCCCCACAGGGCGCCCGAGCCGATGAACATGGTGTAGGGGGCCAGGGCGTACTTCTTGGCGAGCTCCTCGGCGCGCGGCTCGAAGCGCTTGCGGATGTCGAGCATGTCCTTCCAGATGTCCTTGGTCTGCTCGATGAACAGGTCGAACTTGGGGAAGCAGCCGCGGCGGTTGAGCAGGCGCAGGCCGAAGCAGTCGGCGAGGTAGTAGCCCTTCTCGCAGCCGCCCGAACCATGGTCAGAAGCCATGGCGACGCAGTTCTCGGCACCCACAGCCTGGCCGATGGGGCCCTCGGGCTTGGTCATGGCGTAGACGCGCACGCCCATGCCCTTCATCTTCTTGACGGCCTCGAGGACCTCGGGGGTGGTTCCGGACTCGGAGGCGGTGAGCACGACGGACTTCTCGGTCATGCGCTTGTGGCCCATGACGTTCCACTCGGCGGCGTGGATCAGGTAGACCTCGAGGTCGCGGTCGCCGAACTTGTTCATGAGGTACTCGAGCTGCATGAGCTCGTCCCAGGTGCCGCCGACGCCCATCAGGAACACGGCGTCGTAGCCCTCGTCGGCGACCTTGTCGGCGAGCGCGGTCATCTTCTTGCCGGTCTCGTAGACGTTCTTGCCGTCCTCGACGTAGCCCTCCTGGCTAAAGTGCATGATCTCGATCTTCTCGGTTTCCTTCATGGCTTTTCCTTTCTGTCCTGCACGCAACTCTATACATCGCGTTTATTTTCGATACCAATTATAGACATACATCTAACGTGTTTTTAATACCACTTATCAATCTGTTCCAATCCTCGGTGAACGGTCGAAATTCTCTGGTGAGTGGTATTAAATTAGAATTGAATGTATAGCTAACACCTCTGGCGCCTCCCTTGTGTGACAAAGAACAGCGTTCCTACCAACGCAATAATGGTCGATGCCCCAAACAGTACCGTCTGGACACCCAAAGCCTCCGCCAAAAACGGAGCCGCCAGCAGCGGCAGCACGCCGGCGCTCATCAGGCCAAAACGCACAAAGCCGGTAATGCGCCCCAGGTATTTGATGTCAGCGCGCTCCTGAATCAAGATCATCTGCAGCGGTTCCAGGAATCCCCAGGCCAGGCCGTTAATCGCCTGACCGATAATCGCGACCCCCAGCATATCGGTGCCCACGTACACCATGGACCCAATGCCCACGGCCATGAGCGCGCCGAGCAGCAATCGCAGGTTGACATGGCGGGCAGAAAGCTTGGTCAGGATGAACGCGCCCACCGAGGAAGTGAGGCCCACGACCGAGGACAGCCAGCCCAGCCAGACGATATCCACGTTGAGCACATCGCGATAGAACAACGACTCCAGCGAATCGAACGCGCCAAACGCAAAGAAGCCCAGAAAGCCCGAGATAAAGATAAGGCGCAGGTCGTGGTCGCGAAACGTAAGTCGCGCGCCCTCGGCCATGCCGCCCAGAATGCCGCCCTTCGGCTTCTCCCCTTTTGCGGGAGCAACACACTCGTGACAGCCCAAGGAGAGCACGGCCGCCACACCCATCATGCCCGCCATGAGCAGATAGACCGATTGCGTGGCAAAACAGCTCACGATGGCACCACCGAGCAACGGGCCAGCGGTATAGGCGATATTGCTGTAGAACACCATGAGACCGTTCACGCGGGTACGGCCCTCGGTGGTCGACTCCAGGTATCCCGGAAACGCATGCGTGCAGGTGTTGATAAAGCCGCCCGCAAGCCCCAAGACGCACGCGGCAAACACAAGCCCGGGGACAGACAACGGCGCCAACCCCACGCCAAGCGATAGCACCGCCGTAATCACGCACGTCACAAACGACGTCCGGCGCGGTCCAAAGCGGTCGATGACCGAGCCCGACACCATATTGCCCGCCGACGTCATAAGATTGCGCACGAGCGTAATGGCAGCAACCAAAAAGGCCGTGCCAGCCAGATCATACGTCGCCGCGCCGATAAGCCCTAAAAAGTACACCGCGTTGTTGGCGCACCATTGCAGGGACTCAATAAGAATCAGCCTGACTTCTGCCGGCGTCAGGCGCATTGCTTCGCGATCCTTCGCGAACATACGAACTCCCTCTATACAAGTAAGGGGATGGAGGGCATAGGCCCGCTCCATCCCCTTACCAGGTTGCAATGACAGTCTATGCAGCCGGGCCCTTACGCCAGCACGCCGAAGAACGCGCCGACGATGCCCACGGCCATGGTGGCCACGATCAGCACCATGGGGTTGATCTTCTTGGACAGCAGCCAGTAGTACAGCCAGAAGGCGATCATGCCGAGCATGCCGGGCATGATGCCGTCCAGGATGTCCTGGAGGGTCTGGGCGTCGTCGCCCGAGCCGATGGCCACCGGGATGCTGGCCCAGAACATGTCCTTGCACATGGCGCCCACGACCATGACGCCCACGATGCCCACGCAGGTCATGATCTTCTGCATGAGGCCGGTCCTCTGGGCCTCGTCCAGGAAGCCCACGCCCAGCTCGTAGCCCTTGACGGCGCCCCAGATGCGCAGCGCGAAGCCGGGGACGTTGTAGATGAGCAGGAAGGCGATGGGGCCGAAGGGGTTGCCGGCCTGGCACAGGCTGATGCCCACGGCGGCGGCGACCACGCGCAGCGTCGACAGGAAGATGGAGTCGCCGATGCCGGACAGCGGGCCCATGAGGGCGGCCTTGACGTCGTTGACGCTCTCGGGCTCGATCTCGCCGCGGGCGACCTTCTCCTCCATGGCCATCGCGATGCCGCCGACGAACGGGGCGAACTGGACGGTGATGTTGAAGAACGCGCAGTGGCGGTGCAGGGCCTCGGCGTAATCGTCGGGGCGGCCGGCGTAGATCTTCTTGAGCATGTTGGCGACCATCAGGCAGAAGGCGATGTTCATCTGCTTGTAGTAGGTCCAGGAGAACTCCATGCCCAGGGCGCCGACGTTGACGGCGCTCTTGACGAGGTCGGAGCGCGTGATCTTGTTCTCGGGACTAGAAGTCATCGTCCTCATCCCCTTCCGCGGAGAGCTGGGGCTGGGCTCCGCCCAGGCCGAGCAGGTCGAACTTGTCGATGCCGATGATGATGGCGATCAGGGCGACGCCCAGGACGGGCACGTTGGCGTAGGAGCACAGCAGGAAGCCCAGGAAGTAGAAGGGCACGAGCTGCTTGGTGAGCACCAGGCGGCCGAGCATGGCGAAGCCCATGGCAGGCAGGATGTTGGCGGCAACGCCAAAGCCAGCAAGGACAAAGGGCGGGATGAAGTCGAGCATGCCCTGGATGGCGTCAGCACCCAGATAGAACGACAGCGAGCACAGCAGGAACGCCATGACGATACCGGTCAAACCGATCAGGAAGTGCATCGCATAGACACCCTTAAGGTTGCCCTGGCCGGAGAAGACATCAGCGCGGTCAACCAGGATCGGCAGGGCGGCGTTGAGGATGTTCTTGATGGCAAGGCACAGCGTGGCGATGGGCATGGCAAGCGCGATGGCTGCCTCGGTGCTCTGGCCCAGCTGGATAGCGAAGGCGCAGGCGAGCACGCCGCCGATCGTCTCATCAGGCGGCACGTAGGCGCCGATGGAGATCGAGCCCATGAACAGCAGCTCCAGGCTGGCGCCGATCGCGAGGCCGGACTGCAGGTCCCCCAGCACCAGGCCCACGAGCGGGCACAGGACGATGGGGCGGAACGCATAGAGCGTACCGAGCTGGAAGTCGAACTTACCAAATGCGGCGATAAGTCCGATGAGGATTGCTTGGGTAAGCATATATCCCCCTTTCCTAATAGGAAACTACGAAGAGCTCAGACTCTTCGAAATTGAACGCCTAGAGCACGCTGGCGCAGTCAACCTTGGGGTCATCGGCCAGGGGTCGAATCTCGACCTCAACGCCACGATCCAGCATCTCGCGCACATCGGCTTCCTCGGCCGCGGTCAGGAAGATCTGACGAGAGACCTGACGCGCATCGGGACGCTTCTCGTCCTTGGGCTTGGTGTTGCCCAGGTTGACCGACTTGATCTGCGGGCAGCCCTCAACGAGCTGCTTTGCCTCAGCAATAGTGGCGACACAGATGATCATCTTGTACTTGTCGGTCACGCCCGAGTTGATAGCTTCGATTGCATGCTCCATATCTTTGATGACGAGCTTGCAGCCGGCAGGCTTGCCCATCTTGAGCGTCGTCTTCCACACCGGGTCGTTAGCGACCTTATCGCCCACGCAGAAGATGCAGTTGGAGCCAAGGCCCTGAACCCAGGAAACTGCGACCTGGCCATGAAGCAGGCGATGGTCAACGCGAAGTAGCTGAATCATAATGTGACCCCCCAAAGGTCTTGTGCCGTCTTACGGCGTGTCAGTAGGTGCTGCGGATTAGAACTCTTCTTCCTCGTCGTCATCGACCAAAAGATCGTTGACAAACTTCACGCGCGTATCGTCCGCAGCGACGATGGCGCGAATCGTCTCCTCAACCGGCGCCGACTCGTCAGAAAACAGCAACTGGATGAGGAGAGGAAGGTTCATGTTGGTAACGAGGTACGTGCGGGGACGCGTCTGGACGATCTTGGTGAACTCGTTGTTGACGCTGCCGCCAAAGAGGTCGGTGCAGACAACGACATCATCGTCGGCAGACATGCCTGCCAGCAGTTTTTGGGCCTCCTCGGCCACGTCCATGCGGCCATCGACGAACATCGAAAGATCGTGGACGTTGTCGCGAGCGCCCGAGAGCAGCTCGACGCTCTCCTTGATGCCGGTAGCGAAGTGCGCATGGCTGGCGATGATGTACTGTCTCATTCTGTGTTCCTCTCAATAGCCCGGCACGTTCCCGCACCCGTTTTCTTTAGTAGTCGAACTGGTGATAGTAGCGACGATACTTGAGGTTGTGCTTGGTGACCGTCTCGTAGTAGCGAGCCAGGCGGTCGGTCACGAGCACCGTCAGAATCCACGGGGAGACGATGACGCGGAACTCGTCGTCAAGGCCGGGGATCGCGAACTCGGCGGTGTCGATGATGTTGACGTCGGTGTCGCCGGTCACGCCGCGGGTCAGGAACGCGCGGACGCGCTCATCGAGCTTGCGGTTCTCGTCCTCGCCCATGAACAGGAAGACCGGGACGCCGGGCTCCACGAGCTCGAGGGTGCCGTGGAAGAAGTCGGCCGAGGTGATGTAGCGGGTGCGCTTCCACTGCATCTCCTCGAGGATGCACATCGAGAACAGGATCGTCTCGCCCCACAGGGCGCCCGAGCCGATGAACATGGTGTAGGGGGCCAGGGCGTACTTCTTGGCGAGCTCCTCGGCGCGCGGCTCGAAGCGCTTGCGGATGTCGAGCATGTCCTTCCAGATGTCCTTGGTCTGCTCGATGAACAGGTCGAACTTGGGGAAGCAGCCGCGGCGGTTGAGCAGGCGCAGGCCGAAGCAGTCGGCGAGGTAGTAGCCCTTCTCGCAGCCGCCCGAACCATGGTCAGAAGCCATGGCGACGCAGTTCTCGGCACCCACAGCCTGGCCGATGGGGCCCTCGGGCTTGGTCATGGCGTAGACGCGCACGCCCATGCCCTTCATCTTCTTGACGGCCTCGAGGACCTCGGGGGTGGTTCCGGACTCGGAGGCGGTGAGCACGACGGACTTCTCGGTCATGCGCTTGTGGCCCATGACGTTCCACTCGGCGGCGTGGATCAGGTAGACCTCGAGGTCGCGGTCGCCGAACTTGTTCATGAGGTACTCGAGCTGCATGAGCTCGTCCCAGGTGCCGCCGACGCCCATCAGGAACACGGCGTCGTAGCCCTCGTCGGCGACCTTGTCGGCGAGCGCGGTCATCTTCTTGCCGGTCTCGTAGAGCGCCTTGCCGTCCTCGAGATAGCCCTCCTGGTCGAAATGCATGATCTCGATCTTCTCGGTTTCCTTCATTTGTCTCTCCTTTCTGGGGTTGTTTCCACATCCCCCATGCCAACGGGCATCAAAACCCGCTTACATTCCGTAACACTCGGCCGCTTTGGCCTTAAGCGCATTGACTGACTCTTCGTAGCCCTCTGCCTTGACCTCCATTTGCTTGGAGACGGCATCAAGATACGGGTGCACGTCCCATGACTTCAGACGCTCGGCTATCATGGCCGCAATCGTCTGGAAGAACACAAGATTGGGAATTGCGCTGAGCAGCGGAGCCACCTGAGGCACCGCAACCTCGTGAGCCCTACCCTTGGGATGGGCCGTGAGCAGCACCGTTTTTGTCGTAACGTTCGATAGCGCATCAGCGATATTCGCAAGACGCTCCGACCCCTGCGGATCGTCGACGATAAACACCAGATAGCCCGGAACGATCTGCATCTCGGGACCGTGGACGAACTCCTCGCCTTCGTGATGCATGGCAGGAATCTTGATGGTCTCGCTCAGCTTGAGGGCCGCCTCTTCGGCAACGCCATAGTTGGGGCCGTTGCCGACGACCATGGCGGGCGTGTGCTCAGAAAGCTCGAGCATGTGGTCTTGGACATATGCCTCGGCGGTCTTGCACATCACGGCATTGGCCTGGATGGCCTCGCGCAGGTCGTCAAGACGCTGGGCAACGCCCTTGGCGTCAATCGTTCCGCGCGCCTGACCGCCGTAAATACCAAAGAGCACCAGGTACTCAACGAGCACCTCGACGCCCAGAGTCACAAAGTCCACCGACTCGACGCCCACACCATAGTCAAGAACGATGTCAGTGTGCTCCTTGATGGGTGCCTCGACGTTCGCCGTGAGCGCAACTGCAGCCATATCGTGTGCGCGCATGTAATCGAGCGCCGCAATCGTATTGGTCGAATAGCCACTCTGCGAGACGGCGATGTTGAGCGCATGCTGCGGATAGGTGTGTTCAAAATCGACGAAGGCCTCGGGCGTCACAACGGACACCTGCATCTGCAGCGCATCTTGCAGGTAATCGCGGGTGCAATCGGCGGCATGGCGCGACGAACCCGAAGCAACGACGCGCAGTGCGTCAAAAGAACCGGACTGGAAAATATCAACGAGCTGCGCTACCAGCTCAGACGAACGCTCGAGGTTCTCCCCCATACGCACATGGGCAAGCTGAACGTAATCGAGCATCTTCATCGTCTCACCTCGTTACAAATCATTAGTATTTGATACCAATCACAGTTACAGGTTACGGCTTTTTGATACCTCTTTGTCGATTAATCTATCCCCTTCGGCGAACGGTCGATTTTGAGCCCTGTAAGGTTGTATATACAGCTGACCCAACGATCAAAACTGGTTAGTTTTCCAGCCGTTATTCACAAAACACCAGCTAGTACGTATAGGTGTAGCCGCCCGCATCGCCACGATTGAAGGACTTTACGTACTCGATAGCCTGACCGCTCGCGTCATAGCTCACACATTCCAAAAGCAAAACAAGATCCCCTTGTTCCAAGCCGAGCAAGCCCGCGTCGCGTGCGCCCACCGCCTCGATATCGAGCTTCTCCTGCGCCATGACCGGCTTTCGGCCTAGCATCTCATAGGTCTCGTACAAACTGAAGACCGACACGTCAATATCTTCGATTGTGGGAAACAGCAGGCACGGGATGAACGCCATCTCAATCGATACGGGATCGCCGTTGACGCAGTTCAAACGCCGAATCGAATACAGCAAATCGTCCTCGGCAATGCCAAACAGGTTGGCATAATATGGGCCCGCATAACGCTTGGAACGCGCGAGAATACGGACGGACGGCTCGCCACCCGAAGCACGAACCGACTCGCGAAAGCCTCCTGTCCGCTCGTAGGCAACGGGTACTTTCTGCGCCACAAACGCGCCCTTTCCGCGGACGCGTCGAATCTGCCCGCGCCGAACCAGCTCATCGACAGCGCTTCGGATGGTCAAGCGTGTCGTACCAAATTCCTCGGCGAGGTCTTTTTCGGACGGAATCATGGAACCAGTGGGATATATACCGCGCTCGATACGTTCCTCGATGCGGCGTCGAATGCGCATATAAACCGGGGTGGCATCTACTGTTTCAGCCATTGTTCACCTGCCACGCTTCTCATGCCGTTCTTTTCACCGTTATCGGCAAAGCGAAACTTTGTGGGCAAAATCACCGATTTGCAATGCTCCACAAAACGCATGTCCTTATCAAATTCGATCGTGCTCTCATAGAACACCGGTGTTCCCTCTTCTTGCTGAAGCAGCTCGGCCTCTTCGGCGTTCAAACGCGAGATGGAGATATGCTCACGTCCATGCTCAACGCGCACGCCACCTTCTTTGAGCAAGACATCGTAAAGGCTCTCACACTCAAAATCGTGCTCGGGAAGCGATGGGCACAGGGACAGGTTAACGTGAGCGGTCTCGATTGACGCCGGCTCACCCTCAATAAGTCGGACGCGCTGCATGCGGAGCAAAGGAGCGCCTACAGCCACCCCAAGCTTGTCGGCAAGCGTCTCATCCGCCTCGATGGTCCCGGTAGAAACCAGACGAGAAGAGGGATGCAGGCCGACAGTCCGCACAGCATCGGAGAAGTTATATGTTTCCTGAAAGATATTGAGCGGTTTGGGAGGACACACATACGTACCCGATCCGCGCCGGCTCTCGAGCGTTCCGCACGAGATGAGCCGCGTGATGGCAGCACGCAACGCCGTACGCGAAACGCCAATCTCTTCGCACAGCACACGCTCGGCCGGCAGGCGATCGCCGCCGGCAAGCTGATGGTACTGGATATACCAGAGAATTCCCTCAACAGCACGATCTTTGGGGGGAATTGCATAAGATTCGCCTGCCATTGCACAGACTCCTCATTCAGAAACGTATGCCGCCAAAATTAGGCCAGCCCTCCCATGGCATCAAATTCGGCCTTGATCTTCTCGGCGACATTCCGATACGACTTATATAGGTTTGAATCGCGTTTGACTTCGTCGGTCATAACGGGAATCTCTAATTTGGAAACCTCGCCTTTTCCCGTCTGAACCGCCACAACAACGCCCATACCAAGACACATATTACGCTTGGCAGCGTTCATTTTTGCCGCCTTGGCGGGATTTGCCAGAATACACTGGGCAAATTCTTGTTTAGAGACCGCTTCTTCGGCCTCCGGATTGCCAGCTTCTGCCACCTCGCACTGCAGCACGTCCGCATAGTCAAAAATCTTCGGCTCGCCGCCGCGCTGATGCACGGCCCACTTGCGGCGCGTGGCATCCTGGTAGATAGCCGGCAAAAATGTAAACCGCGGCGGGTCCAAAATCGTATCCGTGATGGTAAACACATCGGGATCAAAGGCATCCTGCGGGTTTTTCTTCTTGAACAGCCCCATATCAGCCTCCCGTACTAGCATTAAACAACTCAAGCTGAATATAGCACCAATTTCAAGCCGCCGCTTTACCGCATCGGTGCGTGGTGCCTATGGCTCGCCCAGCGGAAAAGTTCACGGACGAGGGACGGGGACGGGGTGCTTGGTTTTGGAAGTGGGCTTCGCGAACTTCCAAAACCAAGCACCCCGTCCCCGTCCCGGCAATGTAATCTTGGCTGACCATAGTTAGATGCACGGCTTCTAAGGCAGCATAAGCAAGGTCCCCATTACATAAAAAAGAATCAGCCCCCACATATCGAAACGGTCGAGAGGGCCGCCTCCGGGCGGGTTGCCTTGCTCCGGGAAGTTCGCGAAGCCCACTTCCCGGAGGAAGACACCCGCCCGGAGGCGGCCCCAGCGCGAGACCGTCCCGGATGCTATTCGTTGTCGCCGGCAGTTAGCTGCGTTGCGGAGAGTACGCCGTCGGCAGCGGTTGCGGCTGCGGCGTCGGGCCAGACCCAGTCGGTAAAGGCCGGGTGATCGAAGCCCTCGTCGCACGCGAACTCAAAGGCCTCGGTGCGGAAGGCCTCCCACTCATCAATCTGCTTGGCAAACTTATCGGCGTCAACCATGCGCAGTACGTCGGCGGCCAGGGCCCAGCGGTCCATGTTGTTCAGGCGCAGCATGTCAAACGGCGTGGTCGTGGAGCCCTTCTCCTCGTAGCCGTGAACGCGGAAGGCATCGTGGCCGGGGCGGTTCCAGATCAGGCGGCGAATCGTGCCGGCATAGGCGTGGAATGCGAAGAGCACGGGCTTCTCGCCGCGGCCAAACAGCTCAGCCCAGCGCTCATCACTGATGGCTTGGTCGTTCTCGCAGACGTTCTGGATCTTGAGCAGATCGACTACGTTGACAAACCAGACCTTGATGCCCAGCCCGCGCAGCATATCGGTTGCGGCCAGTGACTCGAGCGTCGGCACGTCACCGCAAGTGGCGACCACGACGTCGGCCTCGGCGAGCGAGTCGGCAGTCGATGCCCACTCCCAAGTCGCTACGCCCTCGGCGAGCTCAGACTTGGCCTCGTCGACCGTCTGGAAGGTGGGGGCGGGCTGCTTGCCACAGAAGATGGCATTGACGCAGTCGGTGGACTGGTAGACGCGCTCGGCCACAGCAAGGGCCATGTTGGCATCGGCCGGATAATAAGCATTCACGACATGCGTGTCGTTGGCCTTGTTGAGCAGCAGGTCGATAAAGCCGGGGTCCTGGTGCGAAAAGCCGTTGTGGTCCTGGCGCCAGACATGGCTCGACAGCAAAATGTTGAGGCCGCTGATAGGAGCACGCCACGGAATCTCGCGCTTGGTTGCTTCGAGCCATTTGCAGTGCTGGTTGACCATGGAATCGACCACATGGACAAAGCTCTCGTAGGAGCTCCACACACCGGAGCGGCCGGTGAGCACGTAGGCCTCGAGGAAGCCCTCGCACTGGTGCTCGGACAGCTGCTCGACAACCTTACCGGAACCGGCCAGCAGCTCGTCGTTGGCATCGTCCTCGTAGAAACCGGCATCCCACTGCTTCTTGGTCACCTTATAGGCAGCCTGCAGGCGGTTGGACGCGGTCTCGTCGGGACCGAAGATGCGGAAATCATCCATGTTCTTGGCCAGAACATCGGCAGTGTACTCACCAAAGACGCGGGCGGCCTCGGTGGAGCCCCAGCCGTGGCCCTTACTTGCGACGGGGATCTCGTGAGCGTGAATATCGGGAAGCTCGAGCTCGCGGCGTACCTTGCCGCCGTTCGCGTTGGGATTGGCGCCGATACGCAGCTCGCCGGTCGGCATAAAGGCCGTCACCTCGGGGCGCACCTGGCCCTCGGGCGTAAAGAGCTCCTCGGGCTTGTAGGAGCGCAGCCACTCGCGCAGCACGCGGAAGTGCTCGTGGGTGTCCTTGGCACTCGCCAGCGGCACCTGATGGGCGCGCCAGGAGTCCTCGGTCTTCTTGCCATCAATCTGCTTGGGGCAGGTCCAACCCTTGGGCGTACGGAACACGATCATGGGATAGGCCGGACGGACCACGGTCTCGCCCGCAGTGGCCTGAGCCATAGCGGTGGCCTTGATGTCGCAGATCTCATCGAAGACCTGCTCGAACAGGGTGGCGAAACGCGCATGAATGCTCGCATGGCTCTCGTCGTCAAAGCCGGCGACAAAGAAATGCGGCTTATAGCCCATGCCCTCAAAGAACTTGGTGAGCTCCTCGTCGGACACGCGGGCAAGAATGGTGGGGTTGGCGATCTTGTAGCCGTTGAGGTGCAGGATCGGTAGGACGATACCATCGGTTGCCGGGTTCACGAGCTTGTTGGACTGCCAAGAGGTCGCGAGCGGACCGGTCTCGGACTCGCCGTCGCCCACCACAGCCACGGCCAGCAGGCTCGGGTTATCCATGACGGCACCGTAGGCGTGGCTGAGCGTGTAGCCGAGCTCGCCGCCCTCGTGGATGGAGCCAGGCGTCTCAGGCGCAAAATGGCTCGGAATACCGCCGGGGTAGGAAAACTGGCGGAAGAACTTCTGCAGGCCGGCCTCGTCATTGGTAATGTCGGGGCGAATCTCGCGGTAGGTACCATCGAGCAGCGACTGGGCGGTGCCAGCGGGACCACCGTGACCCGGGCCCATCAAGAAGATCGTGTTCTGGTTGTGATCGGCGATGAGGCGGTTGACATGACCGAACAGAAAGTTAATGCCGGGCGTGGTGCCCCAGTGACCGACCAGGCGGTGCTTAACGTCCGGGCGACCAAAGTCGCGCACCTCACCGGTTTTCTCATCGACAAAGTCGGGGCGCATGAGCGGGTTAGAGCGAAGGTAGATCTGACCGACGGACAGATAATTCGATGCACGCCAATACAGGTCGACACCCTCGAGCTCGGAAGCCGGCACCTCGTGGCCCAGCTTTTGCCACGGCGTCCCCAGTGTTTTAGCCATTGTTTATGTCCCTCCGCTGTGCGGTCGCCCTCCAATACGGCAACCATTCGTTGGGACTAGTATATTTGCTAAAACGTTTTATCAGGGTGAAAAAACGTTTTATCACCCTGATCAATCACATCGATCAACAAAACGCGACATTCACCTGCGGCATTGTCTGCCACAGGTGCTCCACATTCGGTCTCTGCAAATTGATAAACGCGTTTAGTTATGTTTAGTAAGCTCGAGCACGCTGCCCTTAACGATAAGCGCCGGCTCCAGGACGACCTCTTCGGCACGCCTACCGCCCCTACCGGCAAGACGCTTGGACATGCAGCCAAAAGCATGTTCCGCGAGGACACCAGGATCCTGCTCAATGGCGGTCAGCGCCGGCTCAAAGAGAACGTCGGCCGCCGAGTTGTCATAGCTCACCACCGAAATATCGCCCGGGATGCTCTTCCCCATCTCGTGCAAACGCTTGAGCAAACCGAGGGCAATATTGTCCGAGCTTGCGAACACGGCAGTGGCGTCGGTTGCGAGCACCGCCTCCGAGGCCTCGTAGGCACTCGGAATGTAGTACTCGCTCTCAAACTCCAAACGCGCGTCGATAGGCAGGCCAACCTCGCGCAGCGCGCGCTCATAGCCGGCAAGTCGCTTGCGACCCGTATTGGAACGACGCGCATTAACCAAGCAGGCAATGCGACGGTGGCCCTGCTCGATCAGATAGCGGGTAGCCATATAGCCACCCATCTCGTGGTCGAACATCACCTTGTCGCACTCGAGCCCCTCAATGGCGCGGTCGACCATCACGGCAGGGATGGGTAGATGGCTGACCTCTTCGCGCAGGGCACGGTCGTCCGAGAACTCGTCGCCTACCACCAGGAAGACACCATCGACGCCGCGCGTCACCAGCTGGCGCAGCAGTTCCAAGTCGTCGTCGGCGCTTCCGCCCGAGCTGGTAATAAAGAGCGCATAGCCGTCCTCGCGGCAGCGCTTTTCCAAGCTACCGGCAAGTGAGGCAAAAAAGCGGCTCTCGATGTTGGGGACGATAAGGCCCAGGGTGCGTGACTCGCGCATGACCAGGCTGCGCGCAATCTGGTTGGGAACATAGTGGTTGCGCGCCGCGACCTCCTTGATGAGCTTGCGGTTTTCTTCCGAGATGCGACAAGGCCGATTGTTGAGAACAAGCGAGACCGACGAAGGGGAAAGCCCCACCTCCTGGGCGATCTGCTTGAGGGTGACTTTGTTGGCCATCTCGCTCCTTCCGGGTTTACGCGCAATCTCTTGAAAGTATAGCGACTGCCCCTCTACCTCGATGATAAACACTTTACCAATCCGGTAGACGGCTGTTTTATCGCCGCCAGCGCACCAAATACGTCCAGGTGGGGTATATTGCAGTCGATTGATGACAACGACCACCAAAAGGCGGATATTCGGATGCACGAGAACGACTTTTTTAACGAGGACCTGCTGTGCGCGCTCGCTGGCGTTGCCGGCGAGGACAACGTGTTGATGAGCGAGCCCATGCGCGAGCACACCACGTTTAAGATTGGCGGCCCGGCCGACGTCTTTGTCACGCCCGACACCGAGCAGGGCCTCGTCGCCACACTCGATACCTGCTTTCGCTGCGATCTGCCACTCACCATCGTGGGCAACGGCTCCGACCTACTCGTCGGCGACAAGGGCATACGCGGCGTCGTCGTAGCGCTAGGCGAGGGCCTCTCCGCCATTACCGTCGACGGCACGCACGTTACGGCAGCAGCCGGTGCGCTGCTTTCGGATGTTTCGGCCGCGGCAGCCGAAGCCTGCCTCACCGGCATGGAGCCCCTCTCGGGCATCCCCGGCTCGGTCGGCGGCGCCTGCTATATGAACGCCGGTGCCTACGGCGCCTGCATGGCCGATGTTTTGGAGTCCGTGCGCGTCTATAAGCCCGCCCGCGCGCTCGACGACGGCACCCGCGGTAGCGGCAGCATCATCGAGTTCGATGTCGACGAGCTCAATCTGGGCTATCGCAAGAGCCGCATCGCCGACGACGGCTTCATCGTGCTTTCGGCCACCTTCAATCTCGCCCCGGGTAACGCCGCGATGATCAAGGCCGACATGGACGACTACCGCCAACGCCGCGAGGACAAGCAGCCGCTCGACATGCCGAGCGCCGGCTCCACTTTCAAGCGCCCCGAGGGCCACTTTGCCGGCAAGCTCATCATGGACGCCGGGCTGCGCGGCCATGCCGTCGGCGGCGCCCAGGTGAGCGAAAAACACTGCGGCTTCATCGTCAACGCCGACCACGCCACCGCCGCCGACGTCGACGAACTCATCCGCCACATCCAAGCAACCGTCAAAGACCAATTCGGAGTGGACCTACAACCCGAAGTCCACCGAGTCGGCGAATTCCTCTAAAAAAGAAGGCCCCGAAAGGGGCCTTCACTTTCTTTTATTCAGACAACCAATCCGGTGCGTAGCGCCCCGAACCCGAGAGGGCCGCGTGCCCGCCCGCAATATATTTGATTGATCGCGAGTTCCGCACGCAAAGAAGGCCACTTAATGTGGCCTTCGTCTTGCGCAGGACTGCCCGAGCAGGCAATCAAGTATATTGCGGGCGGGCACGCGGCCCAACTTGCGTTACGACAGCGCAATACCGCCGAGCCAGCCCCAGCGCACGCCAGAGCCAGTACCGTAGAACCGAATAAACGCATCAAGTGACTTAGACGTAATGGAGCCCTCGTTGCTCATAACGATGCCGCCGCCAACATAGATGCCCACGTGTCCGTACAGCAGACCCGGCATACCGGTGCCACTGTGCGACGAGTCGGCCACGATCATGCCCACCTGCAGCGCCGAACGATCGGAGCTGTAGCACCAGGCGTTAAACATGTCGCACGCGTTGCCGCCAAAGTAGCCCACGCCGGCGTTGCGGAAGACGTTGGTGACCCAGGCGGCGCACCAGTTTAGGCCAGGCGAAGGCGTGGAGTAGCATGCGTTGACGACAGCCTGCTGTTTGCCCGAGCCGGGATTCTGCTGCGGATTTCCGGGCGCATACGATCCGCCACCCGAGCTCGAACCACCCGAGCAGGAATTGTTCTTGTTTGCGGCATCCGCAGCAGCGGCAGCCTTCTTGGCAGCCTCCTCAGCCTGGGCGGCAGCGAGAATCTCGGAATCGCGCTGAGCCATGAGCTCCTTGACGTCGTCGGAGAGGCCGTTCAGAACCGTCTGGACCTCTTGCTGCTTGGCCTGCATGTCCTGCATCTGGGCAGTCTGCTGGTCCTTGAGCTTCTCTAAGTCGGCTTTTTGCGACTCGAGCTCGGACTTCTGCGTATCGAGCTCTTTCTGGATGGTCTGGATATCCTCGATGGCGTCGCGGTCGCTCTTGTTGATCTTCTCAACATAGTGCGCATTGGCAACGAGCTCCTCAAACGAGCCCGAGGCGAGCAGCAGCGACAGGATGCTGGTGCCGCCCGACTTATAGCTGGCGGAAACGCGATCGGAAAGATCGCCGCGCTTCTTTTTTAGCTCGGCCTTCTTTTCGTCAATCTGCGCCTGCGTGCTGTCAATCTGGCCCTGTACGCTCTCGATATCGTTGAGGGTCTGGGCGTTCTTGTTGGCCAGCGCCGCGTATTCATTTGCGATGCTGTCGAGCTGAGCCTGGACCTCGTCAAGCTGAGCCTGGGCCGCATTGAGCTTGTCGGTGGTTTCCTTGGTGGCCTCCGCAGCATGGGCGCGAGCGGGCAGACCAAAAAGAACGGCTGCAGAAGCGGCGCCGAAAAGAGCCTTAAGGGCAGTGCGGCGCGAAAGCTCCTGCGTAAAGATGGAATCGTTGTTTGGTGACATATGTACTCCGTTACATGCTTATTTATATGTCGCTCAACTCAAACATATTAACGCACATCGCGCTTGTCCCAACTATTTCCACGAACGGCTGGAAAAGCATGGTCAGCGGCTCGCAAATACGTCCCACACCAAAGGTAAGGATTATGCAAATAACACCCTATGAGTACGTTAACATCAATCCTCTGGTTTTCCTGCCCCGCGTGTTTTGGGCGCCCCCAGCTGCGCTATACTCCCCTCAAGAAGTGTTCCTGATTCGATAGGAGACTACATGTCCAAAGCACTCGACCCCAAAGACACCTGCGTCCTCGTTACCGGCGGCGCCGGCTTTATCGGCTCGCACGCCGTCGTTCAGCTGCTCGAGGGTGGCTACCAGGTTGTCGTCGTCGATGACCTCTCCAACTCCAGCGCCGTTGCCATCGACCGCGTCAAGACCATCGTGGGCGACGAGGCCGCCAAGAACCTCACCTTCTACGAGGCCAACGTGCTCGACCGCGATGCGATGAACAAGATCTTCGATACCCACCAGATCGACCGCGTCATCCACTTCGCCGGCTTTAAGGCCGTTGGCGAGTCGGTGAGCAAGCCCGTCGAGTACTACCACAACAATATCGAGAACACCCTGGTGCTCATCGATGTCATGCGCAACCACGGCTGTAAGTCCATCATCTTCTCGAGCTCTTCGACCGTCTACGGCGATCCGGACAATCCGCCCGTCACCGAGGAAGACCCCAAGAAGCCCGCGACCAACCCCTATGGTTGGACCAAGTGGATGATTGAGCAGATCCTCATGGACGTCCACACCGCCGACCCCGAGTGGGACGTCGTGCTGCTCCGTTATTTCAATCCCATCGGTGCCCATCCGTCGGGCCTGATCGGCGAGGACCCCAAGGGCATCCCCAACAACCTGGTGCCCTACGTCGCCCAGGTCGCCGTCGGTAAGCTCGAGGCCGTTCAGGTCTTTGGCAACGACTACCCCACCCCCGACGGCACCGGCGTGCGCGACTACATCCACGTGTGCGACCTGGCATCCGGTCACGTTGCCGCCCTCAACTGGATGAACGGCAAGACCGGCGTCGAGATCTTTAACCTGGGCACCGGCACCGGCACCTCGGTACTCGAGGTCGTCGCCGCCTTCTCCAAGGCCTGCGGCAAGGAGCTGCCCTACGTGATTCGCGAGCGCCGTGCCGGCGATATCGCCGCCAACTGGTGCGATGCCTCCAAGGCCGAACGCATGATGGGCTGGAAGGCCCAGTACGACATCGCGGACATGTGCCGCGACAGCTGGAATTGGCAGAGCCATAACCCCAACGGCTTCGCCGACGCCGAGTAGCCACTCCCCCGTGCTAGGTTTTGTGGCATGCCTCAAAACCTAGCACGCGACATGCTCGGCACATGCCGCTTCCTGCATGGGTAGATTTCTAGACATGTCCCAAAAATCTACTGGCCCCGGCCTCCAATGTGAGGTCGGGGCTTTTTAGGAACTCGTTCTCGAGCTCGAGCTCGCGCATGCACTTGCGGCCGCCGCGACCGGGTGGTTGGTCAGCTCCTTCTTCCTGACCGTCACCCATCTTCCCAGGGTCTTCTCGTTGATGCCGAGGTCGGCTGCCACTTGGGCGATGGGCTTCCCCGACGCGGCGGCGAAGTCTGCGGCCTCGGCGCGGTACCCCGCTGTGTAGGAGGGCCCGTCTGCCATGACTGACACTCCTTTCTTTTTGGCGCTGAAACGATTATCGCCGCTCAACGCCATTCCTCTAAGTCAAGTGTCCTTGAATACGATACAGTTCAAATGGACGAGGAGAATCTGGCGCTCCTCTCGATGAGCCCGGAGAGGTCCCTGGTCGTCACCTTCCCCCGCGCGAACGCGAAGCGGACGGCGGCGAGCCATGTCCTCACCGCGCGTTCCATTTAGGGAGTCCTCGAGAAGTCGATCTCTCTGTGCGATAATCGAGCTATTGAGTCTCGCGAGTTTAGAGCTGGTGATATGCATTGAAAATCAAGATGAAAAACATCGGCAGGGTCGCTGAGGCCGATATCGAGATTAATGGTATTGCCGTGATCGCCGGGGAGAACGGGACGGGGAAAAGCACGGTTGGAAAAGCGCTTTATGCGGCCTTCAACAGCATGTCCGATTCGGAGAACAAAATCGACCGCATGAGGCGCAATAGTGTTGAGCGCGCCATCAGGAAGGCATATGTGGGAAGCCCTCTCGACTCCACGTCTCGCCACAGGCGAACTGCTGGAAGAATGAATAGTTTCATCGACAGGGTTTTTTCGGGCGAGTGCACGAGGGACGAGCTTATTGATGAGATAAAGGAGTATTACGGGGAGGAGATCTCCCGTGAGATCGAATCCGATTTCACGAATGGCGTAGCAGGAGTTGCCGATCAGATTATCGAGATCATGGATATCTCCGATGATGAGGTATTTCGTGCGATTGCGACAAACAGGTTCCGAAGCGAGTTCAACGGCCAGATCAATTCGGTTTTCGGCGAAGAGCCCGGGAAGGTCGAACTCCAGATAAAGGACGCATCTACGGTTTTCTCGGTTGCAAGTGACGAGGTGGCGGAGGTGCACGATAGGAGGGTTTTGCGATTCAGGGCGCATTATCTGGACGACCCGTTCCTGATCGATTCTCTCGGAGGACCCTACGGCCCCGCTTTTCGGTTCAAGCCCCTCCTTGGACACCAGGAGGAGCTGCGGCAAGATTTGATTCAGGCGACCATCCGTAACGATGACAGCGAGTCCTCGCTGTTCGAAGAGATCGCGAAGGAGCGACACCTGAAGGTTCTCATGGACAAGGTTTCCTCCTTATGTCCGGGGCATTTCGAGAGGAGCGAAAGTCGCGGTCACCTTACGTATCTCGAAGAGGGCTTCGCTCGGGGGTTGGAGCCTGGGAACCTTTCTGCTGGCTTGAAGACGTTCGCCATCATGAAGGTGCTCTTGAAGTCCGGCGCGCTAGATGCCGGAGGGACTATTATCCTCGATGAACCCGAGATTCATCTTCATCCTGCATGGCAGCTGGCCTTCGCCGAGATAATCGTGCTGCTCCAGAAAGAGCTCGGGATGCACGTCTTAATGAGCACCCATAGTCCATATTTCCTGAATGCGATCGAAGTGTATTCTAAGAAGCACGCTGTTGATGGATTGTGCTCATATTATCTTGCGGAGACCTGCACTGATGGACGCTCTCGCTTTGCCGATATAACCGGCTCGACTGAGGTCGCCTACGAGAAGCTGGCGGCTCCTTTTGATACGCTTGAGAGGGAGGAGTACGGCCTTGAGTAGCGACCTGTGCGCCTCCTGCCCTCATCCGAACTCTCCCGCGGTGCCAGATGGCAGCGATGGTTGCTCCCGTTGCAGGACCTGTATCCTAAGGGACTGCACGTCGACCATCTCCAAAACATCCAGAGACGGGAGCGTCTCTCTTGTGGATGACGATTTGCCTGTTGTCAATTTTGACTCTGTTAAAGAATGCTACTGCAAGAAGGTCAATAGGTGGATGCAACTCCCGCGCTCCGCCGATGCGCTGTATTGCGATCGGGAAACGTTATATCTAGTCGAATTTAAAAACGGCAGTCTGAAGGAGACGCTGGGGAAGAGGCTCAATCCCAAGGATGACGAAGAGCTTGGTATCAATCTTGGCCAAAGGGACGCCCTCATCGAGAAGTGCAAGGACAGCGTTTTGATCTGCTCGGACCTGTGGGGAAAGAGGACGAGATGGTTTCGCGAGCACTGCGTCTTTGTTTTGGTATACAACGAGGACAAGAACAAGACCGCGTTGAAGCGGGTTGCCAGCTCGATTAGGAAAAAAGCGCGTTTTGGGCTTCCTGACAAATTGAAAGGTTTTTGCGTGAAGGATGTCTTGACGCTAACCGAAAAGGAGTTTTCGACATCGCTCCTTTCAACTTGGCGAGACGCAGAAGAAATCGCGGAGGTCGACGCGTAGGAGACCGAAAAGCATCCGGTGGCTATTTGCTCCCGATATCGATCGTTCGTCTGCAGTCGGTTTTCTTTCCGCTGCGCCCGCCAGTTTGCGATGAGTCGCGCACCGTGTGAAGCTCAACACGGATGAAATACAAATATAATCCCCCCCTTGCACTGTGTTGATAAATATTGCTCGTCGAACTCATCTGAACTGGGCTTTCTTGCATAGAACTGCCTGAACCTGAGCGTTTTCGGGTATCGCATTGCCCGATCGAGCACCATCGCGACCTTCTCAAGCTTGTCCTCGGGCGGACTCATAGCCACAGCCCCGCATGTCGTCCCGGTTGGAGCCGGGATGAGCCCTCAGGAAGCACTGCATGAAGTAGCGCATCCGGTTCACGGGCCCCAGCGGGTTCTGGCCGTCGGGAACGCCCTTGAGCAGCTTCGCGTTGTAGTGCTGGCTCTTCAGTGACAGATTGTTGACGGGAGCCGTGTGGCGCCCGGCTCCATGTCGTGGATGAGCGTGGAGCCGGGCGCCACACGGCTCCCGAACGTCGCCAAGGTCTTCGCCCTGCTTGTCTTGCCAAGGCCCTCCCGGATGAAGATTGAATTGCCTGGCTCATCGCAGCCGAGCGCGACACGGCCTCTACCCGAGACCATCATCTCTACACATAGCCCATCATTCGACAAGAACGCGCAGTTTGTCCTGCATAGGCGCATGGTGTCCCCCTCCGCCGCAAGAGGTGAGCAAAAGAGAGGCTCCCCTCGCCACCACCGGACAAAGGGACCTCTCTGGGGAAACACGCTATAAAACCTTCTTGCCGGGCGGTCGAGTACAGCACCGACGGCGTACCCGTGGAGACCTACCCAGAGCCCACGCCATTTCAAGTTTCTTGGTCTTCAACGCCACAATCCGATAATCATCCAGCCGTCGAAATGACCTCGTCACAGGCGGCAAGCATCTCCTCGTCATGAGTGACAACGATTACAATATGGTCTCTCTTAATTTCATGAAGCAATTTGATCAGCGCGCCTCGACTCTTCGCATCAAGTGCTGAGGTCGGTTCATCAAAAAGCATAACGTCCGGCGATTTCAACAGCTGTCTCACAATTGCAATCTTTTGCTTCTCGCCGCCGGACACCCCTCCTTTCCCGCCGTCAAGCATCGCCGTTGCCCCGTTCTCCACAGAAGCAACCATTTCGTCTAGCCCCAATATGACAAGCATCCGATTCAGCTTATCCATCTCGTAATCATCAGAAAGCAGCGTAAGATTATCGAGAATCGTCCCCTCAACGATAGGGGGTTCTTGCTCCGTAATGCTGACTCGACACCGCCGCAATGCATATCGATCGATGCAACGCTGTGACACCCCGTTGTAGCGAACGGCCCCTTCTGTGTCATCTGGATATAGCCCCAATATCACTGACAGCAGCGAGCTCTTCCCCGAACCATTCGGCCCCGAGATTCCATATAGCCGACCCCTGGAAAACGCGAGCCCCTCAATGCTTAACGCGACCCTTTCCGCCCCTGGATAACGTAGCTTGATGTTCTCTAGACGGATTTCCTCAATCGGACCAAGCGCCAATTTGCCATTCGCTTCCACCGGGACATCCCAAATTCTTTTCAGCCGCTCATAGCATACGCGATTAGTCTGGTAATCCCTTCCCCAGCCCAACAAATACTGTACCGCTGAGCTTAAGTTCGAATAATATCCAACAGCAGTCACGAGAAAACCAGGCAACAGTCTCCCGCCCATCACTTCAACCGCGCCCACAGCAAGAAGACATCCTTGAGCGGCGGAAGCGACCAACGCGTTGCCAAAGGTAAATCTAGACCCTACTTCCTGATTTGCTCTCATCGTTGGATAGAGCCCATTAAAAGCTTCGACCAGTACAGCGCGGGACCTATCGAACAAAGCATGTTTGCGGATGAAATCAACTTTCTCCAACTGATCTTGTAGACAGGAAAAAAACCTCGCGCTCTGCTCTTGTACGTCAAAACTTCTCTCAAACAGCCTTGCGCGTGAAACCGCATAAAAAGCGGCACTCGCTGCCGCAAGAACAAGGCAGACCACACTCAACTTGATATTCAGGCTACCGAGAACAAACAGGGCGGACAAAAGGGTGATAACGTTGCTTGAAACCCCCACAACCGAGTTGATTACGAAGATGACAAGGTCATTAGCGTCGTGATTGATTTGCTGGTTATAATACGACGCGTTGAAGCCCTCGAAGAATGCCTGGGGAAGGTGCTTCACGTGCTCAAGCGTATCCGCATTTAAGCCGAACCCCGCATGCGACTGAAGGTTGATGTACAGCATCTCTGAGCAATACACTAGTCCCGCTCGAACCGCTTGGACCGCAACCAAAATAAGGCAACAAACGAGAACGGCGGCAAGATCGGCGCTGGCCGGCATCGCCAATCGGTTTACCACTATGCCGGTAAGAAAGGGACCCGCAAGCGCAAGCAGCCCGACCAAAACTGTTACGACAAGATAGGCGTAGAATCGACCGCCCAGTATATATTTTCTACAGAGATTAAGCATCAGCCTCATTTTGCCCCGCACCCCGTTTTGCCGTATTCATCATCTGGGAGAGCAGCATTTTTTGCTCGGCATCATACCGGAAGGAAACGCAACGTTTCCCCTCACCGTTTAAGGCGTGGTTGGGGCACCCTCCCATGCACATGGGAAAAGCAAAGCACTCTTGGCATTCCGGGTCATCCGGCTCATATGCCATCCAGTTAATCATGTTCTTGCTCAACATTGGCGGCTCGAAAATAGTTCCGACCCTCCGCTCCTTCATTCCAATGTCATCCCAGCACTTATACAAATCTCCGACGGGATCAACCACGTACGAGTTGATTCCAACGGCGCAACATATCCCGAAATTCGTCCCACCAAAAGGTTGAACTTTGAAGCCCCGCGCAATTGCCCTTTTATAAAACTCAGTCTCCTCATACGAGAACTCTTTTACAGTAAAGCAGTGGCTGTCGTTCGCACATACCTGATTGATATCGTCAACAGGGGCTAAATAGAAGTGAACCTTATTCATCAGGCCATTTAGCTCGAGATAATCCAATAGCTCTTGAGCGGCCTCGATGTTGGTCTTGTCGACGTTGCTCCTTATCGAAATATCGATGATGTCGGCACACTCTTTGACGTTCTTGAGAATACGTTCGTATGTAGGGCTTCCGTCGTGAAGAATCCTTCTCGAATCGTGATCCGACTTCGATCCATCTATAGTCACTTGCGCGCTCGTCACACCACATGCCGCGAGCCTCCTTGCAACATCAGGCGTCAGCAGATAGCCATTTGTCACTATCGATGCGGAATATTCACACGTTGGCCCCACGACATCTTTCAGATCCGACGTAATCCGTTCGATCATCTTCATTCCGAGCAGAGGCTCGCCGCCGTACCATCCAACTGAGAGACTTGCGATACCAGGATAGTAATCTTTCACGAACTTGGAGAGCTGTGTCAAAACCTCCTCGCCCATCGTCGTGTACGCCTGTCCCTTTTCATAGCAGTAGGGACAGCAAAAGTTGCAAGCCATCGTTGGCGCAATGGTAAGGGACAGAGCAGTATTCGCAAAGCGCGCGGCGCGACTTTGCAACCTGATCTCCCCAAGCTCGTCCCTCTCCTCATTGACTAGGATGCCTCCCCTTATCAGCTCCGCGACAAGATCATCGGCATCCCGAACGTCCCCTTCTTGAATCCTTTTGAATTTCTGCGCGTATTCCGGATTTAACGACAGG